>DASPKT010000274.1:0-39700 GCA_035627915.1 Azospirillaceae bacterium
AGGGCAGCGGCGGGGGCGACGCGGCCATGCCGAACCCCGAGCTGATGACGATGTACCTGCTGATCCAGAACAACGTCATCCAGATGCACACGGCGGCGAAGTGCGACACCTCGCGCATCATCGCCATCGCCCGGCAGGAGACGTCCCGCTACACCGCCGACACGCGCTGACCGTGCCGCCCGGGGCGGAGGACCCCTGTCGGGCAGGCGGTCCCCAGCCCCGGCGGCCGCCGGCGCGCGGGCGGCTGGAGCCGGAAATCGCCATGGGACCGTTCCGTCCTACCCGCCGGACCCGCCCTGCCTGCCGGCCGCGAGGGTGTCGGCGAGCGCCATGTCGACCAGCACGGCCATGGCCCGTTGCGCGCGCGCCGCATCGCCCGCCCTGATGGCCAGGAAGACCGCGCGGTGGTCCGGAACCGGGTCGCGCGGCAGCGGGCCGCCACGCTGCTTGTAGATCGTCGTCCAGGTCACGGCGGCGGCGACGCCGGCGGCCAGGCTTGCCATGAAGGGGTTGCCGGTGGCCTGCAGGAGCGCCGTGTGGAACGCGTGGTCCGCGGCGCGGCCCGCCTCGCTTTCGAGCGTGTGGCGGGCCATCCCGTCCAGGGCCTCCGCCATCCGGTCCAGGTCCGCGGGGGCCCGGCGCTCCGCGGCCAGCCTCGCCGCCTCCGGCTCGATGATGCGGCGCAGCTCGAACAGGCTGTGCAGGAGGGACGCGGGCGGCTCGGTCCCGAATATCCAGGACAGCACGTCGGGATCGAGGAGGTGCCAGCGCTCCGGCGGCGTGATGCGGGTGCCGATCTTCGGCCGCGACTCCACCAGCCCCTTGGCGATGAGCATCCGCACCGCCTCGCGGTAGGCCGTGCGCGACACGCCCAGCCCGGCGCTCATCTCGATCTCACCGCTGAGGAGAGTGCCCGGCCGCAGCTCGCCGCAGACGATCGACGCACCCAGCTTCCGGGCGATCTCGCCATGGATGCGCAGCGCGCGCCTGTGCACGCCTGCGCTCACCGCGACGGTGCCCGTGTCGTGAGGTCAGGCTGTGGCAAGGCGGGCGCTCCCCCGGGGACGGCATGGACGATGGCGCAGAGTGGCGGCTGGGCGGGATGGCGGCAAGCCCGCCGATCCGGGAGCCCGGGTCGCGGCCGGCACCGGGCACCCGTCCGCCGGCTGCGCATATTTGTATGAGTTATTGACAGGCTTTTGTAGGAGTTTAGGCTTGGCGCTCCCTGCTGGACAGCTGCGCCCGGATACCCGCATGACGCTCACACCGCCCCCGGCCTCCAAGCTCCGCTCGGCTGCTTGGTTCGACAACCTCGACAACACCGACATGACCGCCCTGTACCTGGAGCGGTATCTCAACTTCGGGCTCAGCCTGGAGGAGCTGCGCAGCGGCCGGCCGATCATCGGCATCGCCCAGACCGGCTCGGACCTGAGCCCCTGCAACCGCCATCACCTGGTCCTGGCCGAACGGGTGCGCGAGGGCATCCGGGAGGCGGGCGGCATCGCCATCGAGTTTCCGGTCCACCCGATCCAGGAAACGGGCAAGCGTCCGACCGCCGGACTCGACCGCAACCTGGCCTATCTCGGGCTGGTCGAGGTGCTGCACGGCTATCCGCTGGACGGGGTGGTGCTGACCATCGGCTGCGACAAGACCACGCCGGCCTGCCTGATGGCGGCGGCGACGGTGAACATCCCGGCCATCGCGCTTTCCGTCGGGCCGATGCTGAACGGCTGGCACAAGGGGGAGCGGACCGGGTCCGGCACCATCGTCTGGAAGGCCCGCGAGATGCTTGCGGCGGGCGAGATCGACCAGGACGGCTTCATCCGCCTGGTCGCCTCGTCGGCGCCGTCCACGGGCTACTGCAACACCATGGGCACGGCGACCACGATGAACAGCCTGGCGGAGGGGCTGGGCATGTCGCTTCCCGGCTCCGCCGCGATCCCGGCGCCCTACCGCGACCGCCAGGAGGCCGCCTACCGGACCGGGAAGCGCATCGTGGACATGGTCCGCGAGGACCTGAAGCCGTCGGACATCATGACCCGCGACGCGTTCCTGAACGCCATCGTCCTCAACTCCGCCATCGGCGGGTCGACGAACGCGCCGATCCACCTGATCGCCATCGCCCGCCACCTCGGCGTCGAGCTCGACATCCGCGACTGGCAGGAGTTCGGGCTCAGGGTTCCGCTGCTGGTCAACCTCCAGCCTGCCGGCGAGTATCTCGGCGAGGACTACTACCATGCCGGCGGCGTACCGGCGGTGGTCAACCAGCTCATGGCCCATGGGCTGATCCGCGAGAACGCGATCACCGTGAACGGCCGCACCATCGGGGAGAACTGCCGCGGCGCCGCCATCCAGGACGAGAAGGTCATCCGGCCGTTCCACGACCCGCTGCAGGAGGAGGCCGGTTTCCTCGTGCTGTCGGGCAACCTGTTCCGGTCCGCGATCATGAAGACCAGCGTGATCTCGCGGGAGTTCAGGGAGCGCTATCTCAGCAATCCCGAGGACCCGGACGCCTTCGAGGGGCCGGTCGTCGTCTTCGACGGGCCGGAGGACTACCATCGCCGCATCGACGACCCGGCCACCGGCATCACCGCCGAGACCCTCCTGGTCATGCGGGGCGCCGGACCGGTCGGTTACCCGGGAGCGGCCGAGGTCGTGAACATGCGGGCGCCGGCGCATCTCCTCCTGGACGGCGTGAAGGCGCTGCCCTGCCTGGGCGACGGGCGCCAGTCAGGCACCTCGGGATCGCCCTCCATCCTGAACGCCTCGCCCGAGGCGGCGGCGGATGGCGGGCTGGCGCTGCTGCGCACCGGTGACCGCGTGCGCATCGACCTCAGGCGCGGCACGGCCGACATGCTGGTGCCCGAAGCCGAGATCGAGGCGCGGCGCGAGGCGCTGGCCGCCGCCGGCGGCTATGCCTACCCGCCGTCGCAGACCCCCTGGCAGGCCATCCAGCGGTCGCTCGTGGGACAGCTGGAAAGCGGCGCCATCCTGGAGGGCGCCGAGCGGTTCCGGAGGATCGCGCAGACCCATGGCGTGCCGCGCGACAATCATTGAGGCGGCCGCCGGGACCCGCCGTGCCGGGACGGCGGGTGCCGGGCCCCCGTGCGGGCGTTGAGCCGCGCGGGGGGCCGCCCGGCGCCGTCCGGCAATCCCGTCGCCCTTGCCATCCGGTGCTTCGTTACCCTTAATGCCTGGACTGAAAGGGTGACTGACCATGGTCGAGACGTCGACGAGGCCGCGGCGCCGGCGGCTTACGCCGGAGGCGCGGCAGAACCAGATCCTGAACGACGCTGCCCGCCTCATCATCGAGGAGGGGCTGACGGCGGTTTCGATGGAACGCCTCGGCCGCGAGGCCGGCATCAGCAAGGCGCTGGTCTACAACTACTTTCCGAGCCGCGACCATCTGCTGGCCGCGCTCCTCAACCGCGAGTTCGAGGGGCTGCGCGCCCGCGGGCTGGAGGAGATCCTGCGCGTCGACAACTTCGACGACCTGATCCGCTTCACGACCCGCCTCTACCTGCAGCACATCAAGGAACGCGGCGCGCTGCTGCAGGCCTTGTTCAGCGACCCCTCGGTGGTCCGGCTCATCCAGGAGAGCAACCGGGTCCAGCAGGAGCAGACCATCCGCTACTTCGTGAAGCAGGTCCGCAAGGAGTTCCAGCTGCCCCTCGACGTCGCCATCGCGTCGACGCACCTGCTGATGGCCGTCACCGATCGGGCCGGCAAGCTCGTTTCGGAAGAGAACGTCGACCTCGACATGGCCGAGGACCTCTGCGTCCGGCTGCTGACCGGCGGGCTGAAGGCCCTGTCGCTCGCTTACGCCGGGCGGCCCGCCGGCAACGGCCGCCCGGCCGTCGCCTGAGCCCTATTACTGACGGCATGTACAACAAGCCTTGACACGCCCGCCGGCTGCCCCCTACCGTTACTGACGGATAGTACAATAATGGGGACGGGGGCCGCAGCCGATGGCTGGCGGCCGCCCCGCTCCCGGAGGGCCCTGCCGGCATGTCAGCATCTGCCGCCCTACCGCACCCGACGCCGCTGCCCGGCCCGTTCCGGCGGCTGCACCATGTCGGGCTCCGCGTCCGCGACCCCGCGGCGACGGCGTCGTTCCTGCGCGCCGTCGCGGGGTTCGAGCCGGCCGCGGTCCCGTCGCCCTTCGGCGGCGCGATGCTGCTGCGCGGCCGCAACCTCTACGTGGAACTCGAGCATTGCCCGGCCCCGGGCCGCGCCGCCGACCGGCCGGTGAACGAGGCCGGCATCACCCATCTCTGCCTGCAGGGACCCGACGCGGCGCGGCTGCGCGACGCGGCGCTGGCGGCCGGCGCGCGGTTCCACGGGCCGCTGGTCGACCTCGGCACCGGGCATCTCTACATCTACGGGCGCGACCCGGAGGGCAACGTCTTCGAGATCGAGAGCGTGCCCTACGCCGATCCGGACGAGGCCGCCTGGGCCGCCCACATCGCCATCGCGTCGCCCGACATCGACCGGGCGACGGCCTTTTACGGCGCCCTGCTGGGCGTCCCGGCCAAGCCGGGGAGGACCGTCGGCCCGTACCCGGCGCTGGACCTGATCTCGGGCCTGGAGGGCGTGGTCGCCCGGCCGGCCTGGGTTGCCCTCGACACGCTCCAGCTGGAGATCTGGCAGTACCTGGAGCCGGCGACCGGGCCGAGGGCCGATGCCGAGGATGCCGCTCCCGGCTACGCCCATGTCGGGGTCGAGGTCGCGTCGGTCGCGGACGCCTGCCGGATGGTGGCGGACCTCGGCGGCTGCGTGCTCGACCGCCCTCCCGGCACCGTCCCGGCGGCGCTGGCCCGCGACCCTGACGGCAACCTGATCAAGCTCGTCGAGACGGCGGCCCCCGGCCGGTCCTTCTCCCTCTCCCATCTGCCCGACCCGCTGCTCGTCGCCCGTGTCGCCGAGCGCCGCCCCGGAAGGCCTGCCCAATGACCGATCCGAAACCCTTCGCCGGCCAGGTGGCCGTGGTCACCGGCGCCGCCCGCGGCATCGGGCTCGCCGTGGTGGAGCGGCTGGCCCGTGACGGCGCCGACATCGTCGCGATCGACCTCGCCGAGGCGCCGCTCGCCGAGTGCCAGGCCGCCGTGGCGGCGCTGGGGAGCCGCTGCGTGGCGAGCCCGGGCGACGTTTCCCTGCCGGAAACCTGGGAGCGCGCGGTGGACGCTGCGAACGCCGCCTTCGGCCGCATCGACATCCTGGTGAACAACGCCGGCATCTCCGGCGCCATCAGGCCGATCCTCGACTACCCGGTAGACGTGTTCGACCGGGTCATGGCGGTCAATGCGCGGAGCGTCTTCCTGGGGATGAAGATGGTCGCGCCCTCGATGAAGGAGCGCGGCGGGGCGATCGTGAACATCTCCTCCATCTCGGGCCTGGGCGGCGGGCGCAACATCGTCGCCTATACCGCCAGCAAGCACGCCGTCATCGGCATGACCAAGGGCGCCGCCATCGAGTTGGCCGCCTTCGGCATCCGGGTCAATGCCGTCTGCCCGTCGCCCACCGCGACCGACATGGTCTTCGCGCTGGAGCGCAAGCACGGGGCGGAGGACCTGGACGCCTTCCGCCGCAGCTTCGTCCAGGGCGTGCCGCTGGGACGCTATGCGGAACCGCACGAGATCGCCGCCGCCGTGGCCTTCCTGGCGAGCCGGGAGGCCTCCTTCATGACGGGCACCGCGGTGCCGGTGGACGGCGGCGACATGGCCGACTGAGGTCGGCACGACGCAATTCGGAAAGGAACTGACCATGGATATCGGACTGGCGGGCAAGCGCGCCATCGTGACCGGCGCCAGCCGCGGCATCGGGCTCTCCATCGCCGAGACGCTGGCGGCGGAGGGCGCCTCGGTGGCGATCTGCGCGCGCGGCGCCGAGGGCGTGGCGCAGGCGGTGGAGCGGCTGCGGGCCAGGGGCGTCCCGGCCTTCGGCGAGGCGGTCGACATCCGCGACGCCGCTGCCTTCGGGGCCGCCATGGGCCGCATGCAGGAGGCGCTGGGCGGGCTGGACGTGCTGGTCAGCAACGTCTCCACCCGCATCCACACGAAGGGCGAGGCCCTCTACCGGGACACCTTCGAGGCCGACTTCCTCCAGCATGTCCGCACCATCGACTTGGCCCTGCCGGCGCTGAGGGACAGCCGGGGCGCGGTCGTGGTGGTCGCCTCCATCGCGTCGGTGCTGACCCAGCTGCCGCCGGGCGAGGAGGCCTACGGCACGATGAAGGCCGCGCTCATCAACCATTGCGGCCAGCTGGCCGTCCGCAATGCCGCCGCGGGCGTCCGCGTCAACGCGGTCTCGCCCGGTCCGGTGCTGTTCGAAGGCGGCTTCTGGGCCATGGTGCGCGACCAGAACCCGGCCCTCTTCGCCTCCGCCCAGCGCCTGCCCGCCATGGGCCGGCTGGCGACGCCGGAGGAGGTGGCGAATGCCGTGGCCTTCCTCGCGAGCCCCGCCGCCGGCTACATCACCGGCGCCAACCTGCGCGTCGATGGCGGGGCGCTGAAGTCGGCGAACTTCTGACCGGGCCCGTCCCGCGCGACCACCCCGTCCGGCGCGGTCATCCCGCCCGGCGGAGGTGCAGCACCAGGGCCGACTGCGGCGGCAGGCGGGGCAGCTGGAACCCGACGGCCATCAGCACGTCGCCGCCCGCCTCCATGCCGTCCCGGAGCCTGTCCGCCACCGGCGACCGGCGGGGCAGGAGCGCGGGCCAGACGAGTTCCAGCCGGTACCGAGCGTGCGGATCGAGGCCGGCGAACCGCAGCCGGCCGGGGAAATAGCCCGCCGGCTCGGTCACGGTCGCATGGACGAAGACGGCCTCGGCGCGGTCCTCCGCCACCACGCCGGAGGCTTGCGAGCCCGGCTCCGCCTCCAGCCGCACCACCTCGCCGCCATGGAGCAGGGGCCGCAGGCGCTTGTGCAGCGCGATCGCGGCCCGCAACTCCTCCAGCTCGGCCGCGGACAGGCGGCGCAGGTCCATCTCCAGCCCCATGTGGCCGAAGAGGGCCACCGCCGCGCGCGTCGCCAGCGGGATGCGGCGGCCTGTGATGTGGCAGTCCTCCGGGCCGACATGGGCCCCCATCAGCTCCGGCGGGAAGAAGAGCGAGAAGCCCCGCTGGATCGCCAGCCGGTCCAGCGCGTCGTTGCTGTCGGACGTCCAGATGCGGTCGGTGCGGCCGAGGATGCCGTAGTCGGCCCTGCCGCCGCCCGACGCGCAGCTCTCGATCTCCACCCCGGGATGCACCGCCCGCACGCGGTCGACGAGGTCGTAGAGGCCGAGGACGTGGGTCCTGGCGGCCGGCGTCCCGTCGGCACCGCCGGGCTGGCTCACGTCCCGGTTCATGTCCCACTTCAGGTAGGAGATCGGCAGGTCGCGCAGCAGGGCGTCGATGCGGCCGAACAGGTGGTCGCGGACCTCGGGGCGGCCGAGATCGAGGACCATCTGGTTGCGGAACGGGATTTGCGGCGCCGGCGGCGTGCCCAGCACCCAGTCGGGATGGGCGCGGAACAGGTCGCTGTCGGCGTTCACCATCTCCGGCTCCAGCCACAGCCCGAACTCCATGCCGAGGCCGCGCACGTGGGCGGCCAGCGGTCCCAGCCCGTCCGGGTAGACGCCGCGGTCCACCTCCCAGTCGCCGAGGCCGGCGCGGTCGCTGCGGCGTCCCCGGAACCAGCCGTCGTCCAGGACGAAGCGCTCCACCCCGACGCCGGCGGCCACGCTCGCCAGCTCCATCAGCACGGCCGGCTCATGGTCGAAATAGACCGCCTCCCAGCTGTTGTAGTGGACCGGCCGGGGCTTGGCCCGCAGCCGTCCGTGCCCGGGCCGCGCGCGCAAGTGCCGGTGGAAGGCGCCCGAGAGACCGTTCAGGCCCTTTCCCGAGTAGGCGGCGTAGAGCACCGGGCTGCGGTAGCTGGTACCGGGGGCGAGGCGCAGCTCGCCCGGCAGCGGCAGCTCGCCCATCTGGACGTAGCCGCGCCCGTCCGACAGGTGGTCGGCCTGGACGCGGTGGTTGCCGCTCCAGCCGAGATGGAAGCCCCAGGCCTCCCCCCGGTGCTCGCCGCACGCCGCCTCCAGCGCGATCAGGCCGGGAAAGGCATCGTGGGAGGTGCGGCCGCGCCGGTTCTCGCGGACGACGCCGCCGGGTGCCCGCTCGACGCGGCGGGTTCCGAACTCGCCGGCCCAGCGGCCCTCGAAGGTCAGGAACGCCGTCGCGCACGGCGGCAGCGGCAGGCAGGGGGCGGCGCACCATTCCACCTCCAGCACGGTGTCGCCGTCGTTGACGAGCTCCGTCCAGGCGGTGAGCGTGTCCTCGTCGGGATGAAGCCGCATGTGGTGCAGCAGGACGGTTCCGCCCGCCCGGTCGCGGGAGCGCAGGACGAGCAGGCCCGGTTCCGGCCGCTCGACCGTCTCCAGCACGGCGTAGCTCGCCCAGCCGCGCCCCTGCCGGTGCGCCAGCAGTCCGGGCCGGCCGGGGAAGCCCTGGCCGGCCAGCGGCGTGAGCGCCAGCTGCGCCTCCACCGCCGGGGACCCCGGCGCCTCCTCGCGCTCCAGCAGGCCGGCCAGCGCCTCCGGGTCGGTGTCGCCCGACAGCCTGGCGCCCCAGTGCAGCACGTTGGGGGCGGGGCCGCGGCAATCCAGGATCAGGGTCGAGGCGGGCCCGTCCAGCCGGACGAAGGCGGGGCGTTCGGTCATGGGGGGGGACTCCGGGGCTAGCGGTCCGTCAGGAGGAAGGGGAGGAGGAGGTCGGCGGCGCGTTCCGGCGCTTCGACCTGGGGCCAGTGGCTGACCCCGTCCAGCAGGTGCAGGCGCAGGTCGGTGCAGATCGGCCGGTGCGCCTCGGCCAGCCCGGGCAGGAGCGCGCCGTCGCGGGCTCCCCACAGCAGCAACGCCGACACCTCGATGGGCGCCCCGGGCCAGGGCCAGTGGGGTTCGGGCGGGGTGAAGGAAGCGGCCCTGTACCAGCCCAGCATGGCGGCCAGCGCGCCCGGCCGGGCCCAGGCCTCGCGGTAGGCGGCGATGTCCGCAGGGTCCAGGTGCCCGCCGTCCGACAGCTCGGCCATGGCCCCGAGGAGGGGCGCGAAGTCATTGGCCGCCAGGATCGTTTCGATACCGGGTTGACGCAGCCGCCGCATGTAGTCCACCGCCTGCCGCTGCGCCGGGTCCTCCCGCAGCGCCCGGGCCAGCACCGCCGGGTGCGGTGCGTTCAGGATCGCGAGGCGGCGGAAGAGCTGCGGATGCCGCTCCGCCGCCACCCAGGCCGCGACGCCGCCCCAGTCGTTGCCGACGACCGCCACCGGCCGGCCCCGCCCGTAGCGGCGGGCCAGCGCCGCGATGTCGGCCACCAGCGCGTCCATGGCGTAGGCGTCCGGACCGGCGGGCTTGTCCGAGAGGTTGTAGCCGCGCAGGTCGGGCGCCACGGCCAGGCAATGCGGCGCCAGCAGCGGCATCAGCCGGCGCCAGCCGTACCAGAAGTCCGGGAAGCCGTGCAGCAGCAGCACCGGCTCGCCTTCGCCCATCACGGCGCAGTGCAGCCGGACGCCGGCACCGTCCGCCCATTCATGCCGGAGAGACGCCGTCATGGAGGTCCACCAGTTATTGACGATAAGTACAATAGCAGCTTAACTGAGCGCCTGTCATCAGACGCGAGGACCCATGTCACTGCCAAGCTGCGTCGCGGAAAGCCGCTGCCTGCTCGGGGAGGGCCCGCTCTGGGACCCGGATGCCCGGCGCCTCTACTGGTTCGACATCAAGGGACGCCGGCTGCACTGGCTGGCGCCGGGCAAGGAGGCGTTCGGCACGCTGGAACTGCCCGCGCGCTGCAGCGCCGCGGCGCTGGCCGGCGGCGGGCTGGTCGTCGCCTCCGACCAAGGCGTCGGTCTGCTGGACCCGGCCACGGGCAAGCTGGACATCCGCCTGGTGCTGGAGCCCGACCGGCCCGGCAACCGCAGCAATGACGGCAAGGCGGACCCGTGGGGGAACTTCTGGGTCGGCACCATGGACGATGCGGAGGCGCAGGCCTCGGGTGCCCTCTACCGGATCGATGCCGGCTGGCGGGCGGAGCGGGTGCTGGACGGGCTCCGCATCCCCAACACGCTGGCCTGGTCGCCCGATGGGCGGCGCATGATCTTCGCTGATTCCGGCGAGGCCACGCTGTACGCCTTCGACCTGGAACCGGATTCCGGCCGCCTCTCGAACCGGCGGGTCTTCGCCGCCGGCGACGGCGGCACGCCCGACGGCTCCGCCATGGACGCGGAAGGCTTCCTCTGGAACGCGCAGTGGGGCGCGGCGCGGGTGGTGCGCTACGCGCCGGACGGCGGCATCGACCGGGTGGTGCCGCTGCCCGTCGGGAACCCGACCAGCTGCGCCTTCGGCGGCGACGACCTGGCCACGCTCTACGTCACCTCCGCCCGCGTCGGGCTGTCGGAGGAGGCGCTTGCCGGACAGCCGCTGGCCGGCGGCGTCTTCGCGTTGGATCCGGGCGTGCGCGGGCTGCCCGTCGGCCGCTTCGGGAGGGCATGAGCCATGGACCGCGGAATGCGCCTGGGCGTCTGCTACTACCCGGAGCACTGGCCGGAGGAGTGGTGGGCGGAGGATGCCGACCGGATGCGCGCCATGGGCCTGTCGCTGGTCCGCATCGGCGAGTTCGCCTGGAGCCGGATCGAGCCGGAACCGGGCCGCTTCGACTGGGGCTGGCTGGACCGCGCCGTCGACACGCTGGCGGCGCGGGGCCTGAAGCTCGTGCTGGGCACGCCGACCGCCACGCCGCCCAAATGGCTGGTGGACCGGCATCCCGACATGCTGGCGGTGGACGAGCAGGGCCGGCCGCGCCGCTTCGGCTCCCGCCGCCACTACTGCTTCTCGCACGAGCCCTACCGGGCCGAGTGCGCCCGGATCGTGACGGCGGTGGCGGAGCGCTACGGGCGCCATCCCGCCGTCGCGGCCTGGCAGACCGACAACGAGTATGGCTGCCACGACACCACGATCAGCTACTCCGCCGCGGCGCTCGCCCGCTTCCGGCGGTGGCTGGCGGCGCGCTATGGCGACGTGGGAACCCTCAACCGGGCCTGGGGGGCGGTGTTCTGGTCCCAGGAGTACCGCAGCTTCGAGGAGGTGGACGCGCCGATCCTCACCGTCACCGAGGCCAACCCCTCGCACCGCATGGACTGGTGGCGGTTCGCCTCCGACGAGGTCGTGTCGTTCAACCGGCTGCAGGCCGACATCCTGAGGCGGCTGTCGCCGGGCCGCGACGTCGTCCACAACTTCATGGGCTTCTACACGGAGTTCGACCATTTCGCCGTGGCCCGCGACCTGGACGTGGCGACCTGGGACAGCTATCCGCTGGGCTTCACCGAGCAGTTCTGGTTCGGCGACGCGGAGAAGGAGCGGTTCCGCCGCCAGGGGCATCCCGACATCGCCGCCTTCCACCACGACCTCTACCGCGGCTGCGGGCGCGGCCGGATGTGGGTCATGGAGCAGCAGCCCGGGCCGGTGAACTGGGCCGCCTACAATCCGGCGCCGCTGCCCGGCATGGTGCGCGCCTGGACCTGGGAGGCCTTCGCCCACGGGGCGGAGGTCGTCTCCTACTTCCGCTGGCGCCAGTGCCCCTTCGCCCAGGAGCAGAACCACGCCGGGCTGCACCTGCCCGACCGCAGCGAGGATGCGGGCGCCGCCGAGGCGCGCCAGGTCGCGGCCGAAATCGCGGCGCTGCCCGACCCGGGCCCGCCGCGCACGGCACCTGTGGCGCTGGTCTTCGACTACGAGGCGGACTGGCTGTCGCGCATCCAGCCGCAGGGGCGGAGCTATCGCTGGCTGGAGCTGGCCTTCGCCGTCTATTCCGGGCTGCGGCGCCTGGGGCTCGACGTCGACGTGGTGGCGCCGGACGCGGACCTGACGGGCTACAGGCTCGTGGTCGCGCCGTCGCTGCCGATCGCGTCGGAGGCCTTCGTGGCGGCGGCCGAGCGGTCCGGCGCGCATCTGCTGATCGGCCCGCGCAGCGGCAGCCGCACGCCCGAGCTTCACATCCCGGCCGGGCTGGCGCCGGGCCATCTGTCGCGCCTCATCCCGCTGGCGGTGACGCGGGTGGAGTCGCTGCGGCCGGGAAGCGGCGACGCGGTGCTGGTCGGAGGCGAGCGGCTGGGGGTGGAGCGCTGGCGCGAGCATGTCCGCACCGCGCTGGAACCGCTGGCCGTCCACGCGGACGGGGGCGGCGCCTGGTTCCGCCACGGGCGGGTCGACTACCTCGCCTGCTGGCCGGGGCCCGGGCTGCTGGACCGGGTGCTGCGCGACGTGGCCGCCGCTGCGGGTCTTGCGGCGGCCGAACTGCCGGAGGGGGTGCGCACCCGCGCCCGCGGGACCCTGCGCTTCGCCGTCAACTACGCGCCCGAACCGCGCCCGGCCCCGGCGCCGCCGGGGACCGGCTTCCTGATCGGCGGGCCCGAGCTGCCCCCCGCCGGCGTCGCCGCCTGGCGGGAGTAGGGGGGTCGGAAATCCATCTCCCCAGGCTTTGGCCATCATTGCCCCTCCCCCGGCGGGGGAGGGGGCTCGGCCGATCGACCGCTTTAAGAGCCCCCGGGGCTTGACCTCACGGCTTCGCGCGGTGGAGTTCCAGCCCCTTGGCCCAGCGGCGCTGGAAGCCGGGCCACACGGTGACGCCGTCCTTGCCGGTGCTGTAGCCGGCGTCGGACGGCGCGCCGGGGGGCAGCTGCCAGACGCCCTCGTTGGACCTGGCGACGGCCGGAGAGAGGTAGCGGGCCTTGGCCGCGTCGCCCTTCAGGTGCGTGTCCAGGAAGGCGGTCAGGAAGTGCTGGCTGATGGCGAGGATGCGCTCCTTGCGCCAGACCGGGTCCTCGAAATACTCGACCTGCTGCAGCACGCCCTGCGCCTCCGCCGGCGCGCCCATGATGCCGATGGTGTGGCCGGCGTTCTGGAAGACCAGCATCGAGCGGTCGGCGTTGACCGCCGCGTCATGGATCGACTTCACGCCGTCGGCATAGCCGGAGATGTCGTCCTGGTCGCCGACCAGCAGCATCAGCGGCAGCCTGACGCCGGCCAGCGTCTCGCTGGACCAGGCGCCGATGCTGGACTGGGCGCCCCAGGGCGCGATGGCGGCGACCGCCTTCAGCCCCGGCACGGCGGTGAAGCCGGGATTGCCGTGGGTGTGCGGCGCCAGCAGGCCGCCCGGCATGAAGCTGGCGGGCACGCCCTTGGGGTTGAAGCCGGCGCCCGCCAGGTTCAGCGCGCCGTAGCCGCCCATGGAATAGCCGACGATGCCGATCCGGTTCGCGTCGACCAGGGGCTTCAGGGCGGGGTCGGACGTCACCGTCGCGATGACCGCGCGCTGGTCCATCGGGCGGAACAGCAGCGCCGGGACCAGCGACTGCGGCCCGGTGTAGGTGCCGTCGTTATGGTCGGGCGCGGCGACGACGTAGCCCTTGCTGGCGAGGTTCTCGCCCAGCCAAGCCATGGTCGTGGCGCGGCCGCTGAAGCCGTGGGAGATCACCACCAGCGGGAAGGGCCCCTTGGCCGAGGGCCTGGCGCTCTCCGCGGCGATGCCGGCATAGCCGTAGGGCGTCGGCTGCCCGCCCGGCGCGGCCGGCGGCAGCGTGCCGGAATAGGTGATGCGCGCGGCGGGCGCCGCGTCGCCCTCGGCGGGGTACCAGAGCCGCAGCGCCAGCTTCCGCTCCGCCGTCGCGCCCGCGGCGCCGCCGGCCACCTTGGCGATGTCGGGGGCGGCGTAGGCGAGGTCCGTCACCCGGGTGCCCACGGCGAAGGCGCCGGTGCGCGCCAGTTCCGGCGCGTCCACCGGCGGCACGCTGGCGATCGGTCCCGGGGCGGCGGCGGCGGCGACCCGTGCGGGCGCCTCCGCCAGGACGGGGGCGGCGGTCAGCAGGAGAAGGGCCGCCAGGGCCGGTGCGATGCGCTTCATGGATCAGCTCCAGAGGGGTGAGGTGGCCTTCAGCAGGCGGGACATGTGCAGGGTCGAGACCACGTCGCGCCCCGTGGCGGGATCGGCGAGAACGGCCTCGTACCACAGCATCTCGGTCTTGGGCGTCTCGGCCAGGGCCACGACCCGGCCGCGGGCCAGGTATTCGGTGTCGGCGAAGACGGGACCGTCGTGGAACAGCAGCTCGATGGCGCCGAACAGCCCGACGAACTCCCCCTCCGTCGTCCCGACCAGTCCCGGCTCCACCGCCCGCAGCGCGTGGACGGTCGCCGACAGGGGCGCGGTGGTGCGGCCCAGGATCGAGGCGTCGGTGAAGCGGGGATCGGGCTCGGTCAGGACGGCAAGCCGCCTGTCGATGTCGGCCTGGGGGATGCGCGTCGGCACGCCGTCGACCGAGCGGCCGGGCCGGACCGACGCCAGCATGCGGATGTCGGCGGCGGGGCGCAGCTCGCGCAGCTTGCGGCGGACCAGGCTGTCCGGGTCGGGGCTGCCGCAGGACGCCGTGCCGTCCAGGATGCGCACGCCCGCCTCGCTCTCCATCCAGACCTCGGCGCGGTCCCCGGCGGTGGGGCGCAGGAAGGCGCGCACCGGTTCGAAATCGACGCTGGGGTTGCGGAAGTAGAGCGACAGCCCGCCGGTCCGGTACCAGTCCCCGCCGAACGCCGCCACCAGCAGGGGCGGGAACTGCTCCATGTGGATGGAGCCGGCGATGGTGCCGCCGCGGAAGCCCAGCCGCTGCGCGGTGGCGTCGTCGTGGATGGTGCCCTCCTCGTGGGAGGAGTTGTTGTGCGGCCGGCGGAAGGGGCCGGCCAGCACGCCGTCGGGCCGGACGGGTGTTTCCGTCATGGTCTAGAGTCCCAGCACGTGCTTGGCGACGATGCCGCGCTGCACCTCCTCGGTGCCGCCGGCGATGGTGGTGGAGCGCGCCAGGAGGTATGTGGCCATCTCTTCCTGCGCCCAGTCGGGGCCGACCGGCGGCTCCGCTCCCGCCAGCACGCCCGGCGGGTAGGGCAGGGCGAAGGGGCCGGCGCACTCGATCTCCAGCTCCGTCAGGCGCTGGAAGATCACGCTGCCCCGGCTCTTGAGGATCGAGGACTGCGGACCCGGCGCCTCGCCGACGGCGGTTTCGGCCAGGGTGCGGAGCTCGGTCGTCTCCAGCGCCAGCAGGTCGATCCCGACCGCCGCCAGCTTCGCCCGGAAGGCCGGGTCGTCCAGCAGCGTGCCGCCGCGCCCGTCCGGCATCGCCGCCGCCCGCTCCTTCAGCAGGCGGAGCCGCCGCACCGACTGCGCGACGTAGGCGAGGCCGGTGCGCTCGTGGGTCAGCAGGCCCTTGGCGTAGGTCCAGCCCCGGCCTTCCTCCCCGATGCGGTTCTCCACCGGCACCCGCACATTCTCCAGGACGACGGAGTTCAGCGAATGGTGCCGCCCGTCGATGGTGACGATGGGCCGGACGGTGACGCCGGGCGAGGCCATGTCGATCAGCAGGAAGGTGATGCCCTCCTGCTTGCGGGCCCCGGTGGAGGTGCGGACCAGCGCGAACATCCAGTGGGCGATGTGGGCGTAGCTGGTCCAGGTCTTCTCGCCGGTGACGACGTAGTGGTCGCCGTCGCGCACCGCCCGGGTGCGCAATGCCGCCAGGTCGGAACCGGCGCCGGGCTCGGAATAGCCCTGGCACCACTCCACCTCGTTCGCGAGGATGCCCGGCAGGTGGCGGCGCTGCTGCTCCGGCGTGCCGTATCCGTAGAGGATGGGCGCCAGCATCATCATGCCCATGCCGCCCAGCCGCTCCGGCACCCCCGCCAGCGCGCACTCGCGCTCCCAGATGTACTTGCGGGTCACGTCCCACCCGGTGCCGCCGAATTCGACCGGCCACTTGTAGGCCGCCCAGCCCTTGGCGTTCAGGGCGGCGTTCCAGCGGTCGATGTCGGCCCTGGTGTGGGCGAAGGGGCGCTCCGGCGGGAAATGCCCGCGGATGAAGGCGCGCACCTCGGCCTGGAAGGCCAGTTCCTCCGGGGAGAAGGTGATGTTCATTCCGGCCTCCGCTGGCCCGGCCGTCAGATCGGCTCGGCCCGCAGGGGCGGCGCGCCGGGGACGCCGACGCCGTCCGCCTCGATCCGGGCGGCCGGGGCGGCGCCCGCCGGGTCCCCGGCCCGCTGCCGGAGACGATCCTGGATGCGGCGGTGGCGCGCGGCGGTCAGCGGGTACTTCCAGACCAGCCTCAGCGCGACCAGGAAGAAGGCGCAGGGCGCCACGCAGTAGAAGAAGGACAGCCACCAGAGCTGGTCCGCCCCGTTGCTGCCGGCGGCGCTGAAGCCGGTCAGGTCCAGCAGGTTCAGCGACAGGCCCTGGCCCAGCGCCATGCCGAGCTTCAGCACCACGCCGGCGACCGCGTAGAAGAGCCCCTGCCGCTTCTGGCCGCTGCGCAGCGTGTCGACGTCGACCACGTCGGCCACCATGGCCGAGGGCAGCAGCTGCAGCGAGCCGAAGCAGAAGCCCTTCATCGCGAACAGCACGGTGAAGGCCAGCGTGTCGCCCTTGCCCAGGAGGTACATGCCGGCGCTGGACAGGATGATGATGGTGAAGCTGACGCCCAGCGCCCGGTGCTTGCCGATGCGGTGGCCGAGCTTGATCCAGACCGGGATCGCCAGCAGCCCGGTCACGAAGTACCAGAGGTACAGCGTGCCGAGGTTGGCGATGCCGATCACCTGCATGGCGAAGAAGTAGGTGATGGTGATGCGGAAGGTCTCGCCGATCACGGCGATGAAGAGAACCAGCAGGATCCGCTTGAAGGGGCCGTTGCGCGTCATCAGCTGCAGGCCCCGCCAGAAGGGCACGTGCACCTCGCCCGGCGCGTTCGGCTTCTCCGGGACGAACCAGCAGACGACCATGACCGACAGCGGCAGGGTGGCCAGCACGGTCCAGCCGAGCGCCTCCAGCACCGCCCCGCTCTTGCCGCCCTGGCTGATGATGACGGCGGGCACGACGGTGGCCAGCACCAGCCCGATCAGTCCGAAGGTCTGCCGGGTGCCGGTGATCTGCGTGCGCTCGTGGTAGTGCGGCGACAGCTCGCCGCCCCAGGCCTCGTGCGGCAGCGCGATCATGGTGAAGCCCAGATAGACCACCGACACCCAGAGCAGCAGGTACCAGACGGTCACCGGCGGGTCGGGAATGAACAGCATGTAGACGCCCAGCACCATCACGGCGGTGCCGGTCGCCAGCCAGATCTTCCGGCGTCCGAACCGGGTCTGCACCTTGTCGGACAGGATGCCGACGATCGGGTCGGTGATGACGTCGGTGATGCGGGCGATGAACAGCATCGTGCCGACCAGCGCCAGCGGCAGGCCCAGCTCGCCCGAATAGAAGGGCGCCACGTAGATCACCAGCGGGAAGCCGATGAAGGACAGGGGTGTGTTCACCGTCCCGTAGGCCAGCTTGGTGAGGAACGGTACCTCGGACTTGCCTTGCATCGGCGGCCACTCCCTGGTCGGCCGGTTCGTTGCCCGGCGGAATTGCGACGGTCGGCGCCGGCAGCGCGCCGTCTTATTAGACAGACCGTCAGTAAAGGCCCTGAGGGCAGCGCCTGTCAAGGGGCTGTCCGGCCGGACCGTCAGACGCGCTCTCCCGACCCGTCCCAGTAGCGGGCCCGCACCAGCTTGCGCTGGATCTTGCCGGTGGGCATGCGGGGCAGGGCGTCCACGAAGTCGATCTGCCGGGGGCATTTGAAGCCGGCCAGGTGGCGCCGCGCGAACGCCAGGATCTCGGCGGCCAGCTCCGGACCGGGCGCATAGCCCTCGTCCAGCGCCACGACGGTCCGCACCTCCTCGCCCCACTCGCGGTTGGGGGCGCCCACCGTGCAGACCTCCAGCACGGCGGGATGGCGGATGACCACGTCGTCGACCTCCTGCGGGTAGATGTTCACGCCGCCGGAGATGATCAGCTCGGCCGTCCGCCCGGTGAGGAACAGGTAGCCGTCCTCGTCGACATAGCCCATGTCGCCCAGCGTGAAATGGTCGCCCTTGAACAGGGCGGCCGTCTTCTCCGGGTCCTTGTGGTACTCGAACCGGCCCTCGGCGGCGGACTTCAGGTGGACCAGCCCGACCTCGCCGGGCGCGCAGTCGCCCCCGTCCTCGCGCAGCACGCGGGCGCCGAACTCCGGCAGCAGGCGCCCGACGCTGCCGGGCTTGCGCAGCCATTCCTCCGACGAGATCTGGAAGCCGCCGCCGCCCTCGGTGGCCGCGTAATACTCCGTGAGCACCGGCCCCAGCCACTCGATCATGCCCCGCTTGGTCTCCCGCGGGCAGGGCGCCGCGCCGTGGACCACCATGCGGAGGCTGGAGAGGTCGTGCCGCCGGCGCAGCTCCTCCGGCAGCGCCAGCAGGCGCTGGAACATGGTCGGGACCATGTGGGTGTGGGTGACGCGGTGCGCCTCGATCAGGCGCAGCGCCTCGGCGGCGTCGAACCGGTCCATCAGCACGATGGGGACGCCCGAGGCCAGCGGCCACCGCATGTCGAACAGCAGCGGCGCCGCGTGGTAGAGCGGGCCGCAGCAGAGGCTCGCGTCGCCCGTCTCCCGGAAGCCCATCGGCGTGCCGGCGCGCTGCGGCAGGATCGGTTCGGGGGCGCGCTTCAGCACCCCCTTCGGCCGGCCCGTCGTCCCCGACGTATACAGCATCTGCACGCCGAGGGCCGGCTCCGCGGGGTCGTCGGGGGAGGCGCCGGCCAGCACGGCGTCCCAGCGCTCGAAGCCGTCCACGTCGCCGACGGCGATGCGGACCGCCGGGCCGCCGGCCTCCAGGGCGGCGCCGGCGAAGGCGGCGTCGGCGATCAGCGCGCGGGCGTCGCAATCCTGGACGATGTAGGCGACCTCCCCGCCGGTCAGGTGCCAGTTGATCGGCGTCACCCGCAGTCCGGACCGCATGGCCGCCATATGCGCCTCGATGAACTCCGGCTGGTTGCCCAGCAGCAGGGCCACCGAGTCGCCCGGGCGGAGCCCGCGCCGGCGCAGCGCGTCGGCCAAGCGGTTGGCGTTCAGGTGCAGCTCCCGGAAGCTGCGCCGCTCCGCGCCCGCGATCACGGCCGTGCCGTCCGGATCGCGCCCGGCGTAAAGCGACGACAGCATGCCCGTGCGGGCCAAGGCCTCAATCCGATCCACCGCGCGCCTCCCTGGCACTTCTTATTGACGGTTTGGAAAATAGCGCTTGACAGCCCGAGCGGTGGGCTCATAGCGTTATTGACAGTTAGTACAATAACAGCCCGGCAGGCAATGTCCACCCCCCTCGGGGAGCATAGGACGGCAGCGTGGCCGGCGCTCGGGGAGAGAGGCTTGGGGCGGCGCGCGAGGCATGCGTCCGCATCCGGTCCGGCGGCCGGCGCTCCGGCCGCGGACCGGTGGCGGCATGACGGCCGGTTCAACGCCCACGGCGGTCCTAATCAAGTAGAACAGGGGGGAGTCATGTACCAAAGCGAGAGCCCGATGAAGCACCGTTTCCTCGCCACCCTGGCCGCCGGCGTCTCGCTGGCGGCCATGGCCCCCGACCTGGCCATGGCCGCCGACGGGGACATCCTCGAGGAGATCATCGTCACCGCCCGCAAGCGCGTGGAGCAGTCGCAGGACGTGCCGCTCGCCATGTCGGCCTTCAGCAGCGAGACGCTGGAGCGCCAGGGCATCGAGGACCCGCTGGACCTGCAGCTGTCGGTCCCGAACCTCCTGCTGGTCGGCAACGACCGCCCGACCATCCGCGGCGTCGGCAACAACGCCATCTCCTCCACGGCCGACAACGGCACCGGCGTGCTGCTGAACTTCGTGCCGATCGGCACCCGCACCGGCGACGAGTTCTTCGACCTGGAGCGCATCGAGGTGCTGCGCGGGCCGCAGGGCACGCTCTACGGCCGCAACACCACCGGCGGCACCATCAACGTCATCACCGCCAAGCCCACCGACCAGGTGGAGGGCTACGTCAACGCCCAGTACGGCAACTTCGACAGCGTCCGCCTGCACGGCGCCATCAACCTGCCGCTCGCCGACGCGGTGCAGCAGCGCTTCGCCGCCTTCTACCTGAAGCGCGACGGCTATACCAAGAACCTCGGCACCGGCAACCGCATCGACGGCCGCGACCAGTACCAGGTCCGGAGCTCAACCCGGCTGAACGTCAGCGAGAACACCCGCGTCGACCTGGTCTTCAACTACTCCAAGGAAGACAGCAGCCGGAGCCGCGAGAACAAGCGCCTCTGCAAGGCGACGCCGAACCTGGGCTGCTCGCCCTTCGAGCTGGGCTTCGACAGCCCGGACGTCAGCGGCGTGATCTTCCAGCGGCTGCTGGCGCCCTTCACGGGCGCCCTGGTCCCGGCCGGCTTCAACATCTACGCCGGCGCGCCGAACCCGACCGACCTGCGCGAGGTCGCCGCCGACACCGACAGCACCTTCAAGGGCGAGCAGACCTCCACCACGCTGGAGATCAGCCACCAGATCGGCGACTTCTCGCTGATCTCGCTCTCCGGGCACAGCTGGGGCAAGTCGGAGGCGAACACCGACTTCGACAACGCGGACCTGCCCTTCCGCTTCCTGACGCCGGTGACCTACACCGCCTCGCGTGGCAACCAGGTCACCACCGACCGGCTGATCACGACCGACAGCTTCACCGCCTTCGGCCGCACCTGGTACCAGGAGTTCCGCGTCGTCTCCGACATGGCCGGGCCCTTCAACTTCACTGTCGGCGGCAACTATTTCGACACGCGCGGCGCCGCCGCCTTCGAGATCTGGCACCCGGCGGTGGAGCTGATCGCCAAGAACGTCTTCCGCCTGCCGGACACCGCCTGGAACTTCTTCAACGGCTCGCCCTATTCGCGGACCAAGTCCTGGGCCGGCTTCGGCGAGGGCTACTACAACTTCACCGACGCGACCAAGCTGACCGTCGGCCTGCGCTACACCGAGGACAAGAAGGCGATCCGCACCCGCACCGTCTTCCTCTCCGCGCCGCCGCCCTTCACGGTGGGCAGCGGCAAGTTCGACGCGGTGACGGGCAGGGTCTCGCTCGACCACAAGGCCGATCTCTCCTTCACCGACGAGACGCTGCTCTTCGCCTCCTACTCGCGCGGGTTCAAGAGCGGCGGCCTGAACGCCGGCAGCACCAACCAGCCGACCTTCAAGCCCGAGAAGATAAACGCCTACGAGATCGGCGCCAAGAACACGCTGGCCGGCGGCCGGCTGCAGGCGAACCTCTCGGCCTTCTACTACGACTACAGCGACCTGCAGCTGGGCCAGCGCACCGGCACCGGCACGCTGACGGTCAACGGCGACGCCGACATCATGGGCGTCGAGGGCGAGTTCCTCTTCGCGCCGGTGGAGAACTGGCTGTTCAACGCCAACGTCGCCTTCCTCGACACCGAGATCGGCAGCTTCCAGACCTTCGATCCCGCCAATCCCGCCCAGTGGAACGGCACCGGCACGCCGACCCGCACCCCGGCTGTCCTGGTGGACCTGAAGGGCAAGGAGCTTCCCTACGCCCCGGACGTGAAGATCACCGTCGGCGGCCAGTACACCATGGCGGTGGGCACCACCGGCTGGGACGCGACGCTGCGCGGCGACTACAGCTGGCAGAGCAGCTACTGGGCGCGCGAGTTCAACACGCCCAACGACAAGATCAAGTCCTGGAGCACGGCTAACGTCACGCTGCGCCTCACCAGCGAGGACTCCGGCCTGTCGGTCGAGGCCTTCGTGCGCAACATCGCGGACGAGGACAACATCACCAACTCCATCATCGAGAGCGACCTGGTCGGCAGCTACCGCAACGTCCGCATCCTGGAGCCGCGGACCTACGGTCTGCAGGTCCAGTACAAGTTCTGAGCGCGATCATGGATCTCTCCTTCAGCGCCGCCGACCTGGCGTTCCGGGACGAGGTGCGGCGGTTCCTCGGCGAACCGCTGCCCGCCTCGCTCATCGCGCGCAACCGGGCCGGCGAGACCCTCTCCAAGGCCGACCGCACCGCCTGGCAGAAGGCCCTGGCGGACCGCGGCTGGGCCGGGGTGAACTGGCCCGTCGAGTATGGCGGCACCGGCTGGAACGCCATCCAGAAGCACATCTTCTGGGAGGAGCTGGCGCTGGCCGACGCGCCGCCGGTCTCCCCCTTCGGCCTCGCCATGGTGGCGCCCGTCATCATGCATTTCGGGACCGAGGAGCAGAAGGCGCGCTTCCTGCCGCCGATCCTCGCCACCGACGTCTGGTGGTGCCAGGGCTATTCGGAACCGGGCGCCGGGTCCGACCTGGCCGGGGTGCGCACCCGCGCCGTGCGGGACGGCGACCACTACCTGGTCAACGGCTCCAAGACCTGGACCACCGACGCGCACCATGCCGACTGGATGTTCTGCCTGGTGCGCACCTCGACCGAGGGGAAGAAGCAGGAGGGCATCACCTTCCTGCTGATCGACCTCAAGACCCCCGGCATCTCCATCCGCCCGATCATCACCGTCGACGGCGGCCACGAGGTGAACGAGGTCTTCTTCCAGGACGTGCGCGTGCCGGTCGGGAACCGCATCGGGCAGGAGAACAAGGGCTGGACCTACGCCAAGGCGCTGCTGACGCACGAGCGCACGGGCATCGCCGGCGTCTCCTGGTGCAAGCGGCAGCTGGCCAGGCTCAGGGACGTGGCGTCGAGGGGCGTCGGCGGCCAGCCGGCCGCGATGGAGCAGCCCCTGTTCCGCGCCCGCATGGCGGCGGTGGAGATCCAGCTCCAGGCGCTGGAGATGACCGACCTGCGCACGCTCGCCACCGTGTCCAGCGGCCAGGCGCCGGGGCCGGAGTCCTCGATCCTCAAGATCAGGGGCACCGAGATCCAGCAGGCGCTGACCGAGCTGCTGATCGAGGCGGCGGGTCCCGCCGCCCTGGAGTTCGGGCCGGACGGCGACGGGGAGACAGGCCGGCTGATGCCGCTCTACCTGAACCACCGCAAGGCGACCATCTTCGGCGGCACGTCGGAGATCCAGAAGAACATCATCGCCAAGGCCGTCCTCGGCCTCTGACGGACGACGCTGCCAAGGACGCGACCTGCCATGGATTTCACCCTCTCCGAAGACCAGGTCCTGCTTCAGGACAGCGTCCGCCGCTTCGTGGCGGAGCGCTACGGTTTCGACGCCCGGCGCGCCATCGTCGCGGGGCCGGACGGCTTCTCCCGCGCGCACTGGCGCACCATGGCCGAGCTGGGCTGGCTGATGCTGCCCTTCGATGAGGCCGACGGCGGCCTGGGGGGCGGCGGCGTGGAGATCATGCTGGTGGCCGAGCAGTTCGGCCGCGGCCTCGTGGTCGAACCGTTCCTGACCAGCTGCATCATGGCCGGCGACCTGATCGCCCGGCTCGGCACGCCGGACCAGAAGGGTCGGCTGCTGCCCCCGATCATGGACGGCGGGCTGCTGGCGACGGTGGCGGCGACCGAGCCGCAGTCCCGCTTCGACCTGGGCGCCGTCGCGACAAGGGCCGAGCGCCGGGACGGCGGCTGGGTCCTCGACGGCGCCAAGTCGGTCGTGCTGCACGGCCCCAGCGCCGGCCTCTTCGTGGTCCCCGCGCGGACGGCCGAGGGGATCACCCTCTTCCTGGTCCCGGGCGACGCCGCCGGGCTGACGCGGCGGGACTATCCCCTGGTCGACGGCTGGCGGGCGTCCGATGTGCGGCTGGAGCAGGTGCGGGTGGACGACGGGGCCCGCCTCGGCGCCGCCGGCGCCGGGCTGGCCCCGCTCCAAGCCATGGCGGACCGGGCGATCCTCGCCCTCGGCGCCGAGGCGGTGGGGGCGATGGAGGTGCTGCTCTGGAGCACGGTCGAGTACGCCCGGACCCGGGTCCAGTTCGACCAGCCCATCGGCCGCTTCCAGGTCGTCCAGCACCGGCTGGTCGACATGTACGTCGAGTACGAGCAGACGAAGTCGCTGCTGCTGCTGGCGGCCATGCGGCTCGGCGAGGGCGGGACCGCCGCTGCGTCGGCGGCGTCCGCCCTGAAGGCCCAGGTGGGCCGCGCCGGGCGTTTCATCGGCCAGCAGGCGGTACAGCTCCACGGCGGCATGGGCATGACCGACGAGCTGCCGGTCGGCCACTATTTCAAGCGGCTCACGGCGATCGACGCGCTGTTCGGCAACGTCGACTTCCACCTGGAGCGCTTCGCCTCCCTTTCCTGAGGCGGCGCTCCTTATCCATCCTCCCGCGACTGCCGGGCGGCGGCGACGCCGCCCGGCGCATTCTTCGCGGGGGGCCCCCGCGAATGCATCCGAGGCACGCCATGACCGGTCCTGTGACCCTGCGGCGGGAGGGCGACGTCGCCCTGGTCGTCATCGACAACCCGCCCGTGAACGCCCTGTCCGGCGCGGTGGCGGAGGGGATCGCCGCCTGCGTGGCCGAGGCCGGCCGCGACCGCGCGGTCGCGGCCGTCGTGCTGATCTGCGCCGGCCGCACCTTCATCGCCGGTGCCGACATCGCCGCCTTCGACGGCCAGGTGTCCGCGACCGACAGCCAGGCCGTCCTGGGCGTCATCGAGGACTGCCCGAAGCCGGTCGTCGCCGCCCTGCACGGCACCGCCTTCGGCGGCGGGCTGGAGGTGGCGCTGGCCTGCCACTACCGGGTGGCGGTGCCGGACGCCAAGGTCGGGCTGCCCGAGGTGAAGCTGGGCCTGCTTCCCGGCGCCGGCGGCACGCAGCGGCTGCCGCGGCTCATCGGCGTGGAGGCGGCGCTGGACATGATCCTGTCGGGGCGTTCCGTCCCGGCCGCGGAGGCCCTGCGCCTGGGGCTGGTGGACCGGCTCCTGGAGGGCGAGCTGCATGCGGGCGCCGTCGCCTTCGCCCGGGAGATGGCGGCCGCCCGCGGCCTGCACCCGCGGCTGCGCGACCGTGCGGCCGAACCGCGGCCCGCCGAGTTCTGGGAGCAGGCCCGGCGCCGGGCCCAGGCGGCCGCCCGCGGCCACGTGGCGCCCGGCCACATCGTCGACTGCGTCCGCGCCGCCACCGAGCAGCCCTTCGACCAGGGCGTCCGCCTCGAGGCCGAGCGGTTCCTGGCCTGCGTGACGTCGCGGGAGTCGCAGGCGCTGCGCCATCTCTTCTTCGCCGAGCGCGAGGCCGCGAAGATCCCCGACGTCCCGCGCGACACGCCCGTCCGCGAGGTGCGGCGGGTCGGCGTCGTCGGTGCCGGCACGATGGGCGGCGGCATCGCCATGTGCTTCGCCGGCGCCGGGTTCGAGGTCGTGCTGGTCGACGTCGCGGCGGAGGCGGTCGAGAAGGGCCTCTCGGCCATCCGGGCCAACTACCAGGCCTCGGTCCGCAAGGGCCGCCTGGAGCAGGGCGCGGTCGACGCCGCGCTGGCCCGGATCAGGGGCGCGACCGGCCATGCCGCGCTTGCCGACGCCGACCTGGTGATCGAGGCCGTGTTCGAGAACATGGCGTTGAAGCAGGAGATATTCCGCTCGCTCGATGCCGTCTGCCGGCCGGGCGCCATCCTCGCCACCAACACCTCGACGCTCGACGTGGACAGGATCGCCGCCGCCACGGGCCGGCCCGGCGACGTCCTGGGGCTTCATTTCTTCAGCCCGGCAAACGTCATGCGGCTGCTCGAGGTGGTGCGCGGCGCGGCGACGGCGACGGACGTGCTGGCCACCGCCATGCAGCTCGCCCGCCGCATCGGCAAGGTGGCCGTGGTCTCCGGCGTCTGCGAGGGCTTCATCGGCAACCGCATGGTGGCCGGGTACGGCCGCGAAGCCGGGTACCTGCTGCTGGAGGGGGCCGCCCCGCAGCAGATCGACCGCGCGCTGGTCGAGTTCGGCTTTCCCATGGGGCCCGTCGCCATGGGCGACCTGGCCGGCATCGACATCGGGGTGAAGGCCGCCGACGAGGCCGCGAAGGCCGGCAGGGGCTCCGCCGACCCGCGCGACGGCCGCGTCGCGCGCCGTCTCGTCGCCATGGGCCGCCTCGGCCAGAAGACCGGCGCCGGCATGTACCGCTATCGTCCCGGCGACCGCACCCCGCAGCCCGATCCGGAGGTCGAGGCGATCATCGCCGAGGAGGCGGCGGCGCTCGGCATCGCGCGCCGCCCGGTCTCCGACGGGGAGATCGTCGAGCGCTGCGTCTACCCGCTGGTCAACGAGGCCGCCCGCATCCTGGAGGAAGGGATCGCCCTGCGCCCGGGCGACGTCGACACGGTCTGGGTCAACGGCTACGGCTTCCCCGCCTTTCGCGGCGGCCCGCTGTTCCATGCCGACACCGTCGGCCTGCCGGAGGTCCTCGGGGCCATCCGGCGCTACCACGACACGCTGGGCGGCGACCATTGGCGGCCGGCCCCGTTGCTGGTGCGGCTCGTCCAAGAGGGCCGGCGCTTCGCCGACCTGCGCTGACGGACCGGGGAGGAGAGAATGGACGCCAAGGGCCACGCGACGTATCCCAGCCTCAAGGGCCGGGCGGTCTTCGTCACCGGGGGCGCGACCGGCATCGGCGCCGCCATCGTGGAGGGCTTCCACGCGCAGGGATCGGCGGTGACCTTCGTCGACATCGCCGAGGCCGACGGCGCGGCGCTGGCGGCGCGGCTGTCGGCGGCCGGGACGCCCGTGCGGTTCATCGCCTGCGACGTGACCGACGCGGCGGCGCTGGACGGCGCGGTGCGCGCAAGCGGTCCCCTCGGCGTGCTGGTCAACAACGTCGCCAACGACCAGCGCCACGAGGCGGCGTCCCTGACGCCGGAGCGCTGGCGCGCCAGCCTGGCGGTGAACCTGGACCCGGTCGTCGCCGCCTCGACCGCCGCCTACCCGGGCATGAAGGCGGCGGGCGGCGGCGCCATCATCAACCTGAGCTCGCTCAACGCCCTCTGGTCCGAGCCCAACCTCGCCGCCTACGTCGCGGCCAAGGCGGCGATCCTGGGCCTCACCAAGGCGTTCGCGCGCGACTGGGGCCGGGACGGCATCCGCGTTAACGCGGTCTCGCCCGGGTGGGTGGAGACCGAGCGCCAGCGCCGGCTCTGGATGTCGCCGGAGGCGGTGGCGGACTGGAACCGGACGGCGGCGCTGGGCCGGCTGGTGCAGCCGGACGAGGTGGCGCGCCTGGTGCTGTTCCTGGCGTCGGCCGACAGCGGCGCCATCACGGGCCAGAACCATGTCGTCGACGCGGGGTGGCTCTAGCCATGCAGCCGGCGCTCCTCGCCGTCGACTGGGGAACCAGCAGCCTGCGGGCCTGGGTGCTCGACGCGGACGGCGCCGTGCTGCGGCGCCATGCCGAGCCGGCCGGGGTGGCGACGCTGGAAGCCGGCGCCGTCCCCGGCTTCTTCCGGACGCGGGTCCGGCCGGCGCTTCAGGCCGACGGGCTGCCGGCGCTGCTCTGCGGCATGGTCGGCTCCACCCTGGGCTGGACCGTCGTTCCCTATGCCGGCTGCCCGGCCGACGCGCAGGCGCTGGCGGCCGGCCTGGCGGCGGTCGGCGACGGCGCCGCCATCGTCCCGGGCCTTCGCTGCGAGGGCCCCTTCGGCGGGCCCGACGTGATGCGGGGCGAGGAGACGCAGCTGCTCGGCTGGCTGGCCGGGGACCCGGGACGCCGGCACGGCCGGCACGTGCTCTGCCTGCCCGGCACCCATTCGAAATGGGTCCGGGTCGAGGAGGGCCGGGTGGTCCGCTTCGCCACCGCCATGACGGGCGAGTTGTTCGACCTGCTGCGCCGGCAGGGCACGCTGGCCGCTGCGGGGGAAGCCGGGGACGCCGCCGCCTTCGACCGCGGGCTCGCCGCCGCGGGGGACGGCGGGGCCATGGCGGCGCGGCTGTTCGGCGTGCGGGCCCGCGCGGTCACCGGCGAGCTGCCGGGGGAGCAGGCGCCGTCGTTCCTGTCCGGCCTCCTCGTCGGCGCCGAGATCGCCGCCCTGTCGCGGCTGCCGGACTTCGCCGGGGGCCCGGTGCATCTCGTCGGCGCGCCGGCCCTGACCGGCCTCTATGCCCGCGCCCTCTCGGCCGCCGGCCGGGCCGCCGTGGCGCATGACGGCGAGGCCGCCGCCGTCGCCGGCCTCCTCGATCTCTACCGCCGCTGGAGTCGCCCATGAAGTCCCTCGACGCCGCCCTGGCCGAGCTGCCGCTCTTCGCGATCCTGCGCGGGCTGACCCCGGAAGAGGCGGATGCGGTCGGCGATGCGCTCTGGGGGGCGGGCATCCGCGCCGTCGAGGTGCCGCTGAACTCGCCCCGCCCGCTGGACGGCATCGCCCGCCTGTCGGCGCGGTTCGGCGACCGGATGGCGATCGGGGCCGGCACCGTCCTCACCCCGGCCGACGTCCGGGCCGTGGCCGGCGCCGGGGGCGTGTTCGCGGTCGCGCCGAACATCGATGCCGAGGTCGTGGCCGCCGCCCTCGAGGCGGGCCTGGTGCCCGTCCCGGGGATCGCCACCCCGACCGAGGCGCTGGCCGCCGCGAAGGCGGGCGCCATGCACCTGAAGCTCTTCCCGGCCGGCACCTACGGCCCGGCCCATGTGAGGGCGCTCCGGGCCGTGCTCCCGGCCGGCCGGCGGCTCTTCGCGGTCGGCGGCGTCGGGCCGTCGGACATGGCGGGCTGGGCGGCGGCGGGCGCCGCGGGCGCCGGGCTCGGCAGCGAACTCTACAGGCCGGGCATGCCACCCGCCGAGGTGGCGGCCCGCGCCGCCGCGGCGGCGGCCGCCGCCCGTGCCGCCTGGCCCTGACATTACTGCCGCATAGGAGTTGAAGCATGCGTGAAGCCGTCATCGTCTCCACCGCCCGCACGCCGATCGGCCGGGCCTACCGGGGCGCCTTCAACGACACCCAGGGCCAGGCGCTGGCGGCGCATGCGATCCGCCACGCCGTCGCCCGGGCCGGCATCGCGCCGGACGAGGTGGAGGACGTGGTCCTGGGCTGCGCGCTGCAGCAGGGGTCGACCGGCGGCAACGTCGCGCGGCAGGCGGCCCTGCGCGCCGGCCTTCCCAGCGGCACCTCCGGGACGACGGTGGACCGCCAGTGCGGCTCCGGCCTGCAGGCCATCGCCTTCGCCGCCCAGCGCGTCGTCATGGACGGCGTGCCGGTGGCGGTGGGCGGCGGGCTGGACAGCATCAGCCTCGTCCAGAACGAGCACATGAACGGCTACCGCGCGGCAGACCCGGACCTGCTGTCCGTCGCGCCGGCCATCTACATGCCCATGATCGACACGGCCGAAGTGGTCGCCGCCCGCTACGGCATCGGCAGGGAGCGGCAGGACGAGTACGCGCTGGAAAGCCAGCGCCGCACCGCCGCCGCCCAGGCCGCGGGGCGCTTCGACGCCGAGATCGTGCCTTTCGCCACGACGATGCTGGTGCAGGACAGGGCCACGGGACGGGCCGAGCCGAAGTCGGTCGCCCTGGCGAAGGACGAAGGCAACCGGCCCGACACCACGGCCGAGGGGCTGTCGTCCTTGAAGCCGGTGCGCGGCGAGGGCGGAACCGTCACCGCCGGCAACGCCAGCCAGCTGTCCGACGGCGCCAGCGCCTGCGTGGTGATGGACGCCGAGCTCGCCGGGCGCCGCGGCCTGGAGCCGCTCGGCGCGCTGCGCGGGCTGGCCGTCGCCGGCTGCGAGCCCGACGAGATGGGCATCGGCCCGGTCTTCGCCGTGCCGCGGCTGCTGCGGCGCCATGGGCTGACCGTGGACGACATCGGCCTGTGGGAGCTGAACGAGGCCTTCGCGGTGCAGGTGCTCTACTGCCGCGACCGGCTGGGCATCGACCCCGCCAGGCTGAACGTCGACGGCGGCGCCATCTCGATCGGCCACCCCTACGGCATGAGCGGCGCCCGCATGGCGGGGCACGCCCTGCTGGAGGGGCGGCGGCGGGGCGTGCGGTATGCGGTCGTCACCATGTGCATCGGCGGCGGCATGGGAGCGGCTGGGCTGTTCGAGGTCTTCTGAGCCGGTCCGGTCTGCGGCCCGTGCGGTTCCGCGGGCCGTCGGCCGGGGGTCGGGGATCAGGTGGGGCCGCCCCGCGGGGAGCGGCCCCGGTGTCACGCCGGCATCAGCGGCTGGCGTCGCCGGAACCGGACTTCGACTGGTCCTGCTGGCCGCCCTGGCCGGAGCCCTGCTGGTCCTGCTGGCCGGAGCGCTGCTGGTCTGGCCGCTGCTGCTTCTGGTCCTGGTCGCGATTCTGCTGGTTCATGGCATTTCCTCCGCGGGCATGGCCGCCGCCGCGATGGCGCCGGACGTGCCGCACCCTTCCAACCCCGCGGCAGGGGATTCATTGCGCGGCGTTCTGCAGGGGGAGCCGGCCCATCCCGGCATCGCGGCGGGATACGGGCAGGGCGGCAGCGTCGCCCGCCCCCCGCGTCCCCGGGGACTCGCGTGCTGTTGCATCCGGAACGCCGCTCCCGGCATGATGGCGGGGCCCGCCCGCCGCTGTGCCCGGGGCTGGCCCTGCGGCCAGGGACGGGTGTCTGCGACCACAGCTTGGACGAGGGTGTGATGGCGGTGAAGGTCGGGTTCATCGGGCTGGGTGTGATGGGTGCGCCGATGGCGCGGCACCTGGCCGCGAGGCAGCATGAAGTCACCGTGTACAACCGCACCCCGGCGAAGGCGGCGGCGTGGGTCCAGGCGCATGGCGGCCGGGCCGCGGCCACCCCGCGGGAGGCGGCGCAGGGCGCTGATTTCGTGTTCACCTGCGTCGGCAACGACGACGACGTGCGCGCGGTCGTGCTGGGGCCGGACGGCGCCCTCGCCGGCATGCGGCCGGGCAGCGTACTCATCGACCATACGACCGCCTCCGCGGCCCTTGCGCGCGAGCTGCATGCCGCAGCCCGCGAGCGCCAGGTCGACTTCCTGGATGCGCCCGTCTCCGGGGGCCAGTCGGGGGCGGAACAGGGAAAGCTGACGGTCATGGTCGGCGGGGAGCAGAGCGTGTTCGACCGCGCCCAGCCGGCTCTCCAATCCTTCGCCCGGGCCGTGACGCTCATGGGCCCCGCCGGCGCCGGACAGCTGACCAAGATGGTCAACCAGATCTGCATCGCCGGGCTCCTGATGGGATTGGCCGAGGGGCTGCAGTTCGGCAAGGCCGCCGGCCTGGACGGCGACCTGGTCCTCGACGTGATCTCCAAGGGAGCGGCGCAGAGCTGGCAAATGGAGAACCGCGGGCGGACCATGCTGCGCGGGGAGTTCGACTTCGGCTTCGCGGTCGACTGGATGCGCAAGGATCTCCGGATCTGCCTGGACGAGGCGCACCGGTCCGGGGCGCCCCTGCCCGTCACCGCGCTGGTCGAGCAGTTCTACGGCCTGCTGCAGGCCCGCGGGGGCGGTCGGCTCGACACGTCCAGCCTGATCAATATCCTGCAAGAGTAGAGGGGGCAGGACTAGAGGGGGCAGGAGGAGAGGGAGACGGCCAGGGGCACGGACCGGCCTGCCGCCGCGCCTGGTTCCGGCGTCGCCTCAGCGCGCGTCCGCCAGGATGAGGTCCGCGGCCTTCTCGGCGATCATGATGGTCGGCGCGTTCGTGTTGCCGGAAACGATCACCGGCATGACCGAGGCATCGACGACGCGCAGGCCGGCGATCCCCCGCACCCGCAGGCGCGGGTCCACGACCGCCAGGGCATCCACCCCCATCTTGCAGGTCCCGACCGGGTGGTAGATCGTCGTCGCCGTGTTCCGGGCGTGCTCCAGCAGCTCCGCGTCGCTCCGCACGGCCGGACCCGGGTCGAGTTCCTCGACTATGAAGCGGGACAGGGCCCGCGTCGCGGCCAGCCGCCGCGCCATCTTCATGCCGTCGACCAGGGTGCTCCGGTCGGTGGCGGTCGCGAGATAGTTGGGATGGATGGCGGGAGGGTCCCGCGGGCTGGCCGATCGGGGGAGCAGCCGGCCGCGGCTTTCCGGGCGCAGCTGGCAGACGGAGGCGGTGAACGCGGAGAACCGGTGCAGGCCGTCGCCCGGCTTGTCGCAGCTCAGCGGCTGGATGTGGAACTGGACGTCCGGGGTTTCCAGGTGCGGCCGGGTTCGCGCGAAGATGCAGACCTGGCTCGCCCCCATGCTCATCGGGCCGCGCCGGAACAACAGGTACTCCAGCCCGATCGATAACTTGCGCAGCGGGTTGTTGACCTCGTCGTTGAGCGTCGGCCGGGTGCTCCTGTAGATGGACCGCGCCTGCAGATGATCCTGCAGGTTCTCTCCGACGCCCGCGAGTTCATGCACCGTCGGGATGCCCAGCGCCTGCAGGACGGCGCCGCGGCCGATGCCGGACAGCTCCAGGATGTGCGGCGACCCGATCGCGCCCGCCGCGAGAACGACCTCGCCGCGGGCCATTGCCGCCTCGATCCGGTCCCCGCGCGAATACTCGACCCCCACGGCCCGGCGACCGTCGAGGAGCAGCCGACGGACCAGGGCCCCGGTCACGACGCTCAGGTTGCGGCGCCCGCGCACGGGCCGGAGGTAGGCCGCCGCCGTGCTGCATCGGCGGCCATTGCGGGCGGTCAGCTGGAAGTAGCCGGCCCCTTCCTGGACCGGACCGTTGAAGTCGTCCGACGCCGGTATCCCGATCTCCCCGGCCGCCTCGACATAGGCGTCGCAGACGTCGCGCCGGATGCGCATGTCGGTCACCGAGAGCGGTCCGCCGACGCCGTGGTACGCGGTCTCCCCGCGTTCCTGGTCCTCGCTGCGCCTGAAATAGGGGAGCACGTCGTCGAAGGACCAGCCGACGCAGCCGAGCTGGCGCCACCGGTCGTAGTCCAGGGGCTGTCCGCGGATGTACAGCATCCCGTTGATGGAACTCGATCCGCCGAGCACCCGTCCGCGCGGCCACGCCAGCCGCCGGCCGTTGAGCCCGGGGTCCGGCTCGGTCTCCAAACACCAGTCGGTGCGCGGGTTGTGCATGGTCTTGAAGTACCCGACCGGGACATGGATCCAGGGGTAGGTGTCTTCCGGTCCCGCCTCCAGCAGCAGGACCCGATGCCGCGGGTCCGCGCTGAGCCGGTTGGCGAGGACGCAGCCCGCGGACCCGGCCCCCACGACGATGAAATCGAAGGCGGCATTGTCAGGCATGGCCCCTCCACCGATCCGACGACGCGCGGCCACGCCGTCCGGCCCGCGCCGGACGGGGCCAGCGCCGGCGCCGAAATCCCTCCTGGTCAAGACAAGGCCGCCTCCCCGGGCGCGCGATATGGCATCGACGTGCGGGAAGTGATAGACCTAACAGCCATCATGGCGAAATCGTCCCAGAAATCCCGAAATGTCACGGTCGACGACGCTATCTCCACCTCCGGTGGTGATCGGCGTCCGGCGACGGACAGGGTGCTGGCGGTGCTCGAACTGGTCGCCGCGGCGGGCGAACCCTTGAACGTCAAGACCATCGGCGAGGAGTTGGGGCTTCCCAAGCCGACCGCGCACCGGCTGGTGAACGGCCTCATCGACAAGGGACTGCTCCAGCGCGGCTTTACCGCCAGGACCGTCACGGTGGGACCGAAGTTCGCGCGCCTGGCCCTGGACATCCTGCGGACGTCCGTTACGCAGGCACCGGTGCGCATGCTCCTGCGGGCGCTCAGCGGCGAACTGGGCGAGGCCTGCAACATCGGCGTCCTGGAGGGGGGCGACGTCGTCTACCTCGATCGAGCCGAGGCGGAGAATTCGCCCCTGCGCCTGCAGTTCGGCGTCGGGTCGCGGGTGCCGCTGCACTGCACCGCCATGGGCAAGCTGTTCTTCAGCGAGATGCCGGAGAATGCCCGGCAAATCCTGCTGGAGCGCGTCCAGTTCCCGCGCTTCACGCCCGCCACCCTGTGCGAACCGGAAGCCCTGCGGAAGGAACTCGCCAGGATCCAGCAGGACGGATATTCGACGGACGACGAGGAGTATGTCCTCGGCGTCTTCTGCGTCGCCGTGCCGGTCCGCGACGCCGCCGGACAGATGATCGCGGCGGTCGCCGTCCAGGCGCCGAAGGCGCGGCTTTCCGAGGCGGAGATCGGGGGGGTGCTGCCCCGGCTCCGGCGAACCGCCGACGCCCTCGGCACCGTCCTGGAGCCCGGCATGAAGGCCGCCAAGCGGGGCGGCGAGGTTCGCCGGGGCTACGGCAAAGCGGCGGAATAAGCCGCGCGCATCACGTACCGCGACCGCCCGGTCAACGGTCCTCACCACGTCCGCCCATTGTGATCGGCTGACGCCGCCGGCGCGGGCATTGCGCCCGCGCACTGGCCGCCCCCGGGGTACGGCCGCGCCGAAAGGCCGGGCCGCGCGCGCCGCCCGGCAGCCAGCCTCCGATGCCGGCGCGCGGTCGCGGCGGGATCGGCCGCTCCATAGAACCGCACCGAACCGCCCGCCCGCGCACTCACTGAGCGGCCGTCACCGGCGCCTACCTCGGGACCGATCGCGGCCGGCTGCGCGGCCCCTGCCCCATGAAAGATTAGAAAATGGTTAACAGTGCGACATTTTGTCTTGAAACCAGGGGGAGTCATGGTTAATTGAGATGGACTGTCTCATTGAACGAGACAGATTGGCTCGCCGACTGAAGCGGCGGAGGCCAGGGAGGGCCGAACATGGCGGGCAAGAATCTCCGGGAAGGGACGGCACTGGCGCCTGCCACGGCCAACCCGACCGTTGCGCCTGCTGCCATGATCGGGGCGGGCCGCGTCCTCGCCATCATCGAGGCCGTGGCGGGGGCGGCGAGGCCCGTCGCCGTCCGTGACCTCGCCGAGGAACTGGCCCTGCCCAAGGCGACGGTGCATCGGCTGGTCGGCGCGCTGGAAGACCGCGGCTACGTGGCCCGCGGGACCGACCGGAAAGCGGTCACGGTCGGGCCGCAGCTGCGGGCCCTGGCCCTGTCGACCCTGCGGGCGGCGCTGGTGCGCGCCCCGTCCCGCATCATCCTGCGCAGCCTGAGCCTCGAACTCGGCGAGACGTGCAACATCGGCATTCTGGATGGCGGAGACGTCGTCTACCTGGACCGCGTCGAGGTCGAGAACTCGCCGCTGCGCCTGCAGTTCGGCATCGGGTCGCGCATCCCCATCCATTGCACGGCCATCGGCAAGCTGTTCCTGAGCGAGATGCCGGACCCCGTCCTGGACCGCCTTCTCTCCAGCCTGCCGCTGCCCCGGTTGACCCACCGCACCCTCGGCGACGCCGCGGCGCTGCGCCGGGAGATCGAGCAGATCCGGGTGAGCGGCTTCTCCACGGACAACGAGGAATACATCACCGGGGTGTTCTGCGTGGCGGTCCCGATCCGCGACGACGCCGGGCGCCTCATGGCGGTGCTCGCCGTGCAGGCGCCGAAGGCCCGGCTGTCGCCGGGCAACTTCGCCAGCCACCTGCCGAGCCTCAACAGGGCTGCCGCGGCCTTGTCCCTGGCCTTGCGCGGCAACGCCGAGGCGCCCGGCGACCATGCGGCAGCCGCAGGGGGGACCGGCGCCGCCGGCGCGGGCAACCGCTTCAACGCCTGACGAATCGAATCAAGCAAACTCTGGAGGAAACGCACATGGCCAAGATGACGCCCAGCGAGGCATTTGTCGAAACCTTGGTCGCCCACAAGGTGACGGACGTCTTCGGCATCGTCGGCTCCGCCGTGATGGATGCGCTGGACCTCTTTCCGGCCGCCGGGATCCGCTACATCCCGACCGTGCACGAGCAGGGCGCCGGCCACATGGCAGACGGCTACTCGCGGGTCAGCGGACGCCATGGCGTCTGCATGGCGCAGAACGGTCCCGGCATCACCAACTTCGTGACCTCGGTCGCGGCCGCGTACTGGGCGCACAGCCCGGTCGTCGTGATCACCCCGGAGTCCGGCACCGCCACCATGGGGCTCGGCGGCTTCCAGGAGACCGAACAGCTGCCGATCTTCTCCAAGATCACCAAGTTCCAGGGCCATGTGAACAACCCGACCCGCATGGCCGAGATCACCAGCCGCTGCTTCGACCGCGCCATGCTGGAGATGGCCCCGTCCCAGCTCAACATCCCGCGGGACTATTTCTACGGCGAGTACGACTACGACATCCCGCAGCCGATCGTCATCGAGCGCGGGCCGGGCGGCAGCCAGAGCCTGGACGAGGCGGCGGCCCTGCTGGCTTCCGCCAAGTTCCCGGTGATCGTCTCGGGCGGCGGCGTGGTCAACGCGGAGGGCGTGGAGGCCTGCGTGGCGCTGGCGGAGCTGCTGGGCGCCCCGGTCGTCAACAGCTACCTGCACAACGACTCCTTCCCCGCCAGCCATCCCCTGTGGTGCGGCTCGCTGGGCTACCAGGGCTCCAAGGCCGGCATGAAGCTAATCTCGCGCGCCGACGTCGTGCTGGCGCTGGGCAGCCGGCTGGGGCCGTTCGGGACGCTGCCGCAGCACGGCATGGACTACTGGCCGAAGGACGCCAAGATCATCCAGGTCGACGCCAACCCGACCGTCCTGGGCCTGGTCAAGAAGATCTCGGTCGCCGTCTGCGGCGACGCCCGCGCCGCGGCCGAGGCCCTGACCCAGCGCCTGCAGAACCGGGATCTCGCCGGCAGGGCTAACCGCGAGGAGCGCCTGGCCCGGATCCGCGACGAGAAGAACGCCTGGGAGGAGGAGCTCAACGGCTGGATCCACGAGCGCGATCCCTACAGCCTGGACATGATCAAGGACGCCAAGTACCTGCACCCGCGCCAGGTGCTGCGGGAGTTGGAGCGGGCGATGCCGAAGGACGCCATGGTCTCCACCGACATCGGCAACATCTGCTCGGTCTCCAACAGCTACCTGCGCTTCGACCGGCCGCGCAGCATGTTCGCCGCGATGAGCTTCGGCAATTGCGGCTACGCCTTCCCCTGCATCATCGGCGCCAAGGTGGCCGCCCCGGACCGGCCGGCGATCGCCTATGTCGGCGACGGCGCCTGGGGGATGAGCTTCGGCGAGATCCTCACCTGCGTCCGCGAGCGCATTCCGGTCACGGCGGTCGTGTTCAACAACCAGCAGTGGGGTGCCGAGAAGAAGAACCAGGTCGACTTCTACGCCCGCCGCTTCGTCGGCACCGACCTGGAGAACCCGAGCTTCGCCGCGATCGCCCGCTCCATGGGCGCCGAGGGCCAGGTGATCGAGCAGCTGTCCGACGTCGGGCCGGCGCTGCGCGCCGCCTGCGAGGCTCAGGGGGCAGGCAAGACCACCATCCTGGAGATCATGGTGACCCGCGAACTGGGCGACCCGTTCCGCCGTGATGCCCTGAAGAAGCCGGTGCGCCTGCTCGACAAGTACAAGGAGCTGACCGTCGCCTGATCCGGCGGACAGTCACGGTCAACGCGGCCCGGGCGGACGAGACGCCGCCCGGGCCCTGCGGGGAGTAACCCAACATGGCGCAAGCGGTGCAACGCCAACAATGCCCCGAGCGGCTGATGGCCCTGGCCGCCGAGCTGGGCATCGTGAGGGTGGCGGTGGTGGCGGCCAACTCGGCCGTGGCGCTGGAAAGCGCCAGGCTGGCCGCGGAGGCGGGCCTGGTCGACCCGGTCCTGGTCGGCGATCCCGCGGTCATCCGGCGGACCGCCGACGAGATCGGCTGGGACCTTGCCGGCCGCCAGATCGTCGCCGCCGGCGACGAGGCGGAGGCGGCGCGGCTCGCCGTCAGGCTGGCCCGGACGGGCGCGGTCGCGGCCCTGATGAAGGGCCACCTGCATACCGACGTGCTGATGCACGCCGTCCTGGACCGCGACAAGGGGCTGCGCACCGGCCGGCGCCTCACCCACGCCTTCCACATGACCGTTCCCGGGGGCGGGTGCGACCTGATCATCACGGATGCCGCGATCAACGTGGCACCCTCGGTGGAGGCCAAGCTCGACATCATCCGCAATGCCGTCGACGTGGCGCACCGCCTGGGGCGCGAGGAACCGAGCGTCGCCGTGCTGTCCTGCACCGAGGAGGTGAGCGAGCGGATCCCGTCGACGATGGAGGCGGCGGAGGTCGTCAGGCGCTGCGAGAGGGGAGCGGTCCCGGGGGCGAGGGTGTTCGGGCCGGTGGCCCTGGACCTGGCGATCTCGGTGGAGGCCGCCCGCATCAAGGGGCATCGCCACCCCTGCGCCGGCACGGCCGACATCCTCCTGGTGCCCAGCATCGAGACCGGCAACGCCCTGTTCAAGATGATGGTCCACTACCTCGACGCCATCGCCGCCGGCGTGGTGCTCGGCGCCTCGGTGCCCATCGTCCTCACCTCCCGGGCCGACCCGCCCGCGGCGCGCGTCGCCGCGGCGGCGATCGCCAACATCATGGCCCAGCCGCCGCCGTCCGGGCGGCCGCACACCCCCACGAGGCAAGGTCGAGAAACGAACCTGGCCTGAACCGATCGACTGGAGGAAACCGCTCATGACCCCCTATGCCGCCAAATCCGTCGCGACGGCCGGCCTGGCCGCCGCCCTGGCCCTCCTGCCGGGCGCCGCCCCGGCGCAGGAGAAGTTCCCCACCCGCCCCGTGGAGGTCGTCGCCACCTTCGGCGCCGGCGGCGGCGCCGACCTGATGGCCCGCCAGTTCGCCCGGCTGGCCGAGCCCATGCTGGGCGTGGCCCTGCCCGTGGTGAACATCTCCGGCGCGTCCGGCAATGCGGGCCTGACGCGGGTGCTGACCAACCCCGCCGACGGCTACACCGTCGGCACCCTGATCGCGCTGTCGGTCTCCTCCTGGGCGGCGGGCCTCGGCAACGCCAAGCCCGAGGACTTCACCTACGTCGCGGTGATGCAGAACTCGCCGTCCATGCTGTTCGTCTCCAAGGACAGCCCGATCAAGACTTTCGAGGACTTCGTCGCGGCGACGAAGACCAATCCCGGCAAGGTCCGCGTGGCGACCTCGGGCTTCGGGACCCAGGACGACATCACCATCCGGTATCTCGTCACCCAGGGCATCAAGGCGACCAACGTTCCATTCGCCAAGCCGGCCGAGCGCTACGCCTCGACCGTCGGGCGGCATACCGAGGCGATCTACGAGGAGCCGGGCGACGTGGCGCAGTTCATCAAGTCGGGCGACCTCCGTCCCATCGTCGTCTTCGACGAGAAGCGCCATCCGTCCTTCCCCGACGTGCCGGCCTCGGCCGAGAAGGGCCTGAAGATCAGCGACCTGCCCAACTTCCGCACGCTCGCGGTGCCCGCCAAGACGCCGCCTGAGCGCGTGAAGGTCCTGGCGGATGCCGCGCAGAAAGTGCTGGCGAGCCCGGAATGGAAGAACTTCTGCACCGAGACCTTCACCTGCGTCGAGCAGACCTACACCCCGGAGCAGGCGGCCCAGATGGTGTCGCAGTTCCATACCAAGGTGAAGGACTACCTGCAGCGGTTCGCCGACGAGAAGACGGCCACTGCCGGCCGCTGAATCCCGCCGGGAGGCTCCGGCGTCAAGACACTGAACCTGGCCGGCCGTGATCGGAACCCAGGGAGGAACCCGTGTCCCAGTTGCCTCAAGGCGCGAGACGGCTCGCGCCGCCCTTTCTCTTCATCCTCGGCGCACTGGTGCTGTCCCAGATGATCGTCCCGGATCCCGAGATGCTGGAGATGGTGCCGGGGCCGGTCGGCCCCGCGGGGTGGCCGCGGGCGATGATCGCCGGGATCGTGCTCTGCTCCGCGATCTGGGCGGCGCGCGAGATCTGGCTGATGCGGCAGGGGAACCGCGTGGTCGCCGAGGAGCCGCCGGCGGACGGGGAGACCGGCAACGGCCTCGCCCTGCTCGGCGTCGGCATCGTCGTCCTCTACGGCATCGCCATCCCCTGGATCGGGTTCGCCCTGGCAACGGTGCTGTTCATCGCCGGCTGGTGCCTGCTCGGCGGCATCCGCAGGCCGGTGCTCGTCGCCGCGGTCAGCGTGCTGGGCTGCCTGGTGCTGCTCTACACGTTCGTGATGATCGCG
>DASPKT010000275.1:0-17499 GCA_035627915.1 Azospirillaceae bacterium
CTGGCGATGACGGCGCTCGCGGCGCTCGGGGCGGCTCCCGCCGCCCGGGCCGCGGGCACGGTCGTGCTGAAGGGGACGATGGTGACGAACTGCGGCGTGGTGGTGGACGACCTGAACGCCACGGTCAACCTGACGGGCGGCAGCACCAACCTGAACGTCGCCACGGTCGGCGAGAAGTGCAACGACAAGGACGGCTACACCGTCACCGTCACCTCGGCCAACGGCGGCGCTTTGGTGAACGCCGCCGGCACGCGCGCACCCTACACCGCCAGCTACAGCGGCGTCTCCGGCCGCTCCCTGGCGACGCCGCTGGTGCTGACCCGGACCAAGGACCAGAAGAGCTTCGTCTACCGGAACTTCACGGTGACCCTGCCGCCCAACGCCCAGCTGACGGCCGGCAGCTACGTCGACACCATCACGATCACGCTTGCCGCCCGCTAGCCTTCCGGCGCGGGCGGCGGGCACTATCACGCTTGCCGCCCGCTAACCCCCGGGCCGTGCCGCGGGCGGGCAGGGCGGCGGCGATGCCAACCCCAGCCGCTTCGCCTCCAGGAACGGACGGGACAGCGCGGCCGAGCCCTGCTCGGGCGAAGGCGCGGTGCCGGAGGCCAGCACGGCGACGCCGCCCAGGATGCCCAGCAGCAGCCCGGCCACGGCCGCCAAGCCGCGCCGGTCCTCCCTGATCTGGCCGTGGTGGCGCATGGCATCCTTCCCCGGCCCGATCCACAGGGGCCCTCAGGCGATCTCCGTCACCAGCTTGGCCAGGAAGGCCTCGGCGAAGCTGGCGCGGTTCTCCGCGGTGCGGACGAAGGCGTCGTCGCCGGCGATGACGCCGTCCGCATAGTACTGCTCCAGCCAGTCGTACTCGTCCAGGATGGCGAGCGCGTTGACCGTGATGCCGGCGGCGTCCGCGAAGGCGCGGGCGCTGGGCAGGTCCACCCCGGCGTTGCTGAAGCCGTTGCTGACCAGGTCGATCTTGCGCTTGGCGGCGTCGAAGGGGCAGCGGTCCAGCAGGCGTACCCCCTGTACGACGGCGTTGCCGATGGCGGTGCTGCCGCCCATGAAGACGCCGGGCACCGCGTCGATGGCGTCGGCCACGCGCGCCGCGTCGGCGGCGTCGTGCACCGGCGTCCAGGGCAGCAGCGTGGCGAAGGCGTCGGGGCCGGCGAACTGGGCCAGCGCCACCGCGACCCGGCCGCGCGCCCCGCCGGCGATGGCCTCCGCCACGGCCGGGTGGCGGAAGGCGGCGGCATGCCCCTCCAGCTGGAAGGCGAGCGTGCCCTTGCTGATGCTGGCCGAGGCGTCGACCATCATCAGCAGCGCCAGGTCGACGGGCTCCCCCGCCGGCCGGGCGAGCGCCGCCCCCGGCAGCAGCGGGGCCGCCGCCAGGCCGGCCAGCAGCGTCCTGCGATCGATGCGCATTGCCAAGTGCTAGTCCCTGCCTTCGTGCGCCAGGGCGTGGCGCAGCACCTTCACCATGACCGTCGGCAGCGCGTGGTCGGACAGGCGGTCCAGCGGGACCCAGACGCCGTCCGCCCGCTCCCACCCCGCCCCGGCGACGCCGCGGACCAGCTGAAGCTCCAGGTGAAAATGGGTGAATGTATGGCGCACCAGCCCGGGCAGCGCCCGCCACTCCGCCGCGACGGGCGCCCAGCCGAGCGCCCGGTTCAGCGCCAGCGCCGGCCCCGGCTCCCAGGCGGAGGAGGGCACTTCCATCATTCCGCCCAGCAGCCCCTCCTCGGGCCGGCGGCGCAGCAGCACCTCGCCGCGCGGGTTCAGAGTCCAGAAGGCGACGCCGCGGCGGACCGGCTTCTCCGCCTTCTCCGCCTTGGCCGGCAGCGCCTCCTGGATGCCGGCGGCGTTGGCGGTGCAGTCGGGCGACCAGGGGCAGAGCAGGCATTTCGGCCGGCGCGGCGTGCAGACGGTGGCCCCCAGGTCGAACAGCGCCTGGGTGTAGTCGCCGGGCCGCTCCTGCGGGACCAGGGTCGAGGCCAGCGCCTTCAGCCGCGGCTTGGCGCCGGGCAGCGGCTCCGACACGGCGAAGACGCGGGCCATCACCCGCTCCACGTTGCCGTCCATCGCGGTGGCCGGCCGGTCGAAGGCGATGGCGGCGACGGCGGCGGCGGTGTAGGCGCCGACGCCCGGAAGTTGCCGCAATGCCTCCTCATCCTCTGGGAAGCGGCCGCCGTGCTCGGACGCGACGACCCGGGCGCAGCGGTGCAGGTTGCGCGCCCGGGCGTAGTAGCCGAGCCCGGCCCAGGCCCGCAGCACCTCGTCCAGCTCGGCTGCGGCGAGGTCGCGGACGGTGGGCCAGCGGTCGAGGAAGGCTTGGAAATAGGGGCCGACGGTGGCGACGGTCGTCTGCTGCAGCATGATCTCCGACAGCCAGACCCGATACGGGTCCGCCCGCCCGCCGGGCGGTGAGCGCCAGGGCAGGACGCGCCGGTGGCGGTCGTACCAGTCCAGCAGCCGCGCCGCCATGGAGGCGCCGCCCGCGGCGGGAGTGGGAGAATTCTCGGACGGGGCAACCATGCCCTGGTCTTGCACGCCCGCAAGTGCTTTAACAAGCCCCGTCCGTCCGGAGCGCTTCACCATGTCGGGACCTCATCGTCTGGGCCGCCACGTAACCGCCATCGCCGGCAAGGCGCTGGGACGGGCGGGGCTCGCCTTCGGGGCGCTGATCACCGACTGGCCCGCCATCGTGGGAGAGCGGCTCGCCTCCCAGACGGCGCCGGCCCGCCTCCAGTTCCCCAAGGGCCGGCGGGAGGACGCGGTCCTGTACGTCGCCGCCACCTCGGGCCCCGCTGCCCTGCTGGTCCAGCACGAGGAGCCTCAGCTGCTCCAGCGCATCAACGGCTTCTTCGGCTACCGCGCCGTGTCCCGCATCAAGCTGGTGCCGGCGGGGCCGTCCTCCAAGCCCGCGGCGCGCGCCGTGGTCCCGCGCCGGTTGTCGCCCACGGAGGAGAAGTCGGTGATCGAGCGGACCCAGGCGGTTCCCGACCCGGAGGTCAGGGCGGCCCTTGAACGGCTTGGCCGCGCCGTGGCCGGATCGAAGGGGCGCTGATGGGCGCCGGACCAAGCCTTGCGGGGCACCCCGCACGGATTCTATAATTCCAAGATATTGTATGGAGGACGTGACCTTGCGCCGATATGTACTCCGCAGCCTGCTCGCCGCCGCCGGTGCGCTGGCGCTGTCGGCCGCGCTGCCCGCCCTGTCCGGCACCGCCGCCGCCCAGACGGCCCCCGCCATCGACCTCGCCGCCGCCACGTCGGAGCGGGTGATGGGCGACCCGAAGGCGCCGGTGACGATCATCGAGTACGCCTCGCTGACCTGCCCGCACTGCGCCGCCTTCCATGAGACGGTGCTGCCCAAGCTGAAGGCGGACTTCGTCGACACCGGCCAGGTGCGCTTCATCTTCCGCGATTTCCCGCTGGACGCGCTGGCGCTGCGCGCCGCCATGGTCGCCCGCTGCATGCCGCCGGACCGCTACTTCCCCATGCTGTCGGCCCTGTTCAAGACCCAGCGCGCCTGGGCGACCGCCGCCGACCCGGGCAAGGCGATGGCCCAGACCGCCAAGCTGGGCGGCATGTCGGACGCCCAGTTCCAGGCCTGCGTGACCAACCAGCAGCTCCAGCAGAGCGTGGCGCAGAGCCGCCTGACCGGCATCCAGAAGTACAACGTGACCGGCACGCCCAGCTTCTACGACGGCGACGGCAACCAGCTGTTCGAGGTCGTCCCGACCTACGAGCAGTTCGTGGAGAAGCTGGTGGCGCTGGGTGCCAAGAAGCCCGCGGCGAAGTAGCGGCCGGACCAGAAGGCAAGGGCAGGGCGCGTCCCCGTGCAGTTCACCAAGCTCCGCATCTCCGGCTTCAAGTCGTTCGTCGACCCGACCGAGCTCGTCATCGAGCCCGGCATGACCGGCGTCGTCGGCCCGAACGGCTGCGGCAAGTCGAACCTCGTCGAGGCCCTGCGCTGGGCCATGGGCGAGACCTCGGCGAAGAAGATGCGCGGCGAGGACATGGACGACGTCATCTTCGGCGGCACGGCGACGCGCCCCGCCCGCAACATCTGCGAGGTGGTGCTGCACCTCGACAATTCCGGCCGCACCGCGCCGGCCGGCTTCAACGAGCACGACGAGCTGGAGGTCAGCCGCAGGATCGAGCGCGGTTCCGGCTCCGACTACCGCATCAACGGCCGCGGCGTGCGCGCCCGCGACGTGCAGCTGCTGTTCGCCGACAACGCGTCGGGCGCCAACTCGCCCGCCCTGGTCAGCCAGGGGCGCATCGGCTCCATCATCAACGCCAGGCCCGGCGACCGCCGCATGCTGCTGGAGGAGGCCGCCGGCATCACCGGCCTGCACTCCCGCCGGCACGAGGCGGAGCTGCGGCTGCGGGCGGCCGAGACCAACCTGACGCGCCTCGACGACGTCATCGGCACCATGGAGGCGCAGCTCCTGAACCTGCGCAAGCAGGCCCGCCAGGCCTCGCGCTACCGGAACCTGCAGGAGCACATCCGCCGGGCCGAGGCGATGCTGCTGCACCTGAAGTGGACCGCCGCCGAGGGCCAGCTGAGCCGCGCGCTCGCCGCCTTCGAGCAGGCGGAGGGGGCGGTGCGCGCCCTCATGCTGGAGGTCACCCAGTCCACCACCAAGCGCACCGACATGGCCGCCGGGCTCCAGCCCAAGCGCCAGGCCGAGGCCGCTGCCGCCGCGGCGCTGCAGCGGCTGGTGCTGGCGCGCGAGCAGCTGGACACCGAGGAGCGCCGGGCGCAGGAGGCCATGTCCACGCTCCAGCGCCGCCTCGCCCAGATCGACGGCGACCTGGAGCGCGAGCGGTCGCTGGCGGCCGACGCCAGCGGCGCCATCGAGCGGCTGTCGGAGGAGCGCGCCCACATCGCCGAGGCCCAGGCCGAGGAGAGCCTGCTGGAGGAGGAGGCGCGCGGCGCCCACCTGGAGGCCAAGGACGCGGTGGAGGCGCTCGACCGCGAGCTGACCCGCGCCACCGAGCGCATCGCCGCCGAGGAGGCCCGGCGCGCCGCGCTGCTGCGCCAGGCGCAGGAGCTGGAAGGTCGCCTCGCCACCGCCAGGCGCCGCATGGACGAGCAGCAGGCCCAGCGCCGCCAGCTCGAGGAGGAGAGCGGGGCGCGGGGCGCGCTGGAAGAGGCCGAGGCCGCCGTGGCGGAGGCCGAGGAGCGGCTGGAGATGGCCAAGGTCGCCGCCGAGGAGGCGGAGCAGGCCAAGGCCGCGGCCGAGCGCGCCGCCGAGGAGGCGCGCGCCGCCGGTTCCGCCCAGCAGGTCCAGGCGCGCGAGGCGATGAACGCCGCGGAGAGCCACCGGGCCAAGCTGAAGGCGGAGGCCGACGGCCTCGCCCGGCTGCTGAAGACCGGTGCCTCGGACCTGTTCCCGCCGCTGATCGACGCGGTGAAGGTGAAGTCCGGCTACGAGCCGGCGCTGGCCGCGGCCCTGGGCGACGACCTGACGGCCCCGCTGGACGAGGCGGCGCCGGTGCATTGGCGCGACCTGGGCGCGCTGGATGCCGACGCCCCGCTGCCCGAGGGGGCGGAGCCGCTGTCGAGGTTCGTGAAGGCGCCGCCCGCCCTGGCGCGCTGCCTGTCGCAGGTCGGCGTGGTCGAGGACGCGGTGGCCGGCGACCGGGCGGCCAAGGCCTTGCGGCCCGGCCAGATCGTCGTCACCCGCCATGGCGGCGCTTGGCGCTGGGACGGCCTTACCACCGTCGCCGGCGCCCCCACCGCGGCGGCCGAGCGGCTGCGCCAGCGCAACCGGCTGGCCGAGCTGGAGGGCGAGCTGGAGGAGGCCGACGCGCGGCTGGCCGAGGCGAAGGCCGCCTTCGACGCCGTGCGCGACGCCGCGGAGGAGCGCGTGGCCGCCGCCCGCGCCGCGGTCGACCAGGCCGCCGCCCGCGACCGCCAGTCGCGCGAGGCCGTGCGCCTGGCCTTCGCCGCGGCGGGGCAGGCGCGCGACCGCCAGGCGCGCCAGGCCCAGGCCGCCGCGGCGCTGGCCTCCCGCCTCGCCGCCGTCATGGAGCAGATCGAGCGGCTGGAGAGCGACCGCGCCGAGCTGGCGGCCCAGGCCGAGGAGGCCCGGATGCTGGTCGAGGAGCTGCCCGACCCCTCGGAGGGCCGCGGGCAGGTGGCGGAGCTGCGCGCCACCCTGGCCGAGAAGCGCGCCGCCCAGGCGGAGCGGCAGAACGCGCTGGACCGGCTGGTGCGCGAGGCCGCCGCCCGGCGCCAGCGCCTGTCCGCCATCGAGCAGGAGGAGCTGTCCTGGAAGCGCCGCCTGGACGGCACCGGCGGGCGGCTGTCGGAGCTGGAGGAGCGCGCGCTCGAGGCGCGCGAGGAGCTGGAGCGCCTGGCGTCGCGCCCGGCGGAGATCGAGGAGGACCGCGTCCGCCTGCTGGACCGCATCGCCGAGGCCGAGCGCGTGCGCCGCCGCGCCGCCGACGAGCTGGCGGAGCTGGAGGGCCAGCTCTCCGAGACGGAGCGGCGGCTGAAGACGGCCGAATCCCAGCTCTCCGACGCGCGCGAGGCCCGCGCGCATGCCGAGGCCGCCGTGGGCGGGGCCAAGCAGGCGATGGAGGCTTTGCGCGAGCGCATCGCCGAGCGCATCGACTGCGAGCCGGGCCGCGTGCTGGAAGTCGCCGACATCGAGCCCGGCGAGGAGATGCCGGACGCGGCGGCGGTGGAGCACCGGCTGGAGCGGCTGGTGGCGGAGCGGGAGAACATGGGCCCCGTCAACCTGCGCGCCGAGCAGGAGGTCGAGGAGCTCGAGCAGCAGATCACCGTCATGAAGACGGAGCGCGAGGACCTGGTCGCCGCCATCGCCCGGCTGCGCCAGGGCATCTCCAGCCTGAACCGCGAGGCGCGCGAGCGGCTGCTGGCCAGCTTCTCCAAGGTGGACGCGCACTTCCAGGAGCTGTTCACGACGCTGTTCGGCGGCGGCCGCGCCTACCTGAAGCTGACCGAGGCGGAGGACCCGCTGGACGCCGGGCTGGAGATCTATGCCAGCCCGCCCGGCAAGAAGCTGCAGGTGCTCTCCCTACTGTCGGGCGGCGAGCAGGCGCTGACCGCGCTGGCGCTGCTGTTCGCGGTGTTCCTGTGCAACCCGGCGCCGATCTGCGTGCTGGACGAGGTGGACGCCCCGCTGGACGAGGCGAACGTCGGCCGCTTCTGCGACCTGGTGGAGCAGATGGCGCGGAACGGGCACACCCGCTTCCTCATCATCACCCACCACCGGCTGACCATGGCCCGCATGGACCGGCTGTTCGGCGTGACGATGGCCGAGCGCGGCGTCTCCACGCTGGTGTCCGTGGACCTCTCCCAGGCCGAGGAGCTGCGCGCGGCGGAGTGACGCGGCGCCACGGCGTTCCCGTCCCGTTCACGGCACTTCCAACCAGGCGCGACCCGTACTAGATATTGGTGTTGGGGGGTTAGGACCCCGCGCGGCCGGTTGACCCCGCGCGGGCGCCAGCCAGAGGAGCATCCGATCATGACATCCACGGCCTCGAAGGCGTTGCGCGCGGCGGCGCTGGGGGCAGGCATCCTGGCGCTCGCGGGGTGTGCCAACCCGCAGGCCGACCAGGCGCTGTTCGCGCAGCGGGCCTTCGTCGGCATGCCGAAGCAGACGCTGCTGGCCTGCGCCGGCGTGCCGGAGCGGCAGGCGGCCGTCGACAACGTCGAGTACTACACCTACTCCAGCGAGCGGGTGGTGACCCAGCACGTGCCGGCGGGCTTCGGCCCGTCCTTCTACGGCTACTACGGCTGGCGGCGGCCTTGGTGGGGCTTCGGCTTCGAGGACCGGCTGGTCCCCGACGTCGAGACCCGCAGCTGCGAGGCGACCTTCACGCTGAAGGACGGCGCCGTGCAGCAGGTCGTCTACGGCGGCTCGACCGACAGCCCCTACGGGCGGCTCGGCCAGTGCTACACCATCGTGCAGAACTGCCTGGCCCAGGTGCCGGGCGGGGTGCCGGGCGGGGTGCAGCCGGGGCGCTGATCCCGCAAGGGAGCGGTAGAGGCCCCCGCCGGGCTAACCCGGCGGGGGGTCCTGCCGGCGCGTGCGGAGTCCCGCCCCGCGCGATCCTTGCGCGTGCGGCGCAACATGCTGTCACATGGTTGCCAAGGGGGCGGGCACCGCCGGCGCCCCCGCCGGCCGGCGTCCGGACCCTGGGCCAACTGGGACAGGGGACGTTCATGCACGTGTCGGCGATCCTTAAGAACAAGCCTGCCACCCTCATCACCGCGCGGCCGGAGGACACGGTCGCGTCCGTCGTCCAGCTGCTCTCGGGCAACCGCATCGGCGCCGTGCTGGCGCTGGACGCCAAGGGGACCATCGCCGGCATCATCTCCGAGCGCGACGTGGTGCGCGGCCTGGCGGAGCACGGGCCCGCCGTGATGGAGCGCAGCGTCGGCGACCTCATGACCCGCAAGGTGGTGAGCTGCCGCCCCGACGACACCGTCGCCTCGGTCATGGAGAAGATGACTCAGGGGCGCTTCCGCCACCTGCCGGTCTGCGACGGCGACCGCCTCGTCGGCTTCATCAGCATCGGCGACGTCGTGAAGCACCGCATCGACGAGCAGGCCCAGGAGGTGGAGCACCTCCGGGAGTACGTCTCCGGAAGCTTCTGACCTCCGGCAGGAGGGCCCCGGCGGAACCGCCGGGGCAGCCCGGCCGTTTTCTGCTGGTCATTCCCACCGACCAGCGGAGGAACGCGCCATGGCCGAGGACCGCAAGCAGCAGCAGGGCAGCCAGCAGAACGAGGGCGAGGGCAACCGCACCGCCGCCCGCCAGTACAACGAGGGCGCCACCCAGCACGCCCGCTCAGGCAAGGTGGAGAAGCAGGCGCGCGAGGCCGCCGACGCCATCGAAGGGCCGGAGGGCCCCTCCATCGAGCGCGCCCGCCAGGAAAGCGCCAAGCGCGCCAAGGAAGAGGACCCGCAGCTGAAGAAGGGCTGAGCCGCGGGACGCGCGGCGGGGCTGTGACAACCGTCGCACCAAACGGGACTTCTCCGGGTTAGGGTGTCGCCCATCCCCCCGGAGAAGGACCCCGCTTCCATGACCATCGACTTCTACGCCTGGACCACGCCCAACGGCTACAAGGTCTCCATCGCCCTCGAGGAGATGGGCCTGGACTACCGCGTGCACGGCGTCGACATCGGCGCCAACGACCAGTTCAAGCCGGACTTCCTGCGCGTCAGCCCGAACAACAAGATCCCCGCCATCACGGACCCCGAGGGGCCCGGCGGCAAGCCGCTGTCCCTGTTCGAATCGGGCGCCATCCTGATCTACCTCGCGGAGAAGACCGGCAAGTTCCGGCCGCAGGACCCGGCCGCCTGGTACACCCACATCCAGTGGCTGATGTGGCAGATGGGCGGCGTCGGGCCGATGTTCGGGCAGGCCGGCCATTTCCGGTTCTATGCGCCGGAGAAGATCCAGTACGGCATCGACCGCTACACCGCCGAGGCCAAGCGCCTGATGGGCGTCGCCGAGCGCCGGCTGATCGAGACGGAGTACCTGGGCGGCGAGTACGGCATCGCCGACATGGCGGCCTTCCCCTGGCTGCGCCTGTACGAGCGCTACGGCATCCCCGGCGACGAGTTCCCCAACGTCCGCCGCTGGATCGACGCGGTCGCCGCCCGCCCCGCCGTGCAGCGCGGGCTGGAGCTGCTGAAGAAGTAGGGGGCGGCGGATCGGCAGCGGGGCGGTGTGCGGCCTTCCGACCGAGCTCAGGCTGAGGAGCGTTGAGATGCTCCCTCGGGAGCTAGGGCTTGGCCCGGCATCCCACGCTCCTCAGCATGGCGCAGCTTCCGTGCCACGCATGGCCTGGCATCCCCCGGTCCTCATGCTGAGCTTGTCGAAGCACGCAGCACCTCCCAGCCGCACCCGCGCCCCGAACGAAAAATCTTCCGCCTCCTGTCGATTCCCCCGACCATGCGGCGTCAGGTGCATGGAAGGGGCGGGTGGTCCGCCCCGCCATGACCGAGAGGAAGAACCGCCCCATGCCGACCTTCGTCCTGCTGCTGCACGAGGACCCCGCCACCTTCGCCGACGTCTCCCCCGCCGAGATGCAGCGCATCATCGAGGCCTACGGTGCCTGGGCCGGCAGGATGGCGGGCCAGGGGCGGCTCGCCGGCGGGCACAAGCTGACCGACGACGGCGGCAAGCGGGTCCGCAAGGAGGGCGGCCGGGTGGTGGTGACCGACGGTCCCTACCTGGAGGCCAAGGACGTCATCGGCGGCTTCTTCCTCATCAAGGCCGCCGACTACGAGGAGGTGGCGCGCCTGCTGGAGGACTGCCCGGCAGCCCAGTACGGCACGGTGGAGGTCCGCCAGGTCGACCCGCTCGGCCAGGAGGGCTGAGCGCCCGATGGACGGGGGCGTCGGGCCGCTGGTGGAGGACCTGTTCCGGCGGGAGGCGGGGCGCCTGACCGCGCGCCTCGTCCGGCTGCTGGGGCCGGGGTCGCTCGACCTCGCGGAGGAGCTGGTGCAGGCGGCGCTGATGAAGGCGCTGGCCGTCTGGCCCTTCCGCGGCGTGCCCGACAACCCCGCCGGCTGGCTGTGGACGGCGGCGCGCAACGGGGCGGTGGACGCGCTGCGCCGCCGCCGCTTCGCCGCCCCGGTCACGCCGGAGGATCTGGCGGAGGCGCTGCCCGCCAGGCCCGACGACGACCCCTCTTTCGCCGCGGAGCTGGCCGACGACCAGCTTCGGCTGATCTTCGCCTGCTGCCATCCGGTGCTGCCGCCGGAGGCGCGGGTGGCGCTGACCCTGAAGACCGTCGGCGGCTTCGGCGTGGCGGAGATCGCGCGCGCCTTCCTGGCGCAGGAGACCGCCATCGCCCAGCGGCTGGTTCGCGCCAAGGCCCGGCTGGCGGAGGCGCGCGTCCCCTTCGCCATCCCCGGGCCCGGCGAGCTGCCGGAGCGGCAGGACTCGGTCCTGGACGTCGTCTACCTGATGTTCAACGAGGGCTACGAGGCCGCCCGCGGCGAGGCGCTGGTGCGGGCCGAGCTGGCGCGCGAGGCGGTGCGGCTGGCGGAGCTGCTGGCCGCCGGCCGCGCCACCGCCACGCCGGAGGCGGCGGCGCTGGCGGCACTGGTCTGCCTGCAGGGGGCGCGGCTGGCCTCACGCGTGGACGCGGGCGGCACCCTGCGCCCGCTGGCGGAGCAGGACCGCGCGGCTTGGGACCGGGCGCTCATCGCCCGCGGCTTCCGCTGGCTGGAGGCGAGCCTGCGCGGCGAGCGGGAGACCCGCTGGCACGTGGAGGCCGCCATCGCCGCCACCCACGCCGCGGCGCCGTCGTTCCATGCCACCGACTGGGGCCGCGTCGTCGCGCTCTACGACCGGCTGCTGGAGCTGGCGCCGTCGCCCGTGGTGGCGCTGAACCGCGCCGTAGCACTGGCCGAGGCGGAAGGCCCGGCGGCCGGGCTGGACGCCCTGGCGGGGATCGCCGACGACCCCCGCATGGCGCGCTACCCGCTGCTGGCGGCAGCCCGCGCCGACCTGCTGCGCCGCCTGGGGGACGTCCCCGCCGCCCGCGCGCAGCTCTCCCACGCGCTGACGCTGGACCTGTCCGACCCGGCCCGCCGGTTCATCGAGGGGCGCCTGCGGGCGCTGGCGGGGTGAGGCGCCGGGGGAGGGTGCGTCAGAGGGTGCGGCTGAGAGGGGGTGCGTGCTTCGACAGGCTCAGCATGAGGGGCGGGGGATGCCAGGCCCGGTGTAGCCATCGGGAGCAGCACCACGCCCCTCAGCCTGAGCTTGTCGAAGGCCGCACACCGCCAACGCTACCAAGACCCGTAGGTCACGTGCAGCGCAGCGGAATGCGACGCGCGGAGGCAACCCGGCGTGGGTTGTCGCATTGCGGCTCCGCCTCCATGCGACCTACGGGCCGCCAATCCCGCCGGTGGTCTCAATCCTTCAGCCGGTCCAGCACCCCCAGCACGCCGCGGATCGGGATCGGCAGCCAGGCCGGGCGGTTGCCGGCCTCGTAGGCGATCTCGTACAGCGCCTTCTCCAGGGTGAAGAGGGCCAGCAGCCGGTCGCTGTCGCCCTGCGCCCCGGCGGGGCCGGTGCAGGCGGCGATGCCGTCGGCGTAGCCGGCCAGGAAGGCGTCGCGGGTCGCCGCCTCCCATTCCAGCGCCACCGGCAGCAGCCGCGACTTGGCGTCGCCGTGCAGCTCCGACAGGTTCATCACCGCGGCCCAGGCCGCGTAGTTGAAGGAGCGCAGCATGCCGGCGACGTCGCGCACCGGGCTCTGCTTGGCCCGCCGTTCCGCCGCGGGCCGCGCCGGCTCGCCCTCGAAGTCGATGATGTACCAGTCGGTCTGGGCGCGCAGCACCTGGCCCAGATGGTAGTCGCCGTGGATGCGGGTCTTGGTGGCGCGGATGGTGCCGGCGGACAGGCGCCGCAGCCGGTCGTGCACCTCCGCCTCGCGCGCCAGCAGCGCCTCGGCGTCGCCGCGCACCTCGTCGGGCAGCCGGTCTGCCGCCAGCCGCACCGCCTGGAAGGCCCGGTCGGCCTGCCGCCGCGCCGTCTCGCCCCAGCCCTTCAGGTCGTCGCCGGTCACCGTCTCAGGGTCGAAGGCGGCGTCGCCGGTGGGCGTCGCCAGGGCGCAGTGCAGGGCGCCGGTGCGCTCGCCCAGCGTGCGGGCCAGCGCCAGGTAGAAGCCGTGCCGCTCCTGCGGTTCGGGCGCCGGCGCCGTGTGGTCGCCGTCGCTGGACATGGCGAGGCGGATGTCCTCCAGCTCGCGGGTCAGGTAGTCCAGGGTGAAGCGCCAGCCGTCGCCCTGGTTGCGCACGAAGCCCTGGAGCACGCCCAGCGCCGTGCAGCCGCCCTCCGCGTCAACCAGCTCCACCGAGCCCAGCAGCGGCGGGATGTTGGCGAAGGGGACCGTCTCGGTGAGGAAGCGGCCGATCTCCAGCTCCGGGTGGATGCCGGGGGCCAGCCTGCGGAACGCCTTGAAGACCATGGCGTCGCCGATCAGGACCGACGTGTTGGACTGCTCCGCCCCCAGCGGGCGGATCTCCCGCTCGGCGGAGGACTGCAGCGCCTGGTCGGCCTCGGCCAGCCGGGCGGTGGGGCGGAAGCGGATGCGGCCCTGGCCGGCCGCCAGCTCGGTCCCGTCGCGGAAGGAGGCCAGCACCGCCTCCACGAAGCGGGTCGACTGCATGGCGTCGAAGGCGGCGCCCACGCGCGGGCCCCGCCGGGCCCGCGACACGGTGAAGGGCAGGAGATGCCAGCCGGTGCTGCCGGCGTTCTCCTCGAACGACACGGCCAGCGGCACGAAGTAGGGCTCGGGCTCGGCGGCCCCGCTGTGGGTGACGCCGACGCGGGCCAGCAGGAAGCCGTCGCCGCCGGCGGGGTCGCGCAGCTCCGCCGCCGCCTCGATGCGGGTGCCGGACACGGCGGCGTCCTTGGCGCCGAACCAGCGCTGCTTCGGGATGAAGCCGGGGAAGCCCAGCTCCTCCAGGTCGCGGGCGCCGCGGCCGCCCTGGACCACGTCGCGCCAGCCGTCGCGCAGCACGACGGTGGAGAGGTCGGGTGCCGATTCCGGCAGCGGCTCGTGCCAGGTGGGCAGGGTGCCCTGGCCGGTCAGCACGAACCAGTAGAAGCCGTAGGCCGGCAGGGTCAGCAGGTAGGGCAGGTCGCCGATCGGCGGGAAGACGCTGCCGCCCAGCAGCTCCACCGGGATGCAGCCCTTGGAGGCGCGCAGGTCCAGTTCCACCGCCTGCGCCGAGCGCGACAGGTTGGCGACGCACAGCACCGTCTCCCCCTCGTGCTCGCGCAGGTAGGCCAGGACCTTGCGGTTGCCGGGGTAGAGGAAGCGCAGCGCGCCGCGGCCGAAGCACTTGCGCTGCTGGCGCACCGCCACCAGCCGCCGCATCCAGTTCAGCAGCGAGGTCGGGCTGCGCGACTGCGCCTCCACGTTGACCGCCTGGAAACCGTAGATGGGGTCCATGATGGCGGGCAGGTACAGACCCGCCGGGTCGGCGCGGGAAAAGCCGCCGTTGCGGTCGGGCGTCCACTGCATGGGCGTGCGCACGCCGTCGCGGTCGCCCAGGAAGACGTTGTCGCCCATGCCGATCTCGTCGCCGTAGTAGATGACCGGCGTGCCCGGCATCGACATCAGCAGGCTGTTCAGCAGCTCGATCTTGCGCCGGTCGTTGTCCAGCAGCGGCGCCAGCCGGCGGCGGATGCCCAGGTTGATGCGGGCGCGCCGGTCGGAGGCGTAGAAGTTCCACATGTAGTCGCGCTCGCGGTCGGTGACCATCTCGAGCGTCAGTTCGTCGTGGTTGCGGAGGAAGATCGCCCACTGGGCGTCGGACGGGATCTCCGGCGTCTGGCGCATGATGTCGGTGACGGGGTGCCGGTCCTCCATCGCCAGCGCCATGTAGATGCGCGGCATCAGGGGGAAGTGGAAAGCCATGTGGCACTCGTCGCCGCCCTTGGCCGGGTCGCCGAAATAGGGCAGCACGTCCTCCGGCCACTGGTTGGCTTCCGCCAGCAGCATGCGGTCGGTGTAGTGGCGGTCCAGCTCCGAGCGGATCTCGCGCAGCACGTCGTGCGTCTCGGGCAGGTTTTCGTTGTTGGTGCCCTCACGCTCGATCAGGTAGGGCACCGCGTCCAGGCGCAGCCCGTCCACCCCCATGTCCAGCCAGTAGCGCATGGTGTTGACCACCTCGCGCAGGACCTTGGGGTTGTCGAAGTTCAGGTCGGGCTGGTGGTGGAAGAACCGGTGCCAGTAATAGGCCTTGGCGACCGGGTCCCAGGTCCAGTTGGACTTCTCCGTGTCCAGGAAGATGATGCGGGTGCCCTGGTACTTCTTGTCGGTGTCGGACCAGACGTAGAAGTCGCGCGCGGGGCTGCCCGGCTTCGCCTCGCGCGCCCGCTGGAACCAGGGATGCTGGTCGGAGGTGTGGTTGACCACCAGCTCGGTGATGACGCGCAGGCCGCGCGCGTGGCATTCCCGCACGAAGGTGCGGAAGTCGCGCAAGGTTCCGTAGCGCTGGTTGACGTCGCGGTAGTCCGCGATGTCGTACCCGTCGTCCTTCAGCGGGCTGGGGTAGAAGGGCAGCAGCCAGAGCGCCGTGACGCCCAGCTCCTGCAGGTAGTCCAGTTTCTGGGTGAGGCCGGCGAAGTCGCCGATGCCGTCGTTGTTGGCGTCGAAGAACGCCTTCACGTGCAGCTGGTAGATGACCGCGTCCTTGTACCAGTGGCGGTCGTTGCGATCGATCATGGCGGGGCCGGTCCGGTGGCGGGGTCTCCAGGGTGAACAGGCGCGGGGGGCAGGATGTTTCCGGTTGCCGCCCCCCGCTCAAGGGCCGCTCACCCCGTGCGCCGGATGCGCCAGATGGCGGCGGGGTAGTGGTGCGGGTCGAGGCTGACCTGCTGCCACTTGCCGTGCAGCTGGAAGCGCCCGCCGGTCAGCAGGTCCTCCACCTCCACGGCGGCGTGGTCGGACAGGCCCAGCTCCCACAGCGGCAGCTCCAGCGCCACCTGGTAGGCGGGCTGGTCGGGGCTGAGGTTGACCGCCACCACGACGGCGTTGTCCCGCGCCGGCGCCACCTTGGCGTAGGCCAGGACCTGGTCGTGGTGGGCGTTCAGGAAGCGCAGGTTGGTGAAGTGCTGGAGCGCCGGGTTCTCCCGCCGGATGCGGTTGAGGCGCCGGATGTAGGCGCGGATGTTGCCGGGCCGGTCCCAGTCCCAGGCCTTCAGCTCGTACTTCTCGCTGTCCAGGTACTCCTCCTTGCCCGGCACCGGCCTTCCCTCGCACAGCTCGAACCCGCTGTAGAGGCCCCAGACGCTGGACAGCGTCGTCGCCAGCACCGCCCGGATCTTGAACGCCGCCGGGTTGCCGGAATGCAGGTAGGGGGGGTTGATGTCGGGCGTGTTCACGAAGAAGTTCGGCCGCATGTACTCCTTGGCGGGGCCTTGCGTCAGCTCGGTCAGGTATTCCTGGAACTCTTGCTTGCCGACCCGCCAGGTGAAGTAGCTGTAGCTCTGGTTGAAGCCGACCTTGGCCAGGCGCTTCATCACCTTGGGCCGGGTGAAGGCCTCGGCCAGGAAGATCGTGTCGGGGTGGACGTCCTGCACCTCGCGGATCATCCATTCCCAGAAGGGCAGCGGCTTGGTGTGGGGATTGTCGACCCGGAAGATCTTCACCCCCTGCTCCGCCCAGAACAGCACGATGTCGCGCAGCGCGTACCAGAGGCTCGGCAGGCCGCCGCGGTAGAAGTGGACGTTGACGATGTCCTCGTACTTCTTGGGCGGGTTCTCCGCGTACTTGATGGTGCCGTCGGGGCGCCAGTCGAACCACTCCGGATGCTCCCTGATCCAGGGATGGTCGGGGGAGCACTGGATGGCGAAGTCCAGCGCGATCTCCAGCCCGTGCGCGCGGGCGGCGTCGACCAGCCGGCGGAAATCCTCCAGCGTGCCCAGCTCCGGGTGGATGGCGTCGTGGCCGCCCGCCTCCGAGCCGATGGCGTAGGGGCTGCCGGGGTCGCCCGGCTGGGCGGTCAGGCTGTTGTTGCGGCCCTTGCGGTGCGACTTCCCGATCGGGTGGATCGGCGGGAAGTACAGCACGTCGAAGCCCATGTCGCGCACGTAGGGCAGCTTGGCGATGACGTCGTCGAAGGTGCCGTGCCGCGACGGGTCGTCCGACATGGAGCGCGGGAACAGCTCGTACCAGGAGGAGAAGCGCGCCGCGGTGCGGTCGACGAACACCTCGTAGGTCTGCGAGAGCGTGCGGTTGGTGCGCACGCCGAACCGCGTCATGTCGGCCAGCAGCGTCTCCGACAGCATGGCCTCGGTCCGGCGGTTCTTGTCCCAGTCGGGGATGGCGTCGAACCGGCCGAGATGGGCCGCCAGCGTCTCGCGCGCGCGGCCCTCCGCCGCCTCCAGCGACCGGACGACGATCTCGCGCCCCTCGATCAGCTCCAGCGACAGGTCGCGGCCGGCGTCGCGCTTCTTGATGAGGTCGGCGTGCCAGCCGGCGAACAGGTCGCGCCACGCCTCGATCCGGTACTCCCAGCGGGCGTTGCGGGTCAGCGGCACGCGCGAGGTCCAGCGGTCGTTCTCGTAGAAGGCCATCGGCACCTCGGTCCAGTCCGGGTCGCCCTGGACCCGGTACTGGACGACGGCGGCCAGCTTGTCGTGGCCGTCGCCGAAGACGTCGGCCCAGACCTCCAGCACGTCGCCCACCACCCGCTTCACCGGGAAGCGGCCGCCGTCCACCGTGGGGTAGACGTCCTCGATGGCGATGCGCTGCCCGGCCAGCGCCCGCAGCCGCGCCTCGCTCTCCGCGGGGTCGCGGGGCGCCGCCCGGACGGCGCGCCGGCCGCGCAGCACGCGCAGCTCCAGCGGCTCCAGGCTGACCGGCACGCCCGGGCGCAGGGCCAGCGGCGCCTTGTCGGGCGTCACGTCCTCGAACACGGCGCTGCCGTCCGCCGCGGCCAGGGCCAATGCGGGGTCCAGCGAATGGGCGTGGCCCGGG
>DASPKT010000276.1:0-7697 GCA_035627915.1 Azospirillaceae bacterium
GAGGCTTCGACAAGCTCAGGACGAGGCTTCGACAAGCTCAGGATGAGGAAGGGTGGATGCCAAGCCCGGCGTAGCCGCAGCAGCACCCTTCCCCTGGGAGCATCTCAACGTCCCTCAGCCTGAGCTTGTCGAAGGCCGCACCACGTCCCCGCTGCCCGCTGGACGGAGAGCGTCTATACGCCCCGCCCGCACCTCCCGCCCCCGCCGCCAGGGCATGGCTTCCCTGCCCGTCGCCCCTTCCCCTTGCATTCCCCGTTCCGTTCGCCAAGACTCAACACTGATCCGGGGTGCCGGCCCTGGCGCGTCACTGGTTCGGGCCGGCTGAGATCACACCCGTGGAACCTGATCCGGGTCATGCCGGCGAAGGGAGGTCGTCCATGTCAGCCGCTCCGTCCACCGTCCCCTCCTCCGCGAAGCCGCGCGTCGCCATCGTCGGCGCCGGGATCATCGGCCTGTCCCTGGGCTGGCGCCTGGCGCAGGCCGGCGCCAAGGTCGACATCTTCGACCGCGGCGAGGCCGGGCACGGCGCCACCCATGCCGCCGCCGGCATGCTGGCCGCCTCGGTGGAGACCGAGCCCGGCGAGCAGCCCCTGCTTGAACTGACGCGGGAGAGCCAGCGCCGCTGGCCCGACTTCGCGCGTGAGCTGAACGCGGCCGCCGGCATCGACGTCGGGCTGCGCCCGGAGGGCACGCTGCAGGTGGCGCTGACCCGCGACGACGTGGAGGTGCTGCGCAGCGGCTTCGAGTTCCAGCGCGGCCTGGGCCTGGACCTGCGCTGGCTGGGCGGCTCGGAGCTGCGGGAGATCGAGCCGTCGCTGAACCCGCGCGCCGCCGCCGGCGTGCACAGCCCCTCCGACACGCAGGTCGACAACCGCCTGGCCGCCGCCGCGCTCCGGCTGGCCGTGCTGCACGAGGGCGGCGACCTCCACGAATACACCGAGGTGGAGGCGATCGAGACCGAGGGCGGCCGCGTCCGCGGCCTGCAGGTGGCGGGCCGGCTGCACGCGGCCGACGTGGTGGTGCTGGCCGCCGGCGCCTGGTCGCGCTCCATCCCCGGGCTGCCGCTGGCGGCGGTGCCGCCGGTGCGCCCGGTGAAGGGGCAGATGCTGAGCCTCACCATGGATGCGGGCGACCCGCTGCTGCGCCATGTGGTGTGGGCGCCGAAATGCTACCTGGTGCCGCGCCGCGACGGCCGGCTGATCGTCGGCGCCACGACGGAGGAGAAGGGCTGGGACGCGCGGCTGACCGCCGGCGGCGTGCTGGCCCTGCTGGAGGCCGCCTGGCGCGCCCTGCCCGCCGTGGAGGAGCTGGCGATCGACGAGATGTGGGTCGGCTTCCGCCCCGGCTCCCGCGACGACGCGCCCATCCTGGGCCCGGCGGAGGGGGTGGACGGGCTGGTCCTGGCCACCGGGCACCACCGCAACGGCATCCTGCTGGCGCCGCTGACCGCGGACCTGCTGGCCGACTTCATCCTGCGCGGCCGGCGCGACCCGCTGCTGGACCGCTTCGGCATCGCCCGCTTCCAGAGGACCCCCGCATGATCCGCGTCAACGGACGCAGCGAGGACCGGCCGCCCGGGCCGCTCCTGGACCTCCTGCGCGCCCAGGGCGTCGACCCGGCGGCGCGCGGCGTGGCCGTGGCCGTCAACGGCGCGGTGGTGCCGCGGGCCCGCTGGGCCGACCACGCGCTCGCCGAGGGCGACGACATCGAAATCGTGAAGGTGCTGCAAGGTGGCTGAGGATTTCCTGACCATCGCCGGCCGGAGCTTCCGCTCCCGCCTGTTCCTGGGGACGGCCGGCTATCCCAACCAGCAGGTGTTCCTGGACAGCCTGGAGGCGTCGGGCGCCGAGGTGGTGACCGTCTCCATCCGCCGGGTCGACATGACCGGCGGGGCGGAGGGGCTGCTGGAGCTGCTGACGGCGCGCAAGGCCTGGCTGCTGCCCAACACGGCCGGCTGCGCCACGGTGAAGGACGCCGTGCTGACCGCCAACCTGGCGCGCGAGGCGCTGGGCACGGATTGGGTCAAGCTGGAGCTGATCGGCGACCGCGAGACGCTCTACCCCGACGTGGAGCAGCTGGTGCGCGCGGCGGAGCAGCTGGTGGCCGACGGCTTCACCGTCCTGCCCTACTGCACCGACGATCCCATCGTCTGCCGCCGCCTGGCCGACGTCGGCTGCGCCGCCGTCATGCCGCTGGGAGCACCCATCGGGACGGGCCTGGGAATCCTCAATCCTTACAATATCGAAATGATCTGCGCCCGCTCCGAGGTGCCGGTCGTGCTGGACGCAGGCATCGGCACCGCGTCGGACGCCGCCCTGGCGATGGAGCTGGGCTGCGCCGCGGTGCTGCTGAACACCGCCGTGTCGAAGAGCACCGACCCGGTTCTCATGGCCGCCGCCATGCGGCACGGGGTGGAGGCGGGGCGGCTGGCCCGGCGCGCCGGCCGCATTCCGAAGCGCACGCGGGCGGAGGCGTCCAGCCCGGAGCTGGGCCTCATCGGCACGTGATCCCGGCCCCGCGGCTGCTGCTGATCACCGACCGGGCGCAGGCGCGGCGCCCGCTGGCGGACATCCTGGACGCCGCCTTCGCCGCCGGCTGCCGCTGGGCCAGCCTGCGGGAGAAGGACCTGGACCCCGCCGCCCGGCTGGCCCTGCTGGAAGAGCTGCTGCCGGTCGCCCGGCGGCACGGCGCCGTCCTCACCGTGCATGGCGACCTGGAGGCGGCGCGGCGCTGCGACGGCGTGCACCTGGGCGCCGGCGGCGACGTGGCGGCGGCGCGGGCGGCGCTGGGGCCGGACAGGCTGGTCGGGCTGTCCTGCCATTCGGCGGCGGAGGTGCGCGGCCTCTCCCCCGCCCCCGACTACGTTACTGTCGGCCCGGTCTTCCCCACCGCCTCCAAGCCCGGCTACGGGCCGGCGCTGGGGCCCGGCGCCCTTGCGGAGGCGGCGGATTCCGGCATTCCGGTGCTGGCGCTGGGCGGGGTGGAGGCAGGCAACGCCGCCGCCTGCGGGGCCGCAGGGGCCGGGATCGCGGTCATGGGCGGGGTGATGCGGGCCGCCGACCCGGGTGCCACGGTGGAAGCGCTGCTTGCCGCCTTGCGCGCCGGCTGAGGCGCTGTAGGATCGGCGCACTTCCCGTCAGGCAGGACCGACCATGGCCTCCCCCGCCGACGCCGGCTTCCGCGAGAGGGACGGGCGTCGCTACTTCCTGGACAACGTCACCGGCACGGTGACCCATTGCGCCGCCGACGCGGTCGGGCGCGAGACCGCGGCCGGGCATACCGGCACCAACATGCGCACCCGTGCGCTGGTCTACGCGCTGCTGAAGGCGCTGGACCTCAACACGGTGCTGCCGGCCAACCCGCCGGCCAGGCACATCCGCGGCATCGGCCTGTCCGACCAGTGGGTCTACGCCAAGCCGCTGTCGCGCCTGTTCGACTACCGGAACACCTGGTACCACCGCCGCCCCCGGCTGGACGTGTCGGACGAGGCGGCGTGCGCGGCCTTCCGGGACCTGGACTTCATCGTCTCTAGCGACGTGTTCGAGCACGTGCCGCCGCCGGTGCGGCGCACCTTCGCCAACTGCCGGCGCATGCTGAAGCCGGGCGGGGCGCTGGTCTTCTCCGTCCCCTACACCTTCGCCGCCACGGTGGAGCATTTCCCCGACCTGCACCGCTGGCGCCTGCGCCGGCCCTGGTTCGGCCGGCCGGTGCTGGTCAACGAGACCGCGGACGGAAGGCGCTGGGAGCGGGACGACCTGGTCTTCCACGGCGGGCTGGGCGCCACGCTGGAGATGCGGGTGTTCGGGCTGGAGGACCTGAAGGAAGACCTGGCCGCCGCCGGCTTCTCCTCGGTCGAGGTGGTGGCGGAGGACGTGCCGCTCTACGGCATCTGGAACCGGCACGAGCTCTGGAGCCTGCCGATCATCGCGCGTGCATGACCGTTGCCGGCTCCAGCCGGTCGAACCGCGCCTCCCGCCCGAAGAAGCGGGTCGCCAGCCGGGTGACCGGCACCGGGTCGCCGGTCGTGTGGAAGCGCAGCGGGCCCTGGCCGCGGCTGTCGAACTCCGGGTGCCGCTCCAGGTAGGCGCGCAGGCTCTTCGCCGTCAGCGAGGGCTGGCACAGCACCTCCAGCCCCGGCGGCAGCGCCTCGGCGAAGGCGTCGGCGACCAGGGGATAGTGGGTGCAGCCCAGCATGACCGCGTCCGGCGGCACGCCGTCCAGCTTGCGCATCAGCCCGGTGGCGTAGCGGCGCACCGCGGCGCGGATCTCGTCCGCCGGCGCGTCCGCCTCGATCAGCGGCACCAGGTCCGGGCAGGCCTGCTGCACCACCCGCACCTCGGGCGCGCGCTTGCCGATCTCGGTGGGGAAGGCGCGGCTCAGCACCGTGCGGCGGGTGGCGAAGATGCCGATGGTCCGCGGCTCGCCCGCATGCGCGCTGGCCGGCACGTCGGCCATCCAGGGCACGCAGGTGATCGCCTCCACCATCGGCACCAGCACGCCCAGCACCCGGCGCCCGGGATAGGCGTGCGGCAGCCAGGTCTGCTGCAGCCGGCGCAGCGCCTGGGCCGAGGCGGTGTTGCAGGCCAGCACGACCAGGTCGCAGCCGAGGCCGAACAGGCTCTCCACCCCCTGCACCGTGAAGCGGTAGATCTCCTCCGGCGTGCGGTTGCCGTAGGGCGCGTTGGCGTGGTCGCCCAGATAGGCGAAGCCCTGCTCCGGCAACTGGTCGACCAGCGTGCGCAGCACCGTCAGCCCGCCATGGCCCGAATCGAAGACGCCGATCATCCCTCACCCCATCACGCCGGGCCACAGGGTTTACCACGCCTTTCGGGCAAAGGAAGGGCATTCGCCGTGACCGCGGCGCGCACCGTCCGCCCATGCCCTTGCGCGCCGGGGCGGCTTGTGCCTAAGTGCGCGCCCGGTGCCGCCCTGCGACCGGAGCCGGGCGGCCGGACAGGGAATGCGTACCCGTGAAATTGCCGACCTTCTCGACCCTCACCGTCCTGGCGCTGCTGGCCCTGCCGGCCGCCGCCCAGCAGCAGCCGGCCGCGCCGGCGCCTTCCGCCGGCACCGTCGGCGACATCGCCGCGCGCGCGGCGGCACCCGCCGCCGGGGCCCAGGGGGACCGCAACGTCCCCGTCGCCCGCACCTGCGTGCCGCCCAAGGACCTGCCGAAGCCTCCCGACGGCCGCACCGCCACCGAGGCGGAGATGAAGGCCGCCCACACGGCCTTCAAGACGTACGTGGACCAGGGCCAGCTCTTCGTCACCTGCGTCGAGGACCTGCAGAAGCGCAACGCCCTCGGCATGACCGTGCGCGACTACCTGACGCTGCTGCGCGCCCAGGACGGCATGGTCGGCAACATGCAGCTGCTGGCCGAGCGCTTCAACGAACAGCTCCGCGTGTTCAAGGCGCGCTGAGGCGGCGGGGCGCACCGCCGCCCCTCCCTACTCCTGGTACAGGTACGTGCAGCCCGCGTCGCCGGGCGCGCGCGCCATGATGCGGTCCCACAGGCCGGCCGAGGCGGCGAGCGTCGGCTCCACCTCCTCCGCCAGCATGAAGCCTTGGGCGACGCTGCGCTCCGCCGCGGCGCGCAGCAGGCCGAGATAGCGCTCCTTGGTGCCGTAGCGCGCCTCCAGCGACGGGCGCGGGTCGCCGGCGGCGGCGCGCTCCGCCTCGGTGCGGGCGAAGGGGACGAAGCTGCCGTCCCAGCGGGCGGTGGCGCCGGGGAAGCCGGCCGCCTCCGCCCTGGTGTTCCAGCCGGTGCGGGTGCCGAGCGGCACCGCCACGTCGGGCAGCACGATCCCGCCGGCCAAATCCTGCCCGTCCGCGTCCGGGCGCGGCACCAGCGTGTTGAAGGGCATCCAGGGCCGCGGCGGCACCACGTCCACGATCCCCTCCTTCCAGCGGGCCCCGAGGTCGAGGCGCGGCGGCTCCAGGTAGCCGTCGGGCAGGCGCAGGCCCGGCACCGCCGGGAAGGCGGCGCGGTAGCCCTCCATGTCGACCAGCGTGCCGGCGGCGACGGTGGGGTGCGCGCTGTCGGGAGGCGCCTTTCCGTCGCGCACCCAGCGGTCCAGCGCCGGCAGCAGCGCCCGCATCGCCGCCTGGTGGTTCAGCGTGTTGACGCAGTTGGCATAGATCCCCCGCTCGCGCGAGCGGCCGACATAGTGCTGGGCGGAGGCCAGGTGGTAGACCCGCACGTTCGGGTCCTGCGGCAGGTCGGCGCGTCCGTCCGGCGTGGTGTGCAGCAGCGAGGCGGAGCGGTTCCAGTATTCGGCCGAGCTGTTGGTGTAGAACAGCTTCGGCACCGCCCCCAGCTCCCGCGCCCGGTCCAGCACGCTCGCCTTCCAGGCCGGCGCCTTCGGCTCCGCCGTGACGGTGGAGGCGAAGGGGAAGAAGTCGGTGGGGTAGCCGTGCTCCTCCAGCATGCTGAAGTGCCGGGTGGGCAGGGCGAAGCGGTGGTTGAAGCTGCCCTTGCCGCCGCCGGCGACGTGGACGACGGCGCCGTCCATGACCGGCCTGCCGTCCTCGCCGACGTGGAAGCCCTCCCACACCATGTGCTGGATGAGCCGGCCGGACTGGGAGATGCCGTACATCAACACGGCCTCGGGCGCCGGCGCCCCCTCGAAGGGCTGGGACCGCAGGTATGACAGCAGGTCGCGGATGCCCGCCATGCCCGCCCCCACCACCTTGGGGTCGCGGGCGGTGTAGGTCAGCTCGTAGAGCCAGCCCGGCCGGAAGCCGCCCTCCAGCCGCACCTCCGTCGGGGGCTGCCCGTCGGTGCGCTCCACCAGGGACCATTGTCCGGGCGCCACCGCCAGCCGCTCGTCCAGCTGGGCCCGGCGCATGGTCAGCACCGGCTCGGCCCGCTCCGCCTGCGGGTAGGCGATGGAGCTGCGGCCGACGAAGCTGGCGGTGGCGGCGGGCGCGTCCACGATGAACTCGTAGGCGACCCGGCCGGTGATGGGCCGGCCGCCGTCCGTCGCCACCGGCGGGTCGAGGATCAGCAGGTTCGGCCCCGGCGCGACGTCCCACACCCAGGCCGACCACAGCAGCGTGTAGCCCTGGCGGAACAGGTAGCCGTTGCCGGCATGCGCCGCCGTGGTCGGGTCGTTGCCGTGCCGGGCCTCGTTCAGCTGGCCCAGCATGGCGAGGTTGCCGCGGTTGTTGACGTCGTAGACCAGCGTGCCCCGCCCCTTCGCCGGGTCGGCCGGGCGCAGCATCAGGAAGGGGGCCCTGAAGGTCACCAGCCCGCGGGCGTCGCGCGGCGCCAGGCCGAGGTCGACGATGCGGGCGTTGGCGGGGTCGGCCGGGTCGAGCGCGATGTGGGCGACGCCGCGGATCTTCTCGTAGGCGCCGGCGTCCCCGAACGCCGTGCCCTCGGCGAAGGGCACCCGCTCGGTCACCTCCAGCCGCTCCACCCGCGCCTCGGCGGTGGCGGCGGTCAGGGCCAGGATCAGGGACAGCAGGGCAGCGGGACGGCGCATGGGCTGGACCTTCAGGGTTGAGGTGGCGGGTTCGGTCGTGAGGTACGGCTGGGAGGGGGTGCGTGCTTCGACAGGCTCAGCAACCGTCTTGATTAAGGGTGTGATTGTCTGGCGGGTTCGGCGTCGCGGATGATGGCGTTGAGGATGAGGACGAGCTTGTGCATGACGGCGACGAGGGCGACCTTGGCCGGCTTGCCGGCGGCGCGCAGG
>DASPKT010000277.1:0-2125 GCA_035627915.1 Azospirillaceae bacterium
GATCGGCAGGATCAGCACCGCCGCCAGGATCAGGACGACGAGGCCGGCCACCCGCTCCGCCGGCCCGTCCACCAGCAGGGTCAGGCGCGGGCGGGACAGCCGCTCCAGCTTGTGGACGTAGGGCATGGCCCGGCGCACCAAGCCGGCCAGCGAGCCGCGGTCGAAGGACTTGGCCCGCAGCGACTTCGGCAGCCAGGGCTTGTGGAACCCGGCCAGCAGCTGGATCGCGAACAGCAGGATCGGCGTGCCGGTCAGGGCGGACAGGCCCGGCGGGGCCGGGATGCAGGTCGGCAGGGCGAACAGCAGCATCAGCGCGCCGAAGGCCCGGTCGCCCAGCGTGTCGATGATCTCCCCCAATGTGATGCGGGCGCCGGGCAGGTAGTCGCCCCCCACCAGCCGCGCCAGCATGTCGGAGGTGCGCTCCGTCGCCCCGTGCGTGGTCGTCGGCCCGTGCATGCCCGGCTCGCGCGCCTCGTGCATCAGCGGCGGGCCGGACGGGCGGCCGCTTGGCGCCGTCCGCCTGGGGATCGCTGGCCGGTCTGGCGGGGGTGGGGCATGGGGACGCTGGTCCTGCTGGCCTTGGTGACGGGATGGGCTCGCGCCCGGATCATAGCCGCCGCGCGGCGGGGCGCACAGGTGCTACCGGTGGCGACTGACAATTGGACGCGGCCGGGTATATATGGGCTACCACCAAGCCTGCAATGCCGGAGCCCCGCGCGACCATGGCCGATCTCAAGACCGTGATCCTGACCGGTGCCAGCCGCGGCATCGGCCACGCCACCGTGAAGCGCTTCGGCGCCGCCGGCTGGCGCGTCCTCACGGTGAGCCGGGAGGAGGTGCCGGCGGACTGCCGCCGCGACCCCAACTGGACCCACCACATCAGCGCCGACCTGGCCGACCCCGCCAGCCGCGACGCCTTCGTGGCCGAGGCGCTGGCCGTGCTGGACGGCGGGCCGCTGCACGCGCTGGTCAACAACGCCGGCATGTCGCCCAAGACCCCGTTCAAGGAGCGCCTCGGCTGCCTCAACGGCGACCTCGACGGCTGGCGCGGGGTGTTCGAGCTGAACTTCTTCGCCCCCATCGTGCTGGCCCGCGGCTTCGCCGCCAACCTGGCGCGGGCGAAGGGCGCGGTGGTCAACGTGACCTCCATCGCCGGCCACGCCGTCCACCCCTTCGCCGGCAGCGCCTATTCGACCTCCAAGGCGGCGCTGACGGCGCTGACGCGGGAGATGGCGGTGGAGTTCGCGGAACTGGGCGTCCGCGTCAACGCCGTCGCCCCCGGCGAGATCGAGACCGCCATGCTGTCGCCGGAGACGGAAGTGCTGATGCCCCGCATCCCGCTGCACCGCCTGGGCCAGCCCGACGACGTCGCCTCCACCATCTACTTCCTCTGCTCGGAGGAGGCCGGCTACGTCACCGGCACGGAGATCTTCGTGACCGGCGGGCAGCACCTGTTCTGAGGGGGGATACTCCCGCTCCCTTCCGTCATTCCGGCGAAAGCCGGAATCCAGGGAACCGGGCGCAACGGCAAACGGCCCCTGGACCCCGGCTTTCGCCGGGGTGACGCCTTGGTCCGGTGTGGAGGCAGTCCGCCGTCACCCCACGTTGAACCGGGTCACCGCGGCGGCGATGTCGTCGCCGAAGGACTGGTTCAGCCGGATCAGCGCGATGCCGGAGGGGATGCCGCGCAGCGCCGCGGCGTCCTGGCTGGTCAGCAGCGCCATCGGCACGTGCTCGGTCAGCGAGATGGCGCGCAGGCCGCGGATCAGGTCGATGCCGCCCAGCCCGTCCATGACGGCCGCCGCGATCAGCATGTCGGGCGGGTTGCGCACGGCGATGCCGATGGCCTCCACCGGGTCGGACACGGTGTTCACCTTGAAGCCGCAGGCGGCCATCTCGGTCGTCACCCGCTTGGCCACCACCTTGTTGGGCGTGACCAGCATGATGTCGACGTCGCGCACCTCGACGTCGGTGATGTCGAACTCGTAGCGCGAGGGCAGGGCGCGGATGATCTGCTGCGTCTCCGCCAGGTCCGGCTGCGCCTCGCGGTCCGTCATCTCGGCGATGCGGTCGGCGAAGACGTGGACGTGGGCGATCTGCGCCTCGGACAGGTCCTTCAGGCCGG
>DASPKT010000278.1:0-12632 GCA_035627915.1 Azospirillaceae bacterium
TGGAGCCGGAGCTGGACGACCGGGGCCAGCCCACCGGCTATTTCCTGGTGGATGCCGGCGAGCGGCGCCGGCAGGCGCTCAAGCTGCTGGTGCGCCAGAAGCGCATGCCGCGCCACGCCCGCATCCTGTGCACCCTCAAGCGCCTGGGCAGCGGCCGGGAGGTGAGCCTCGCCGAGAACGTGGTGCGCGTGCCCATGCACCCGGCCGACCAGGTGGAGGCCTTCGCCCGGCTCCACACGGCCGAGGGACTGGGCGTGGACGACATCGCCGCCCGCTTCGGCCTCACCCCCGCCGTGGTGCGCCAGCGCCTCAGGCTGGCGGCCCTGGCGCCCGCACTGCTGGCCCTCTACCGCACCGATGAGATCACCACCGAACAGGCCCAGGCGCTGGCGCTGACCGACGACCACGCGGCCCAGCGGCGCACCTGGGACACGCTGGGCTGGAACAAGGACGCCGACGTCATCCGCCGCCTGCTCACCGGCGGCACGGTCGCGGCCAGCGACCGCCGCGCCCGCCTGGTCGGGCTGGCGGCCTACGAGGCGGCCGGCGGGACCGTCCTGCGCGACCTGTTCTCCGAGGCGGGGGAATGCTGGCTGGCGGATGCGGCGCTCCTGGACCGGCTCTGCCGGGACCGGCTCGGCGCGGTCGCGGCCGAGGTGCGGCAGGAGGGATGGGCGTGGGTCGAGGTCCATCCCGAGTTCCCGTACGGCCACGCCCACGCGATGCGCCGGCTGGTGCCCCGGTCCCCGGCCGACGACGGCCGCATCAAGGCCCTGTCCGACCATCACGACCGGCTGCTGGCCGAGCATGGCGAGACGCCGCCCGAGCCCGTCCTGGCGGAGATGCAGGAGACGCTGACCCGCATCACCGCGCTGCTGGCCGAGCAGGCGCGCCAGCCCGCCTGCTTCGACCCGGAGGACCGGGCGCGCGCCGGTGCGATCGTCGCGCTGGCCCCGGACGGCACGGTGCGCGTCGAGCGCGGCTATGTCCGGCCCGGGGACGAGCCGGCGGCCCCGGAGCCGGTGCCGGCGGCGCCCAGCGGAGACGGGGAGGGGACCGGGTCCGACGCGCCCCGGCCCTTGTCGGAGCGGCTGGTGATGGAGCTGACCGGGCACCGCACCGCCGCCCTGGCGGCAGCGCTGGCCGCCCGGTCCGACGTGGCCCTGCGCGCCGTCACCCACGCCCTGGCCCTCGGCCTGCTCTACGGCAGCGCCCGGGCGAGCTGCCTGCTGATCGACGCCGACGAGCGTCCGCTGCATCCGATCGTCCCCGACCTGGACGAGAGCCGGGCCGGCCGGGAACTGGCCGGGCACCGGGAGCGGTGGCGCACGGCCCTGCCGCAGGATGCCGCCGCGCTCTGGGCCTGGCTGCGGGGCCAGCATCCGGCCACGGTGCAGGACCTGCTCGCCTACTGCGCCGCCCTCACGGTGGACGCCGTCCCCCTCGGCACCCCCGCCAGCGGCGCGGCCACCCCCGCCGACCTGCTGGCGGGCGCGCTCGACCTCGACATGGCCGACTGGTGGCGGCCGACCGTGGACGGCTATTTCGGGCGGGTGAGCAAGGCCCGCATCCTGGACGCGGTGGCGGACGTGACGGGGCCGCGCGAGGCCCGGCACCTCTCGGGGCTGAAGAAGGCCGCCCTGGCGATCCGGGCCGCCAGTCTGGTGGCGGGCAGCCGCTGGCTGCCGCCGCTGCTGCGCCGCGCCGGTGCCGGCCAGCCCGGCGCGGCCGACGCCGCGGCCGGGTAGGCGCCGCCTGACCGCCTGGGGGCCGGGTCGCCCGGCCCCCCTCCTTCCCCCGATCCTGGAGGACGCGCCATGTCCACCCCCGTTTCCCGCCGGCCCGCCTGCATCGGCGTCCGGCACCTGCCGCGCCTGACCCGGCGCCGCCTCGCCGTCGCCGCCCGTCACGTGCGCGCCGAGGGCTGGGCCTTCGTCTCCATCCACGCGCTGCGGCCGCCCGATCTGGCCGAGGCCCCGCGCGTGGCGCCGGAGCCCTACGCCCTGTCCGAGCACCCGCCCACCCTGACCGAACAGGCCGCCTTCGCCGCCTTCCGCCGCGCCGTGGCGCTGGTGCTGCTGGAACTGGTGCAGCACGGCACCCAGGCGCGGGCCTATCCGCCGGCGCTGCGCGCCCGCGCCGGCGCCCGCCTCCATGCCGAGCCCGACGGCACCGTCCGCGTCACCCGCGGCCTGAAGATCCCGGGAGGGGCGTCATGATCCCGCTCAGCGCGTCCTGCCAGCGGGTGCTGGCCACCGTGCTCGACCAGCTGGCCCGGGGTGTGCGCCCCTGGCACCAGCCCTGGAGCCCAGGAACCCTCGCCGCCCGCGCCGGCCTGCCCCTGCGGGCCTGCGGCAGGCCCTACCAGGGCCTGAACATCGTGCTGCTGTGGATGGCGCAGGCCACGCTGGGCGTCTCCGGGCGCACCTGGATGACCCGGCACCGGGCGGGCCTCCTGGGCGCCAGCGTGCGCCCGGGCGAGCGCTCGGCCACCGTGATCTACGCGGCGCCGCGGCCCGCCCGGCCCGGCGATCCCGGCGCCGCCCGCTGGATGATCCGCCTCTATGACGTCTTCAACACCGACAGCATCGACGGGCTGCCCGCCCGCTTCCACCAGCCGGCGCCGGCGGTAACGCCCGGCCCGGCCCGCATCGCGGCGGCGGAGGCGTTCGTCCGCGCCACCGGCGCCACCATCCGCCTCGGGGGGACCCGCGCCTACTACGCGCTTGGCCCCGACCACATCGCGGTGCCCGAGCTCGCCTGCTTCCGCAGCGCCGGCAGCTACTACGCCACCCTGGCGCATGAGCTCGTGCACTGGACCCGGCATCCGTCGCGGCTGGACCGCGACCTCGGACGCCGCCGCTTCGGCGACGCGGGGTACGCCCGGGAGGAACTGGTGGCGGAGCTGGGGGCGGCGTTCCTGTGCGCGGAGCTGGGGCTGGAGCCGGAGGTGCGCCAGGACCACGCGGCCTATCTGGCGACCTGGCTGGCGCTGCTGCGGCACGACCCGCGCGAGCTGCTGGGGGCGGCCGGCCATGCCCAACGCGCGGTCGACCACCTCACCGGCCTCGCCGCGGCCCGCCCGCTGGACCCGGCGGCCTGACCTGGAAACCGGGGAGGGGTAAGGGTCCGCCCCTCCCCGGCCTTGGCCCCGATGGGCAAGCCCTGTCCGCCATCGGCCCCTCGGGTGGGGATGACGGCCCCGGTGGGGCAACCCGAGCGGCCCCATCGCCCCCGCGCCGGCCGTCAGGCTGGGTCTGGCACCGGACCTCCTCCTGGCGACAGCCGGCTGCCGCCGCGTCAGACCGCACCCGTCTCCGCCGGGTCCATCGGCGTCCGGGGCGGGTCGACCTGCCGCAGCGTCCCGCCGCAGCGCGCCACCAGCGCCGCGGCCGCGCCGGCGTCCACCACGCCCTCCCAATGGCCGAGCACCCGGTTGCGGCGCAGCCCGGCCGCCCGCAGCTGGGCGCCCTGGTCCGGCGCCGGCTCCGTCCGGAACGTCGCGACAACCGGCACGCGGCCATCCTCATCCCGGCGGCGCGCCTGGACGCCGGCGCTGGTCCACGCCTCCAGCTCCCCGGCATCGGCGGCGCGCGCCGTCAGCGACAAGAACGCGCCCAGCAGCGTGTCGGCGGGCAGCGTCGCCAACCCGGCCCGGTCGACCAGGGTCCCCAGCTCAATCAGCAGCCGGGTATGCGCCTTGCGTTCGGCCTCGCGCAGCCGCGCCTCCTGCTCGGCCACCCGCGCCCGGCTGCGCGCCAGTCGGGCCTGCCGCTCCGCCAGCGACGTCGTCATCGGCCATCCTCCCCGGAATGTATCCGGTCCCAGCGTAGACCGGAGCCGAAGGAGGCGGCAGTCGGGCAGGTGGCGCAGGCTCTCAGCTCAATTCGCGCCAGGCGGGAGGGCCGGCGCCATTCCGACGCGCCCTCACAGGCAGAAGGCCCGGCCCGGTTCCCCCGGCGGTTTCCGAAACCCCAGGCGCCCGACTGCCGGCAGGATGATCTGACCGCCGAGTGAAGCCCTCACCCCGCCTCCGGGGCGTCCGCGCCCGGCCAGTGCCGGCCGTCTTGTAGCCCGTTTGGAAAAGCCCGGCGGTCAGGGCACCGGCGGGCTGAACGGACGCAAGCGCCGGGCGAACCGGCAGATCCGGGTGATGGATGACGCAATATGCATCGGCCACCCTCCACCCGGACAAGGCCGCCCCACCTTTGCCCGCTTTCCCGCGCCCCTCCTTGGGGGGCATCGTTTCCCGATCGCAACGATGCCGGTATGGCCGCCATGGCCATCGCCTTCGCCCGCGCCCGCTACCTCTCACGCCGGACCGGCGGCAACGCCGTGCGCACCGCCGCCTACAACGCGCGCCGGCAGATCCGGTCCGAGCGCACCAGGGAGACCTTCTGCTTCGCGACCCGCGACGGCCTGACCCATCACGCCGTGCTGCTGCCGGACGGCGCCGACCCCGGCCTCGCTGACCCGGCGGCGCTGTGGAACCGGGCGGAGACGGCCGAGCGGCGCAGCGACGCGCAGGTCGCCCGCGAGCTGGTGCTGGCCCTGCCGCACGAGCCGGAGCTGCAGCACAGCGACCGGGTAGCGCTGGCCACCCGCTTTGCACACGAGCAGTTCGTCGCCAAGGGCCTCGCCGTGCAGCTGGATCTGCACGGCCCCGAGGACGACGAGAGCAACCCGCACGCCCATCTGCTGGTGACCACCCGCCGGGTCGAGGGCAACCGCCTGGCCGCCCGAAAGGCCCGTGACCTGGAGCCCCAGCTGCGCACCGCCCGGGGTCGGCCCATCGTCACCGAGGCCGACTCCTGGGGCGAGGTCTGGCGCGAGACCCAGAACCGCTACTTCCTGGAGCAGGGCCTCGCCCTACGGGTGGACGCCAACGCCATCATCTCCGCGCCGCATCTCGGGCCCATGCGGTTCCGCTCCCGCCGCAGCGATCTCTCGGCCGAGCAGCGCGCACTCGGGAGTGCCAACCGTCGGGCGGCGCACGACCCCGACCAGGTCCTGGGCGCGCTCACCCGCACCGACGCGACTTTCAGCACCGCCGATCTGCGCCGGTTCCTTGGCAAGTACCTGGACAACCCGGCTGATGCCGCGGCCGTGGAGCGGGCGGTGCTGTGCAGCCCCGAGCTGGTGCGCCTGGCCGATCCGGCGACGGGCCGACCGAGCCCACGCATGACCACCCGCACCGTGCGCGCTGAGGAACAGGCGGCGCTCGCCGCCGCCGAGATCCTGGTCCTGCGGCAGGGACACGCGATCCCCGTTCCCGTGGCCGAGGGTGAGCCGCTGCGGCCTGAGCAGCGCCGGGCGGCGGCCTACCTCGCCGGCGGCGGCGACCTTCGGCTGCTGGAGGGACCGGCCGGCACCGGCAAGGGCCTGGTGCTGGAGCGGGTCCGTCAGGGCTACCAGGCCACCGGCTGCCCAGTCATCGGGCTGGCGCCCACCCACGCCGTGGTGCAGGAGCTGCGGGCCTGCGGATTCGAGGCGCAGACGGTGCACAGCCAGCTCTTTCGCCTGAAGAATGGCCGGGCGGCCTGGACCCCAAGAACGGTTGTGGTGGTCGACGAGGCGCCGATGCTCTCCACCCCGGTGCTGCGCGACCTGCTGGAGGAGGCGAGGGCCGCGGGCGCCAAGCTGATCCTCGCCGGCGACAGCGGCCAGTTCGCGGCGATCGAGCGGGGCGGCCTGTTCCCGGAGCTGGCGCATCGCCTCGGGGCCGCCCGGCTGACCGGCATCGTGCGCCAGCACGCGGCCTGGCAGCGCGTGGCCAGCGAGGACTTGGCAGCGGGCCGCGTCGGCGAGGCGTTGCGGGCCTACCGGCGGTACGGCGCGGTGCATTGGCGAGACGGGCTGGACCGGGCGCAGGACGCGCTGGTGCGCGCCTGGGCGGCGGACGCGCGCCGGTTCCCAGGCGAGAGCCGGTTCGTCTTCGCCTACACCAACCGCGAGGTCGACCGGCTGAACGAGCGGCTGCGCGCGGTGCGGCGGGCGCAGGGACAGCTCGGACCGGACCGGGTACTGGCGACACGCCACGGCCCGGCAGCCTTTGCTGTCGGCGATCGCGTCCAGATCACCCGCACCGACAAGACGCTGGGTCTGGCCAACGGCAGCACAGGATTCATCTCCGATCTGAAGGGCGGCCGCGTCACCGTGCGCCTCGACAACGCCGTCGAGGTCACCTGGAGCGTTGGGACCTTCGACGGGTTCCGGCACGGTTATGCCGGCACGCTGCACAGGGGACAGGGGCTCACGGTGGATCGGACATACCTGCTGCACAGCCGGCACTGGCGGACCCGCGCCGGCTACGTGGCGCTGACCCGCCACCGGGTGTGGACCCGGGTGTTCGCAGCCCGCGACCAAGCCCCGGGATTGGAGGCGCTCACCCGGCAACTGGCCCGGGCCGACCTGAAGCAGGCGTCCGTCGCCTATGCGGTTGCCGGTGTGTCCCGCGTCGCCGCGCCGGGTCCGCAAAAGGTCTCAGAACCGGGCTTTGGCACCACGATCGAGGCGTCCCCCCGGGCCGCAGCCCGGAACGCGGAGCGTGACGCCTGGCTGGTGGCGCCGCGGCCGGACGCCGCCGCGCGGCGGGACGTGGTGCTGGTGGCGGAGCGGATCCGGGCGGCGGTTGACGCGGACACCCAGGTGGTCGCGGCGCGGCAGGAACTGGGGGTGTACCTGTCGGTTGCCTACCGCGATCCGGCAGCGGCCTGGTCGCGGCTGCGCGCGCTGGCGGACCGGGATGGCTGGACCAGTCTGGCCGCCCGCGTCCGGGCGGAACCGACGACGCTCGGGCCGCTCCGGGGCCTCGATGGCTGGTTCGGGCGCCTGCTGGATGGTGGCGCCCGGGATCGGGCGGTACTCCTGGTACGGAGCGTTGCCGACGGGCTGGAGCGGCTCCGTCGACAGGAAGGGCGGGCCGAGACGGATCACTGCCGCGCAGCGCAGACCCGGTTCAAGGCGGAGAGCACCGGCGTGCCCCGGCTGTCGCCGGCCGCCGAGGCCGCGGTCGCACGCCTGGAACAGGCGCGCACGGTCTCCACGAAGGCCCGGGCTGATGCTTGGCGCACCCTACTGAACGACCGTCCGGTCGCGGCGGAACTGGCGCGGTTCCGGCGCGCGGCCCGGGTGCGGTTCGGCGGACAGGCTGGTGTCCTGGTGGCGGGGGGATCCGGGGTATCGCACGGTGACGACCAGGGCGCAGTGGCGACACCCCGGATCGCTCAGATCTATGATGCCCTCCTGGTCTGTCAAACGTCAGCCCGGTCCGAGCGCCAGGCAGTGGAGCTGAGCCTGCACCAGTCTCCCAGACTTCGTCCTCGGGTGCATAGGTGATCCAGGGACCGGAAGCTGGGACCCATGGCCAGGACCTTCTGTCGCCGATGCGGTTCTGGCCGGTTGATGGCGTCTGACCCAAGCGCGCCGGGATTGTACCGCCATCTCGATTATGCGGCGGTAACATCGCCAGCCATTCGCGTCCACATCCCGCTCGACCCGAACCGCATGCGCCATCTGCTGGTGGTGGAGCTCAGGCAGTCCCAGGCCGCCACCCCCTCAGGCCGGGGCCCGCCAGCCCTCCCCGGCATATTCCATGTAGGCGGCCGTCGCCGCCGCGACCTCGGCGCCGTAGTAGCGCTGGACGACGTGCAGCGCGAGGTCGATGCCCGAGGTGAGGCCGCCCGCGGTGGCGATCCGCCCGTTGTCGACGAAGCGCAGGCCGCGGTGCAGCTCCACGGCGGGGAACTGCCGGGCGAAGCTGTCCCAGAACGCGTGGTGGGTGGTCGCCCGCAGCCCGTCCAGCAGGCCGGCGCGCGCCAGCTGGAAGGCGCCGGTGCAGATGGAGAGGACGACGTCGGCGCCGGCACTTGCCCGCCTGAGCCAGTCGCGCGCCGCGTCGCCGGCGCGCTGGGCCGGGACGACGATCAGGTGGGGCTGCGGCGCGTCCTCCAGCGTGTGGTCCGGCAGCACCGTCAGCCCCCCGGTCATGCGCAGCGGCCCGCGCGAGGGCGCCACGGTGTAGAGCCGGAACGGGTTGGAGGCGCCGAACAGCCCCGGCACGGCGGTGTCCTGGAAGACCTCCCAGGGGCCGAAGGTGTCGATGACGTTGGCGTTGTCGCCCAGCAGGAAGGCCACGCGCACCGCGTCGCGCCGCGGCAGCGCGGCCGGCGCACCGGTGTCCCGCGCCGATGCGGCAGCCGGGAACAGGGCCAGCGCCGAGCCGCCCGCCGCCATGAAGCTCCGCCTGTCCATCCCCCATCCTCCGCTTGCACCCGACCGGAACGGCGGGATAGTACGGGCTTCGTGCACCGCCCGGTCGGACGCGCAGGCGCCGATTCGGGACAGGACGGCGGAAGGGGATCGGCGCCATGCAGTCCACGCCTCATGCCGGGCCCGGCAGTGGAGAGACCGGCGGCAGGACCGTCGCCGTCCTGATGCTGGTCTATCCCGACGCCCAGATCCTGGACGTGGCGGGGCCGCTGGAAGTGTTCTCCCGCGCCGCGCGGTGGCTGCGCGAGCATGCCGGGCAGGCGGTGCCGGCCTATTCCGTGGAGCTGGTCGCCGCCGAGCCGGGGCCGGTCGCCATGTCGAACGGGCTGGAGTTCATGGTCCGCCGCTCCTACCGCGAGGCGGGGCCGGCCGACCTGCTGCTGGTGACGGGCGGCATCGGCTACGGCCGCGCCTCCGCCGACCCCGCCTTGCTGGACTGGCTGCGGGAGCGGGCCGGGGCCGGCACCGTCGGCTCCATCTGCACGGGCTCCCTGGTCCTGGCCGCGGCCGGCCTGCTGGACGGGCGCGAGGCGACGACGCACTGGCGCTACTGCGACCGCCTCGCCGCCCTGGCCCCGGGATGCCGCGTGCTGCCGGACGCGATCTATGTGGAGAGCGGCGGGTTCTACACCTCCGCCGGGGTGACGACCGGCATCGACATGGCGCTGGCCATCGTCGAGCGGGACTGGGGCAAGGCCGTGTCCGTGGCGGTGGCGGAGGAGCTGGTGGTGCAGCGCCGGCGCCCCGGCGGCGACCGGCAGCGCAGCCGCCACCTGGACGCCGAGCGCCGCGACGACCGGCTGGGGGCGATCCAGCTCTGGATCCTGGACAACCCCGCCGCCGACCTGTCGGTGGAGGCGCTGGCGGAGCGGGCGGGAATGAGCGTCCGGCACTTCAGCCGCCGCTTCAGGGAGCGGGTGGGCCAGTCGCCGGCCGACTACGTGGCCGAGGTGCGGCTGGAGGAGGCGCGCCGCCGGCTGGAAACCGGCGCGCCCCTGCTGAAGGACGTCGCCCGCCAGTGCGGCTTCGCCGACGAGCGCAACCTGCGCCGCGCCTTCCAGCGCCGCTACGGCACCTGCCCCAGCGACTTCGCCGCCCGCTCCTGAGGCATGCCGGGAAGGACGCTCCCGGCCGGCGGCCCCGGCGGGGACTCGGCCGTCTGCGGCCGGTCCGGTCCCGGGGCGGGCTCCGGGGCAGGTTCCGGCGTCAGCGTGCCCAGGAACGCCTCCAGCTGCCGCAGCGCCGCCGCGTCCAGCCCCAGCGGCACCAGCTCGCTGTGCCCGGCGGGTGCCGCCGGCGCCCGGTTGTAGTGGTCCAGCACCGCGGCCAGGGTCGGGACCTGCCCGGCATGCATGTAGGGTGCGCGCGCCGCCACGCCGCGCAGGGTCGGCGGCTTGAAGGCGCGCACCAGCTCCTCCCCCTCCGTCACGGCGAAGGCCAGCTCGGCGCAGTCTTCGGGCCGCGCGTCGCTGTGCGGTCCCAGGCAGTTGAAGGGGTCGGCCAGGGCCCGGCCGATGCCGGCGGCGCGGCCGCGGTCCTCGGGCAGGCCGGGGGCGGCCGGGACGCCGGTGTTGTGGAAGTGCCCGTCGCTCAGCAGCGGGCCGTTGTGGCAGTTGACGCACTGGCCCCGGCCGACGAACAGGCGCAGGCCCGCCTCCTCCTCCGCGGTCAGGATGCCGGCCGCGGGGCGTCCCGCCGAAAGGGCGGCGGCATAGCGGTCGAAGCGGCCGGGCCGGGGGTCCAGGCGCCGCTGGAAGGCCGCCAGCGCCTTGCCGACATTGGCGAAGACGCGGTCCACCGCGGCGCGGTCGGCGGGCGCCATCGCCTCCCAGGCGCGCCGCTCCGCCTCCGTGCCCAGGGGGCCGGCGTCGCGCGGCAGGTGCGCCAGGTCCGGCAGCGGGCCGAACAGCGCCTCGTACCCGTCCCGATGGGAGGCCGCGACGTGGTGGGCGTAGCGGGTCCGGGTGCCGGCATGCTCGGCCGCACTCTCCAGCGGGCCCAGGGCCTGGGCCCACAGGCTGTCGGCGCGGCCGTCCCAGAACAGCCAGGGCATCCGCCCCGCCCCCTCCACCGGTATGGTCCGGCGGTCGGTGGTGCCGGCGCCGCGGCCCAGCGGCAGCCCGTCCTGGAAGCCCTTCTCCGGCTGGTGGCAGGTGGCGCAGGAGACGGCGCCGCCGCCGCTGAGGCCCGCGTCGAAGAACAGCGCCCGCCCCAGCCCCGCCGCGCGCGGGTCGTCGGCCACCCGGTTGGACGGGTCGGGCGGCGGCGGTCCCAGCCGGTCCAGCGAGAGGCTGGCGATCAGCGCCCGCTCGGCCTCCGTCCAGGGTTGTGCCGCCGCCGGCCCGCAGAGCGTCAGGACGGCTGCCGCGGCCAGGGCGGCGACGGCGGGGCGCAGCATGTCACAGCACCAGGTTGAAGGTGACGTTGTCGGCGCCGGGGGCGGCCGAGACCGACAGGGTCAGGGTCCACCAGCCCGGCATGTTGAACTTCATCCCCTCCACCAGGAACCGCCCGTCGCCCAGCGCGCGGGTCACCCGCGGGCGGGTCGGCAGCCCGTGTCCATGCTCCGGCATGCCGCCGTCGACCTTGATCGCCGCCCCGTCCGGGACCGGCGTGCCGTCGGCGGCGACCACGCGCACGGTCCAGCGGTGGATGGGGCCCACCGGCGGGCTCCCGGCCTCCGGCTGGACCTCGACGCGGTAGAGCCCCCGCTCGGACAGCTTGGCGGCGGCGATGTCGGAGGCCTGGGGCCGGTCCGGCGCCCTGGCCGCGCGGCCGGCGGCCGGGACCACGGCGGCGGCGCCCAGGACAAGCGTCGCGCAGAGGGCCGCCAGCAGGCGGCGGAAGCGGGTCGGGATCATGGGACGTGTCCTTCTCTGGATGGCCCGGATGTCCGGGGTCGGGCTCAGGCGGGGACCGGCGCCGGGACCGCGCCGGGGCGGAGGTCGAGTTCGCGGGCGACGGCGTCGGCGGCGGCCGGGCCCAGGTCCTCCCCCACCAGGGCCAGGGCCAGGTCGATCCCCGCGGTGACGCCGCCGGAGGTGCGGAACCGCCCGTCCGCCACCACCCGGGCGCCGGGCTGCAGCCTTATCGAGGGGTGGCGGCGCATGAGGTCGGCGACGAAGCGCCAATGGGTGGTGGCGCGGCGCCCGTCCAGCAGGCCGGCGGCGGCCATGGCGTAGATGCCGGTGCAGACCGACGCCAGCCGGCGGGCTGTCGCCGCCTGCGCCGCCAGCCAGGCGGCAACCGCCGCGCCGGTTTCCGCGTCGCGGAGCCCCGCGCCGCCGGGCACCAGCACCGTGTCGAAGCGCCCGCCTTCGCCGAAGGCGGCGCCGGGCAGCAGGACCAGCCCGGACTCCGCCCGGCACGGACGGCAGTCGGCCGCCAGGACCTCCAGCCGGTAGGGCGGCCGGTCCCCGGCCGCGGCGGCATGCTCGTTCGCGGTGGCGAAGACGTCCATCGGGCCGGTCAGGTCCAGCGCCGTGACCCCCTCGAACAGGACGAAGCCGATCTCCCGTGCCATGCGGTCCCCCCCGGTCTGCGATGGCGCCAGGGTCGGGGATCGGCGCGCCGCGGGAAAGGACAGGGAGGTGGCAGATTCGGCCAAACGCTGTCGGCGGGCGGACAGGCGGCACGCCGCCGTGCCCACACCCAACCGGAAGCATGAGCGCTATCCCTGCAACCGATTGATAAAGTTGCGGGCGGCATGGCAAACTCCGCGCTGGACCTCACCTTACTTTCGGAATAGGCCGCATGTTCGATCTCGCCACCGCCACGCTGGAAACCTTCGAGCCGCATGTCGGCACCGCCTTCGTGCTGCACCATCCGGAGCAGCAGGAGACCTTCACCCTGGTGGAGACGAAGGCGCTGCCCGCCCACGACCACCCGATGAAGAAGCGCGACCCCTTCTCCCTGTTCTTCAAGGGCAGCCGCACCGACCTGCAGTTCAACCAGCAGATCCTGCCGCTGAAGCATGAGGCGCTGGGCGAGGTGTCGATCTTCATCGTGCCGATCGCCCGCAACGATGACGGCACGATCCGCTACCAGGCGGTCTTCAACTGAAACGGAAAAGGGCCCCTTCCCGGGTGGGGAAGGGGCCCTGTCCGTCAGGCCGGGGCCGGAGGTTCGGGCGGGGACCGTCCCGTCCCTAATCCGGCGTCCATTCCATGAGCCAGTAGGGCCCGGTCTGGCTGACGTCGCGGAAGCCCAGGCGCGCGTAGAGCCGCTTGGCCGGGTTCTCCTGCTCGACGTGGATGCTGACCTTCTTGCCCTCGTCCCGGGCCTCGGCCTGGACGGCGCGCAGCAGGTCGCCGCCGATGGCGGTGCCGCGGGCCCCGGGCAGCAGGGCGATGTCGACCACC
>DASPKT010000279.1:0-10403 GCA_035627915.1 Azospirillaceae bacterium
GGGCCCCGCCGGCTCCGGCCCGCGCTCCCTGTTCGAGCAGGTGATGGAGCGCATGGGCTGGAAGCCCGGCAGCTTCTCCGCGGTGACGGAGCTGCCGCCGGAGGAGCAGGCGGCCGCACTCTGCGCCGGGCGGTTCGACGCCATGTTCTACGCGGTGGCGCATCCCAACGGCGGCGTCCTGGCCGCCGCGGCGGAGTGCGAGACGACCTTCGTGCCCGTCGCCGGCGAGGCGGTGGACGCGCTGGCGGCGGAGAAGTCCTGGCTGGTGAAGACAGCCATCCCCGGCAACCTCTATCCCGGTGCCGCCGAGCCGGTGCCGACCGTCGGCGTGGCGGCGACGCTGGTGACGACCGCCGGCCTGCCCGAGGCCGCCGCCTACCAGATCGCGAAGTCCGTGATGGAGGATCTGGGCGCGCTCACCGCGCAGCACCCGGCGCTGGCCGGGCTGGAGCGGGAGACGATGGTGCGCGCCGGGCTGACGGCGCCGCTGCACCCGGGGGCCGAGCGCTACTACCGCGAGGCGGGGCTTCTCTGATCCCCTCGCGCGCCCCACCTGATCTACTTGCCCCGGCCCTCCCGGCCGGCGACGGGATGGCCCATGGACACGGTCGATCTGGATAGCCTGCCGCTGGAGGAGCTGGAGGCCCTCTGCGCCGCCGCGCGCGAGGTGGCGGAGTGCGTGCGCGTGCTGGCCAAGACCGGCGACACGGTCGTCAGCGAGATACTGCGCGGCGCCGGCTTCTACGAGTGGAGCCACTATCCCGCCGACGACGTCTACGACGCCGAGTACCACGCCCAGTACTACTACCACGCCCATCCCGAGGCGGAGCGGGCGTCTGGGGAGCACGGGCACTTCCACACCTTCCTGCGCCCGCTCGGCATGCCGGCGGGCATGGCGCCGGCGCCGCTGCCGGACCTGAAGCCGGACGAGGACGGCAACGGCGCGCTGTCCCACCTGGTCGGCATCTCCATGGACGCGCAGGGGCGGCCGGTGCGGCTGTTCACCACCAACCGCTGGGTGACGGGGGAGACCTGGTACCGGGCCGCCGACGTGGCGCGCATGCTGGACTGCTTCGTCGTCGACCACGCCCGGCCCAGCTGGCCCGCCAACCGCTGGATCACCGCCCTGGTCCGCCTCTACCGGGCCGAGATCGTGCGCCTGCTGCACGAGCGCGACGCCGAGGTGGCGCGCCGGCAGGCGGCGGCCCCCGGCGCCAACGTGTTCGAGGACCGCCGCCTGGAGGTGACGTCGGAGACCTGGATATCGGTGGAGGACCACGCCGCCCGGATCGAGCAGGCCCGCCGCCGCGCCCGCCGGCGCCAGCGCCAGGGCGGCGCCTGAGCCTTCCGGCCGGGGCCCCCCTGTACGGACGGATGCGCCCTATTTGGCGTTAGCAAAGCGCCGCGTCCTGGATTAATACTTGTTGCCGAACGACGGGCCCCGGCACGCCCGTAAACGACTGGATCGGCTGAGGAGTCTGGCGGGCCTGCGATGACCGAGACCCTGACCCAGCAGGACGTGCAGCGCCTGCTGACCGATCCGTCCCCGACCACGCGCGCCGAGATGGCGGCCAAGGTGGCGACGCAGTTCGGCGCCCAGGACCTGACCGCCTCCGAGCGCAGCCTCGCTGAGGACATCGTCCGCCTGATGGCGCGCGACGCCGCGGTGCGCGTCCGCTCCGCCCTGTCGGAAAGCCTGAAGTCGAACCCCGGCCTGCCGCGCGACGTGGCCCTCAGCCTCGCCCGCGACGTCGAGGAGGTATCGCTGCCCTTCATCGAGGTGACGGCGGTCCTGACCGACGCCGACCTGGTGGAGATCATCCGCAGCGGCTCCGCCGACAAGCAGACGGCCGTCGCCCGCCGCGCCGCCGTGTCGGAGCAGGTCGCCGACGTCCTGGTCGAGGCCGGGGCGGAGACGGCGGTCGCCACGCTGATGGGCAACGACGGCGCGCGGGTGACCGAGTCGGCCTTCGTGAAGGCGCTGGACCGCTTCCCCGGCAGCGAGGCGGTGCAGGCGCAGATGGTGGACCGCGGCAAGCTGCCGGTCACGGTGGCGGAGCGGCTGGTCGCCATGGTGTCGGAGCAGCTGCGCGAGCGGCTGGTGCAGAAGCACGAGCTGCCGCCCGACATGGCCGCCGACATCGTCCTGCAGGGCCGCGAGCGCGCGACCTTCTCCCTGGTCGGCGGCGCCGGCGAGGCGGAGCTGGAGCGGCTGGTGGATCAGCTCTACCGCAACGGCCGGCTGACCCCGTCGCTGCTGCTGCGCTCGCTCTGCCTGGGCGACCTGTCCTTCTTCGAGGTGGCGATGGCGCAGCTGGCGCGCATCCCGGCCGCCAACGCCCGCCTGCTGATCCATGACGGCGGCAAGCTGGGCCTGAAGTCGCTGTTCGACAAGGCGGGGCTGCCGGCCAAGCTGTACCCGGCCGTCCGCGTCGCCATGGACGTGGCGCAGGAGACCGAGTTCGACGGCGGGGAGCACGACCTGGAGCGCCACCGCCGCCGCATGCTGGAGCGCATCCTGACCCAGTTCGAGGAGATGGCGAGCGATGACCTCGACTACCTCCTGAACAAGCTGTCGGACCTCAGCGCCGCCTGACGCGCCGCCCGGCGGGGCCGCCGGAACCTAGTACTTTCAGGGATGTTACCCCACGGCTTTCAACGACCGTGGGACCTTCCCGATGGCGGACGCTCATCACACCGAAGGCGGCGGCTCCGGCACGCGCCGGACCGAGGAGATCGAGGGCGACATCCTCAGCATCCGCGGCCGCATCAACCGCACGCTGCACGAGCTGGAGCGGCGCCTGTCGCCGGGCGAGATGGTGTCGCACGTGCAGACCGTCGCCGACCACGTGGTGAAGGGCACGCCGCACCCCGTCGCCGACGCCATCCGCCGCAACCCCGTCCCCATCATCCTGATCGCCGCCGGCCTCGCCTGGCTGGGGGTGGAGGTGATGCGCGGGGCCGTGCGGGACGGCAAGCCGCACCTGACCCTGCCGCCGGACGCGGTGCTGTCGCAGGACACGGCCGACCTGCTGGCCGACCTCATCGGCATCGCCCGCCAGGGTACCAAGGCGATGCGGCAGGCGGGCCAGGCGCTGGCTGAGATGGGCGGGCACGGCCGCGCCGGCCAGGTGCTGCGCGCCGCGGCGGAGGAGCGGGGGCGGACGGCGGCGCTGCTGCAGTCCGAACTGCAGCGTTTCGGGGTGCCCGCCGTGCACGGCGACGCGCCCACCGGCGACGTCATGGAGGAGTGGACGGCCGCGATCGCCGCGGTCGACAGCCGCGACCCCGCCATCATCGTCAGCGCGGTGGAGCGGGCGGAGGACGCCACCCGCGACCGGTTCCGCGCCGCCATGGGCCGCCGCCTGCCGGACAGCCTGCGCATCCTGGTGGCCGGCCGCTTCAACGAGATCGAACGCACCCACGCGCGCGTCAGCGCGCTGAAGCACGCCTACGTCTAGGCCGGCTGGGGAAGGAGAGGGGCCATGGCGGACAAGGCGATGAGCGTGGAGGAGGCGAAGCGCCAGGACCCGCAGACCCAGCGGGAACGCGGCATGCACGCCGACAGCCCGACCCAGATCCCGATGCGGGGCTGGAAAGAGATCCTGAAGCGGACCTGGACCGAGTCGGGCAAGGACAACATCTCCATCGTCGCCGCCGGCGTGGCCTTCCTCTGCCTGCTGGCCCTGTTCCCGGCCATGGCGGCGACCGTCTCCATCTACGGGCTGGTCGCGGACCCCAGCGACATCGACGACCACCTGCGCTCGCTGGGAAGCTTCCTGCCGCCGCAGGGGGTGGACATCCTGGCGGGCCAGCTCGACAGCCTGGCCAGCACCCAGTCGGACAGCCTGAGCTTCGGCCTGGCGGCCAGCTTGGCGCTGGCGCTGTGGAGTGCCGCCGGCGGGGTGAAGTCGATGATGACCGCCCTCAACATCGCCTTCGAGGAGGAGGAGAAGCGCGGCTTCGTCAAGTTCACCCTGACCGCCCTGGTGCTAACGCTGGGCATGATCCTGTTCCTGATCGTCGCCATCACCATCGTGGTGGCGGTGCCGACGGTGCTGAACTTCATCGGGCTGGGCGGGGCGACGGAATGGATCATCCGCATCGCCCGCTGGCCGGTGCTGGCGGCCATCGTCACGCTGCTGCTGGCGGTGCTGTTCCGCTACGGCCCCTGCCGCGCCAAGCCGCGCTGGCGCTGGGTCAGCTGGGGGGCGGGGGCGGCGACGCTGCTGTGGCTGGTCGCCTCCATCGGCTTCTCGATCTACATCTCCAACTTCGCCGATTACAACAAGACTTACGGCTCGCTGGGCGCCGGCGTGATCCTGCTGCTGTGGCTCTACATCGGCGCCTACGCCATTCTGATGGGGGCGGAGCTGGACGCGGAGATGGAGCACCAGACCATGAAGGACACGACGGAGCCGCCGGAGAAGCCCATGGGCAACCGCGGCGCCTACGTGGCCGACACGGTGGCGGAGTAGCGCCTCAGTTGGACTGGCCGCGGCGCTTGGCGCGCGCGGTCGGCTCCGCCTGCATGGGATCGTCCGGCCAGTAGTGCTTGGGATAGCGGCCGGCCAGGTCCTTCTTCACCTCCCTGTAGGTGTTGGCCCAGAAGGAGGCGAGGTCGCGGGTGACCTGGATCGGCCGGTGCGCCGGCGACAGCAGGTGCAGCACCACGGGCACCCGCCCGCCGCCGACCCGCGGCGTCTCCGCCAGCCCGAACATCTCCTGCAGGCGCACGGCGACGACGGGCGCCGCCCCGGAATAGTCCACCGGGATGCGGGAGCCGCTGGGCACCGTCAGGTGCGTCGGCGCCTCCCGGTCCAGCTCCTGCCGCGCATGCCAGTCGAGCATGCCGGTCAGCGCCGCGTGCAGGTCCACGCGGGCCAGGTGGCCACGGCGGGAGACGCCGTCCAGGTACGGCCCCAGCCACTCCTCCAGCCCCGCCAGCAGGGCCTCGTCCGCCAGGTCGGGCCAGGCGTCGCCGCCGGCGCGGCGCATGAACAGGACCCGCTCCCGCCAGGCCGCCAGCTCCTTCGTCCAGGGCAGGCAGGCCAAGCCCATCTCGCGGATGCCGTCCAGCATGGCGGCGCGCACCAGGTCGGCCGGCGGCTTCGGGTCGGCCTCGTCCCTCAGCGCCAGCTCGAACAGCCGGCGCCGGCGGCGGGCCAGCACGGCGCCCTCCCGCCCGTCCCAGGCGACGACCTCCTCGTCCCGGACCAGCTCGCCGTAGGCCTCCTCGATATCGGCTTGGGTGAGGGGGGCCGCCAGGAAGATGCGGGACTCGCGCGCCTGACCGTCCAGCTCGGCCACAGCGAGGTAGTCGGACGTCGACAGCGGGTCGGCCGGGTCCAGCACGGCGCCGCGGCCGTTCGACAGCTTGAACTGGCCCTGGCCGCCGGGACGGCGCTGGGCGATGCGGTCGGGATAGGCCAGCGCCAGCAGCAGGCCGGCGGCGTCGGCGCGCACCGCCGCGTCGGCCGGGATGCGGAGTTGGCGGCGCAGCTCCCGCGCGGCCTCGCGCACCTGGCGCAGCCCGCCGCGGTCGGCGCCGCCGTCGCCGCGGCCCGCGGCGATCTCCAGGCGCAGGCGGATGTCGGCGTCGCGCTCCCGCCCCGGGCCGCCGCGCAGGATGTCGCGCTCGCCCAGCAGGGCCGCCAGCAGGCAGGCCTCCGCCCCCAGTCCCAGCTCCGCCCCCTTCAGCACCATGTGGGCAAGGCGGGGGTGCAGGCCGAGCGATGCCATCCGCCGGCCATGGGCCGTGATGCGGCCGCCCCCGTCCAGCGCCTCCAGCTGGGTCAGCAGCGTGCGCGCCTGCGCCAGGGCCGCGTCCGGCGGCGGGTCCAGCCAGGGCAGCTCGGCCGCGTCCTGCACGCCCCAGGCGGCCAGCTCCAGCGCCAGCGGGGCGAGGTCGGCGCGCAGGATCTCCGGCGCCGTGAAGGGGGTGAGCGCCCGGTCGGCCGGCTCGCTCCACAGCCGGTAACAGACGCCCGGCTCCAGCCGCCCGGCGCGGCCTCGGCGCTGGTCGGCCGACGCGCGCGACAGCCGCACCGTCTCCAGCCGCCCCATGCCGCTGCGCGGATCGAAGCGGGCGAGGCGGGAGAGGCCGCTGTCCACCACCACCCTGACCCCCTCGATGGTCAGGCTGGTCTCGGCGATGGAGGTCGCCAGCACCACCTTGCGGCGGCCGGGCAGGGCCGGGCGGATGGCGGCGTCCTGCGCCTCCAGCGACAGGTCGCCGTAGAGCGGGGCCAGCGCCACCCCGTCGGGCAGCCCGGCCTCCTCCAGATGCCGCTCGGTCCGGCGGATCTCCGCCCCGCCGGGCAGGAAGACCAGCACGCCGCCGCCCTCCTCGGCCAGCGCGCGGCGCACGATGCGGGCGGTCCAGGCCTCCAGCCGCTCCCCCTGCGGCGGCTCGGCGAAGCGGGTCTCCACGGGAAAGCTGCGGCCGGTGCTGGTGACCAGCGGCGCGCCCCCCATCAGCCGGGCCACCGGCTCCCCGTCCAGCGTCGCCGACATGGCGAGGAGGCGCAGGTCGTCGCGCAGCAGGCCCTGCGCCTGCAGGCAGAAGGCCAGCACCAGGTCGCCGTCCAGGCTGCGCTCGTGGAACTCGTCGAACAGCACCGCGCCGACGCCCTCCAGCGAGGGGTCGGACTGGAGCTGGCGCAGGAACACGCCCTCGGTCACCACCTCGATCCGGGTGGCGGGGCCGACCTTCGTGTCCAGGCGCACCCGGTAGCCGACGGTGGCGCCCACCGGCTCGCCCAGCGTGTCGGCCATGCGCTTGGCGGCGGAGCGGGCGGCGAGGCGGCGCGGTTCCAGCATGACGATCCTGCGGCCGGCCAGCCACGGCCGGTCCAGCAGCGCCAGCGGCACCCGCGTGGTCTTGCCGGCGCCCGGCGGCGCCTGCAGGACCGCGTTGGGCCCGCGGTCGAGGGCGGCCAGCAGCCCGGGCAGGACGGCGTCGATGGGCAGCGGCGGCGGAGGCGGCGGGGCGGGCATGGGGACAGGCGGCAGGCTGGGTGCGGGGCCCCAGACATAGCGCGCCAGATGCTTGCAGGGTAGAGGGGGCGGGGCCTGGGCGGCTAGCGGGCCGCCCCCAGCGTGGCGCGGAGGTCCTCCGCCCGGTAGGGCTTGGAGACGAAGCCCAGCGGCTTGGCGGGCGCTGCCCGCTCGCGCAGGGTCGGCACGTCGAGGGCCGAGGTGATGAGGCTGCGGATGCCGTGCCGCTCCCAGATGCGGCGCGCCGCCTCCAGCCCGTCGCTGCCGCCGCGCAGCATGACGTCCATCAGGACGAGGTCTGGATGATGGCGGTCGGCGGCGTCGACCGCGGCGTCGGCGGTGGTGACCAGGGCGCACACCTCGTGCCCGAGGTCCTCCACGATCTGCTCCAGGCCCAGCGCGATGATCGCCTCGTCCTCGACGATCAGGATGCGCAGCGGTCGCTGGCGGTGGTCGGGTAGGGCGGACATCTGTCTTCAACTCCCCCGCGGACGGGCCGCGGGCGGAACGCCTTTCGCAGTGACCTCAGCCTCGAATATGAGGTAGGCCGGAGCCCGATCCCATCCCTCCTTGCGGCGTCCCGCCTCGGCTTTCGCGTCTAGGACGGGTGCCGTCCATCGGTCGGCCTACCTAGGCCGGTCGTACAGGAGCGGGGCCGGCGCCCCGCCGGCAGGTCAGCAGCAGGGAGAGCGGGCGGCCGGTCTCCGGGTCCGCGGGCTCCTCCAGACGGCTTGCGTGCCAGCCGGCCTCCGCCAGTGCCGCGTGCCAGGACGCCAGCGTGCGGTAGTACCAGGGCATGGGCGCCCAGCCGGGCTCCCCGAAGCCGGCGAAGCTCTCCTCCCGCCAGCCGTCGCGGTAGGGGCCGTCGCCGCAGGCCGCCCAGGGATGGACCGTCTGCACGACCAGGACGGGGGCGAGGCGGGCCAGCGCCGCCAGCAGCGGCCCCAGCTCCCGGTCCAGCAGGGCGAAGTTGGCGACCACGGCGTCGAACGGCCCGCCGGCCCGATCCGGTTCCTGCGCAAGCTCGCCGTAGGACAGGGTCCGGTAGTCGCCGCCAGGGTCGGCCGCGGCGGCGCGGCGGATCAGTTCCGGGCTGGCGTCGGTGCCGGTGACGCGGCAGCCGGCCTCGTGCGCCAGCCGGCGGGCGAGCCACCCCTCGCCGCAGCCGAGGTCGAGCACGCGGTCGGGGGAGAGGGCGGCGACGGCCGCCGCCACCGCGTCGTCGGTGGCGAGGCGGCGGCTCCGGATGGCGCCGGCGCGCACCGCGTCCGTCCAGCGGCCCGCGTTCGCCTCCCAGGAGGCGCGGATGCGCGCGTCCCCGTCACCGTCCGTCATGGTGCCCGCATTTCCGGCCCGCGGGGGCCAATGCCGCCGCCCCGGCCGGGGCCGTTTCCCTCGGCGCTGGACGGGGTTTGCCCCTGCCGCCTAGTATGCGCGGATTCGTTACCACCCGGGTACCCCTCGAATGTCCGCTCTCAAGACCGTCGTCGTGCCGATCAACCGCGCGGGATGGCCCTTCATCGCCGCCTTCGCCGTCGTTTCCGCCCTGCTCGCCACCGTGTCCGAGCCGCTGGGCTGGATCGGTCTGATTCTGACGGCGTGGTGCTGCTATTTCTTCCGCGATCCCGACCGCGTCGTGCCCACCCGCTCCGGCCTGATGGTCGCCCCCGCCGACGGCACGGTGCACATGATCACCGAGGCGGTACCCCCGCCGGAGCTCGGCCTGGGGGAGGAGAGGCTGACGCGGATCAGCATCTTCCTCAACGTGTTCAACGTGCACGTCAACCGGGTGCCGGTGGAGGGCAGGATCGTCGCCGCCCGCTACCAGCCCGGCAAGTTCCTGAACGCCTCGCTGGACAAGGCGAGCGACCTGAACGAGCGGATGAGCGTGCACATGACCACCGCGGACGGCCGCGACATCGTGTTCGTGCAGATCGCCGGCCTCGTGGCCCGGCGCATCCTCTGCTACCTCAAGGACGGGCAGAGCGTGCAGACCGGCGAGCGGTTCGGCCTGATCCGCTTCGGCAGCCGCACCGACATCTACCTGCCGCCGGGGGTCTCGCCCCTGGTCGCGGTCGGCCAGACCACCATCGGTGGCGAGACGGTCATCGCCGACCTCAACGGGACCGAGCCCCAGCGCCAGGGCGAGGTGCGCTGATGGTGAGGCCGCCGCGGGTCTTCCGGGGCCGGCGCCCCGTCCGGCCGCCCCGCCAGGGCGGCCTCACCCTCAACAAGATGCTGCCCAACATCCTGACCCTGCTGGCCCTGTCGGCGGGGATGACGGGCATGCGCTTCGGCATCCAGGGGCGGTGGGAGGAGGCGGTCGTCTCCATCCTCATCGCCGCGGTGCTGGACGCGCTGGACGGCCGCATCGCGCGGCTGCTGAACGCGCAGAGCAAGTTCGGCGCGGAGCTGGACAGCCTGTCCGACGTCATCAGCTTCGGCGTGGCGCCGGCGATGATCCTCTACATGTGGGTGCTGGACGAGGCGCGCAGCTTCGGCTGGATCGCCGCCGTGCTGTTCGGCGTCTGCGCGGCGCTGCGGCTGGCGCGGTTCAACACGGCGCTGGGGGTGGAGAAGCCCGCCTGGGCCTTCAACTACTTCACCGGGGTGCCGGCGCCGGCGGGGGCCGGGCTGGCGCTGCTGCCGCTGATCGCCAGCTTCGAGGTGGGGCCGACCGTGTTCGGCCACCCGGTCTTCGTGACCGCCTGGACGGTCGGCATCGCCGCCCTGATGATCAGCGCGATCCCGACCTACTCGCTGAAGGGCGTGCGCATCCCGCGCGCCTACGTGGTCTTCGTGCTGGTCGGCGTGGGGCTGCTGGCGGCCGGCGTGGTCAGCGCGCCCTGGACCACCTTCACCGTCATCGCCATCGTCTACCTCGCCAGCTTCCCCTTCAGCATCCGCCAGTACCACCGGCTGAAGTCGGAGGCCGAGCGGCTGCAGGCGGCGGAGGAGCCCCCCGCCGCCGACCCGGCCGACCCCGCCGCAGGGGCGCCGCCGGCGCCCACTCCGTCACCCGGGGCGCCGCCGGCGCCCTGAGCCCGCCTCAGCGGCCCAGGCCCAGCGCCTCCACCGGCACCGCGTAGACGTCCGCCATCCCCTCCGGCTGACCCTCGCGCGCATCGGTGCCGGCATAGGTCAGGGTGCGCCCGTCGGCGGAGAGCTGGGGCGTGAACTGGAACGGGCCGCCGTTCACCAGGTCGGGCAGCCGCACCGGCTCCGCCCAGCCGCCGGCCTGCCGGCGGGCGGCGTAGAGATGGCCCCTGCCGCCGCGGCTGCTCCAGAAGATCGCGGTCTGCCCGTCGGGCGTCAGGGTGAAGTCGCCCTCCGACTTCGGGGAGTTCAGCGGCGCCGGCAGCATGACGGGCTTGGCGAAGCCGTCGCCGGTCTGGACCGCGGCG
>DASPKT010000280.1:0-8696 GCA_035627915.1 Azospirillaceae bacterium
ATGCAGGCGGATGCGGTGGACGCGGAGACGGCGCGCACGGGCGTCGCCCGCACCGGGCTCTACTTCGCCCTCTGGGGCCTCGCCACCAAGCTCGCCGTGGCGCTGGCGGCGGTCGGGCTGCCGCTGGCGGCCCTGGCCGGCTTCCGCCCGGAAGGCCCCAACGGGCCGGAGGCGCTGACGGCGCTCGCGCTCCTCTACGGCCCGCTGCCGGTCGCCTTCAAGCTGGCCGCCGTCGCCCTGATGTGGCGCCACCCGCTCACCCGCGCGGTGCAGGCGGAGAACCGGCGGCGGATCGCGGCGGGACGGCGCGAGGGGTGCGGCTGAGAGGGGGTGCGTGCTTCCGACCGAGCTCAGCATGAGGAATGTTTGTGCCAGGCCCGGTGGCGCCGGGAACGGCATCCTCCTCAGGGAGCATCTCGACGATCCTCAGCTTGAGCCTGTCGAAGGCCTCACCCCGCCCCCGCTGCCCGGCGTCCGGACAGCGGGGCGCATGAGCCCTCACACCGGCGCCGTGGCCGCCTCCAGCCAGGCCAGCTCGGCGCCGGAGAGCTGGGGGGCCAGTTCGGCGCGGACGCGGGCGTGGTAGGCGTTCAGCCAGTCGCGCTCCGGCCCGGTCAGCAGGGACGGCTCCACCAGGTTGCGGTCGATCGGGCAGAGCGTCAGCGTCTCGAAGCCCAGCAGCGCGATCTCGCCCCCGGCCGGCGTCTCCACCGGCGTGACCAGGATCAGGTTCTCGATCCGGATGCCGTAGCCGCCGGTGCGGTAGAAGCCGGGCTCGTTCGACAGGATCATGCCGGGCTGCAGCGCCACCGTGTTCGGCATCTTGGCGATGCGGGCCGGCCCCTCGTGCACCGAGAGGAAGCTGCCGACGCCGTGGCCGGTGCCGTGGTCGTAGTCGAGGCCGGCCTGCCACAGGAACTGGCGCGCCAGCACGTCCAGCTGCGAGCCGGTGGTGCCCTTGGGGAACACCGCCTGCGACAGGGCGATGTGGCCCTTCAGGACCAGGGTGAAGTGCCGCTTCGCCTCCGCCGGCGGGGTGCCGACGGCGACCGTGCGGGTGATGTCGGTGGTGCCGTCCAGGTACTGGCCGCCGCTGTCGATCAGGTAGACGCTGTCGTTCTCGATCCGCCGGTTGGTCTTCGGCGTGGCACGGTAGTGCACCACCGCCCCGTTCGGGCCGGCGCCGGAGATGGACTCGAAGCTGAGGTCGCGGAAATGCTCGCCCTCGGCCCGGAAGGCCAGTAGCCGGTCGGACGCGTCGATCTCGGTCAGGGCGCCCTTCGGCGCCTCCGCCGACACCCAGGACAGGAAGCGCGCCATGGCGGCGCCGTCGCGCCGGTGGGCGCGGCGGGTGCCCTCGATCTCGACCGCGTTCTTGGCGGCCTTGGGCAGCATGCAGGGATCGGCCTCACGCGCGATCCTGGCGCCGGCCGTCCCCAGCCGGTCCAGGATCCAGGCGGCCGCGGTGTTGGGGTCCACCCGCACCTTGGCGCCGCGGCGGCCCAGCTCGTCCAGCGCCGCCCCCAGCTCGTCCGGCGGGCGCACCGCCACCTGGTTGCCGAGGTGGGTCTCGATCTCCGGCGCCAGCTTGCGGCGGTCCACGAACAGGTCGACCTCGCCCTCTTCCGTCAGGATGGCGAAGGAGAGCGGCAGCGGCGTGCAGGGCACGTCGGAGCCGCGGATGTTCAGCAGCCAGGCGATGCTGTCGGGCTGGGTCAGCACGGTCGCCTTCTCGCCCCGGCGCTTCAGTTCGGCGGCGATGTCGGCGCGCTTGTCGGCCGACGCGCGGCCGGCATGCTCCAGCGCGTGCGGCACCACCGGCGCCAGCGGGGCCGGCGGCTGGTCGTGCCAGACGGCGTCGACGGGATTGCCGTCGACCGGCACCAGCTCCACCCCCGTCACGGCCAGGGCCGCGCGCATGCGCTCGATCCAGGACACCGTGTGCAGCCAGGGATCGAAGCCCAGCTTCGCCCCGCGCGGCAGGCTCTCCGCCGCCCAGTCGCCGTGGAACTCCTCGATCAGGTGGCGGATCTCGAAGAGGTCCTCGGAGACCTGCTGGCGCACCTGGATGGTGTAGCGGCCGTCCACGAAGATGGCGGCGCGGTCCTTCAGCACCACGACGCAGCCGGCGGAACCGGTGAAGCCGGAGATCCAGGCCAGCCGCTCGGCCTTGGCCGGCACGTACTCGCCCTGGTGCTCGTCGCCGCGGGGGATCACGAGGCCGTCGAGGCCGCGGCGGTGCAGCTCGGCGCGCAGGTCGCGCAGGCGCCGCGCGTGGTCGCCCTCCTCCGGCGGGTTGGGCACGCCCACCAGCGCCTTCAGGTGCCGGAGCTGGTCGGCCAGCTCGCCCGAGACGGGACGGCCCAGCAGCACGAACCAGCGGTCGGGATCGACGCCCGCCGGCGCGGCGTTGACGCCGGCCAGCAGCGCGCGGATATCGTCCACGGAGCGGTCGATGCCGGCGGCCTGCAGGAGGCGGGAGAGGTTGGCGTCGCCCCGGTAGGGGCTCTGGCTGGCGTCCACGGGAGCACTCATCGCTGGTCTGGAGTTGCCAGGACCCTAGTGCGGCCCGGGGCCCCGGTGCAAGGGGCGGGACGCCGCCGGTGCCGGCCGTCCCTTCAGGGGGATGCTCCCGCGGCGGGGGAACCTTGAGTGGGGATCGGGGGTCCCCCCGCCGCGGGCGCCCGGCCCTCCGCCTCAGGCGAGGCGGAAGCCGTGCTTCGTGAAGGGCGTCGCGCGCAGGCGCGTGCCCGTGGCGGCGAACAGCGCGTTGGCGACCGCCGGGGCCGCCACCGGCACCGACTCCTCGCCGACGCCGCCGAGCCGCCCGCCCGTCTCCAGGATCTCCACCTGGACCTCGGGCATCTGCGACAGGGCCAGCAGCGGGTAGGTGTCGAAGTTGCGCTGCTCCACCGCCCCGCCCTTGATTGTGATCTCGCCGAGGAAGGCGGCGGTCAGGCCGAAAACCAGCCCGCCCTCGATCTGGGCGCGCACGCTGTCGGGGTTGACCGCGGTGCCGCAGTCGACCGCGCAGGCGATGCGGTGCAGCCGGACGGCACCGTCGGCCACCGACAGCTCCGCCACCGCGGCCACGACCGAGCCGTTGGCCCGCACCATGGCGAAGCCCTTGTGCCGGCCCGCCGCCGCGCTGCCCCAGCCGCCGGCCGCGGCCGCCTTCTCCAGCACGCCCAGCTCGCGCGGGCGGTCCTTCAGCAGGCGGCGGCGGTACTCCACGGGATCGATGCCGGCGGCGTGCGCCAGCTCGTCCATGAAGCTCTCCAGGAAGAAGCCGTTCTGCGAGGCGCCGACCGACCGCCAGAAGCCCACCGGCACCCCGTAGTCGGCCCTGGTCAGGCGCGCCATGTAGCCGGGGATGGCGTAGTGCGGGCGCGCCGCGTACATCAGCCCGGCGAAGTCGACGGGCCCGCGCTGGCCGACGTTGCGCAGGTAGCTGTAGTCCAGCAGCGACTCGCACGCCGCGTCGAAGCGCAGGGCGACCGGCATGCCGTCCGGCCCCAGCCCAGCCGTCAGCCGCGCCGCGGCGGCGGGGCGGTAGTAGCCGTGGGTCATGTCCTCCTCGCGGCTCCAGACCAGCTTGACCGGCCGGCCGACCTTGCGGGCGATCTCCACCGCCTGGAGCGCGTAGTCCACCTCGATGCGCCGGCCATAGCCGCCGCCCACCATCTGCGTGTGGACGGTCACCTTCTCCGGCGCGATGCCCAGCTTCGCCGCCACCGCGTCGCGCACGCCCGACTGGTTCTGGGTGGAGAGCCACAGCTCCGCCCGATCCTTCTCCACCACGGCGGTGCCGTTCATCGGCTCCATCGGGGCATGGTCGAGGAAGGGCACCTCGTACAGCGCCTCCACCCGGCGGGCGGCGCCGGCCAAGGCGGCCTCGTGGTCGGCCTGGACCTTCTTCGGGTCCTGGTCGCGCAGCGCGAACACCGCCTCGCCGCGGTCGGCGGCCTGGCGCAGGATGCCGGCGTAGGCGGCGCTATCGTGCCCGGCGTTGGGCCCGCGGTCCCACACGGGGGAGAGCGCGTCCAGCCCCTTCTTCGCCGGCCAGTAGCCGGTGGCGACCACGGCGACCCCGCCCTCCAGCGTGACGACGGCGCGCACGCCCTTCACCTTCATGGCCGGGGCCGGGTCGACGGACTTCAGCCGGCCGCCGAAGGTCGGGCACTGCGCGATGGTGGCGACCAGCAGGCCGGGCAGGCGCACGTCGATGCCGTAGACGGCGCTGCCGTCCACCTTGGCGCCGGCGTCCAGCCGCGGCAGCGGCTTGCCGATCAGGCGCCACTGCTCGCGCGGCTTCAGCGGCACCTCGGCGGGTGGGGTCAGGCGGGCGGCGGCCGGCGCCAGCTCGCCGTAGCCGGCGCGGCGGTCGGTGCGCTCGTGCAGCACCACGCCGAAGCGGGCCACGCACTCCGCGGCCGGCACGCCCCAGCGCTCCGCCGCGGCCTGCACAAGCATCATGCGCGCCGCCGCCCCCGCCTTGCGCAGGGGCTCGAACTGGGAATAGGTGCCCATGCTGCCGAAGGTGGCGTAGATCGGCTCGCCGGCCTCCCCGTAGGGGTTGAAGTAGTAGGCGGGATCGACCGGGGCCATCTCGACCCGGACGTGCTTCCATTCGACCTCCAGCTCCTCCGCCACCATCTGCGGGATGGAGCTGGTGGTGCCCTGGCCGATCTCGGTCGTGACGGAGAAGACGGTCACGGTGCCGTCGGGGCCGATGCGCAGCCAGCCGTTGACGACGGCGCCGCCGGGCATGGCGGCCTGCGCGCGCTTCGGCCCGGCCGGCAGGTGGAAGCCGATGACGAGGCCGCCGGCGGCGGCCGTCGCGGAGCCGAGGAAGCGGCGGCGGGACAGGGCGGTGTCCATGTCGCTCTCCCTCAGGCCACGCCGGCGGCGCGGCGGATGGCCTTGCGCACCCGGTTGTAGGTGCCGCAGCGGCAGAGATTGGTCATGGCGGCGTCGATGTCGGCGTCGGTGGGCTGCGGCTTCTCCTTCAAGAGCGCCGCGGCGGCCATGATCATGCCGGACTGGCAGTAGCCGCACTGCGGCACCTGCTCCTCGATCCAGGCCTTCTGCAGGGCATGCGACCGGTCGGGCGACAGCCCCTCGATGGTGGTCACGCTCTGCCCGTCCACGCCTTCGACCGGCATGGCGCAGGCGCGCACCGGCAGCCCGTCCACGTGCACCGTGCACGCCCCGCAGAGTGCCGCGCCGCAGCCGAACTTGGTGCCGGTCAGCCCCAGCTCGTCCCGCAGCACCCACAGGAGCGGCGTGTCCCCGTCGACATCCACCTCCCGACGACGGCCGTTCACCGTCAGCACATACGCCATCACAGTCCTCCAGCGCGAACCCAGGGACCCCGCGAGGACGGCTTAATCCCGGCACCGCACGCTGTCTGCGGCCGTTACCGGGCGGTTACACGAATTTACACCGACGCAACGACCCCGGCCGGCCAAGCCCCCTGCGCCATCGGGCGTCCGCCGCCGGGGCACCCCATCGGATGCCTCACATAAAGATATCTTTATGTTTGAAAGTGTCGGGACGGGGGTGTAACGTGCCCCCGGATGCCGTCCTCCCCCGGGCCGGCTCCACCCTGTCGCTAGCTGTTTTCGTCGCCGCTGGAGTGTCCGATGACGCGGGAAGAACGCCTCACGCTGCTGCCGCAGATCATGCGCCGGCGCATCCTGGTGCTGGACGGCGCCATGGGCACCATGATCCAGCGCTACGGGCTGGACGAGGCCGGCTACCGCGGCGGGCGGTTCGCCGACTGGCCGCGCGACGTCAAGGGCAACAACGACCTGCTGAACCTGACGCAGCCGGACATCATCCGCGAGATCCACACCCAGTACCTGGCGGCCGGCGCCGACATCATCGAGACGAACACCTTCAGCTCCACCACCATCAGCATGGCGGACTACGGGATGGAGGCGTTCGCGCACGAGCTGAACGTGGCCGGCGCCCGCCTCGCCCGCGAGGCCGCCGACGAGGCGGAGCGGGCGGACCCGTCACGCCCCCGCTACGTCGCCGGCGCGCTGGGCCCCACCAACCGCACCGCCTCCATCAGCCCGGTCGTGACCGACCCCGCCTTCCGCAACGTCGACTTCGACGAGCTGCGCGCCGCCTATGCCGAGCAGGCCCGCGGCCTGGTCGAGGGCGGCGCCGACATCCTGCTGGTGGAGACCATCTTCGACACGCTGAACGCCAAGGCGGCGCTGTTCGCGGTGGACGAGGTGCTGGAGGAGACCGGGCTGGCGCTTCCCGTGATGATCTCCGGCACCATCACCGACCGCTCCGGCCGCACCCTGTCCGGGCAGACGACGGAGGCCTTCTGGAACAGCGTGCGCCATGCCCGGCCGCTGTCCATCGGGCTGAACTGCGCGCTGGGCGCCGACCTGATGCGGCCCTACGTGCAGGAGCTGAGCCGGGTCGCCGACGCCTTCGTGTCGGCCTACCCCAACGCCGGCCTGCCCAACGAGTTCGGCGCCTACGACGAGACGCCGGCCCAGACCGCCGCCCACATCCAGGGCTGGGCGCAGGACGGGCTGGTCAACATCGTCGGCGGCTGCTGCGGCACCACGCCCCCGCACATCCAGGCCATCGCCGAGGCGGTGAAGGGCGTGCGCCCCCGCACCCCGGCCGAGCGCCCGGCCCGCCTGCGCCTGTCGGGGCTGGAGCCGTTCGAGATGCCGGGGTTCTGACCCGCCCCGTTCTAGCCCGTCCGCCCCTGCCTTCCCGCGCTCCCGCTACCGGACCCAAACGATGACCGAACCCCGCACCGCCATCTTCGTCAATGTCGGCGAGCGCACCAACGTCACCGGCTCGGCCAAGTTCAAGAAGCTGATCCTGGAAGGCGACTTCGAGGCGGCGCTGGCCGTCGCCCGCCAGCAGGTGGAGAACGGCGCCCAGGTCATCGACGTCAACATGGACGAGGCGATGCTGGACAGCGAGGCGGCGATGGTCCGCTTCCTGCGCCTGATCGCGTCGGAACCGGACGTGGCCCGGGTGCCGGTCATGATCGACAGCTCCAAGTGGAGCGTCATCGAGGCGGGCCTGAAGAACGTCCAGGGCAAGGCCATCGTCAACTCCATCAGCCTGAAGGAGGGCGAGGCGCCCTTCGTGGAGCAGGCGAAGAAGGTCCGCCGCTACGGCGCCGCCGTCGTCGTCATGGCCTTCGACGAGAAGGGCCAGGCCGACACCGCCGACCGCAAGGTCGAGATCTGCCGGCGCAGCTACGACATCCTGGTCGACCGGGTCGGCTTCCCGCCCGAGGACATCATCTTCGATCCCAACATCTTCGCCGTGGCGACGGGCATCGAGGAGCACAACAACTACGCGGTGGAGTTCATCGAGGCGGCGCGGCGCATCCGGGCGGAGCTGCCGGGCGTCCACGTCTCCGGCGGCCTCTCCAACGTCTCCTTCAGCTTCCGCGGCAACAACACCGTGCGCCAGGCGATGCACTCGGTGTTCCTGTTCCACGCCATCCCGGCCGGCATGGACATGGGCATCGTCGACGCCGGCGCCCTGCCCGTCTACGAGGACATCCCCGGAGAGCTGCGCGAGCGGGTCGAGGACGTGATCCTGAACCGCCGCGCTGATGCCACCGACCGGCTGCTGGAGGTCGCGGAGAAGTACAAGGGCGGCGAGAAGAGGCAGGAGGCCGACCTCACCTGGCGCCAGGCCGACGTGCGCGCCCGCCTGACCCACGCGCTGGTGCACGGCATCGCCGACTGGATCGACCAGGACGTGGAGGAGGCGCGGCAGCAGACGGCCCGCCCGCTCGACGTCATCGAGGGGCCGCTGATGGACGGCATGAACGTCGTCGGCGACCTGTTCGGCTCCGGCAAGATGTTCCTGCCGCAGGTGGTGAAGTCCGCCCGCGTCATGAAGAAGGCCGTCGCCTACCTGCTGCCCTACATCGAGGCGCTGAAGGAGAAGGGCTCGTCGGACACCAACGGCAAGGTGCTGATGGCGACCGTGAAGGGCGACGTCCACGACATCGGCAAGAACATCGTCGGCGTGGTCCTCCAGTGCAACAACTACGAGGTCATCGACCTCGGCGTCATGGTGCCGGCGGCGAAGATCCTGGAGGTCGCCAAGGCGGAAAAGGTCGACATCATCGGCCTGTCCGGGCTGATCACGCCGTCGCTCGACGAGATGGTGAACCTGGCGAGCGAGATGGAGCGGCAGGGCTTCGAGGTGCCGCTGCTGATCGGCGGGGCGACGACGTCGCGCGCGCACACCGCGGTCAAGGTCGCCCCGCGCTACCACGGCCCGGTCATCTGGGTGAAGGACGCGTCCCGGTCGGTCCCCGTCGTGGCCGCGCTGCTGTCCAACGAGCAGCGGCCCCAGCTGCTGGCCGACGTCCAGACCGAGTACGCCGGCCTGCGCGAGCGGCACGCCGCCCGCCAGGACACCCGCGAGCTGCTGCCGCTGGAGGCGGCGCGTGCCGCCGCGCCGCCGGTCGACTGGTCGACCTACACCCCGCCGCGGCCGCGGATGCTGCTGCAGCAGGCCAGGGACGTCTGCTCGGGTGCGGACTGCGAGCACCTGCACGGGCGGGCCACCCAGTTCACGCGGGTCTTCGAGGACTACCCGCTCGAGGAGCTGCGCCGGTACGTCGACTGGCAGCCGTTCTTCAACGCCTGGGAGATGCGCGGCCGGTTCCCCGACATCCTGCACAA
>DASPKT010000281.1:0-37435 GCA_035627915.1 Azospirillaceae bacterium
GGCCAGTTCGACGTCCTGCGCACCGTCGGCGCCGCCGCGCGGGAGATGCTCATCGCCGCCGCCGCAGAGGGCTGGGGCGTGCCGCGGCCGGAGTGCGCGGCGCGCGACGGCAGGATCCTGCATGCCGTCTCCGGGCGCAGCGCCGGATACGGGGACCTGGCGGAGCGGGCGGCGCGGCAGAAGCCGCCGGCCAGTCCGCCGCTGAAGCCGCGAGGCGAATGGCGGCTGATCGGGAAGGGTTTGCCGCGCCTGGACATCCCCGCCAAGGTCGACGGCAGCGCCGTGTACGGCATCGACGTGGCGCTGCCCGGCCTGTTGACCGCGACCATCGTCCAATGTCCGACACCGGGAGGACGGCTGGCGTCCGTGGACGAGGCCCCGGCGCTGGCGGTCCGTGGAGTACGGAAAGTCGTGCGCCTGGACAATGCCGTGGCCGTTGTCGCCGATGGCTGGTGGGCGGCGAAGAAGGGGTTGGAGGCACTGGCGCCTACCTGGGATCCCGGACCCAACCCCCGTCTCTCGAGCGCCGATTTCTCCCGGATGCTCCACGCCGGCGCACAGGCCGGCGGCACGCTCTACACGGCCCCCGGGTCGGATGCCGGCAAGGTGGACGCTGAGTTCCGCGGGGCCCTCGGGACGGCGGCGGCAAGTCACGAGGCCGTGTTCGAGGTTCCTTTCCTGGCTCACGCCACCATGGAACCGATGAACGCGACCGCTCGAGTGACCGGCGCCGGGGCGGAACTATGGGTGCCGACGCAATCCCAAAGCTATACCCGCACCGTCGTCGCGCGGGCGCTGGACCTGCCCGAGGACAAGGTCGTGGTCCACACGACGTTCTGCGGCGGCGGCTTCGGGCGGCGGTCGGAAGCGGACTTCGTGCTGCAGGCGGTGCAGGTCGCCAAGCAGGCCGGTACCGCGGTCAAGCTGGTGTGGAGCCGCGAAGAGGACATGCGGCACGACTATTACCGCCCCGCCGTCGCCGCACGGTTCCGGGCGGGTCTCGATGCGAAGGGCATGCCGGTGGCCCTCGCATTCGACACGGCCTGTCCTTCCTTGTTCGACTACAGCCGCCCCGGGCTCATGAAGCCCGTACCGTTCGACGGTTCGGCGGCCCAGGGCGTGGCCAATTCCCCCTATGCCTTCGGGGCACGGCGTGTCAGCTGGACGAAGGTCGATGCACACCTGCCCGTGGGCTTCTGGCGATCGGTCGGGGCGTCGCAGAACGTCTTCTTCCTGGAATGCTTCATCGATGAATTGGCCCACCGGGCCGGCATCGACCCGGTCGCATACCGGCGCACCCTGCTTGCGCACGAGCCCCGGCACCTGCGCGTCCTGGACGCGGCGACGGCGGGTTGGGGCCGGCCGGCGGAAGGCCGTGCCCAGGGCGTAGCCTTCTTCACCGGCAACGGCACCTCCGCGGCCCAGGTCGCCGAGGTCTCGGTTGCTTCCGACCGGACGGTCCGCGTGCATCGGATCACATGCGCCTTCGATTGCGGCGTCGCGGTGAACCCGAACAGCGTCCGGGCGCAGATCGAAGGCGGGATCGTCTGGGGACTGTCCTCGCTGATGCAGGCGGTGACCATCCGCGACGGAGCCGTCGAGCAGGGCAATTTCGATGGGTTTCCCCTGCTTTCCCTTGCCCAGACGCCCGAGATCGAAATCATCCTCCTGGAGTCCGAGAAAATCGCGGGCGCCGGCGAAGAGGCAGTGCCGCTCGTCGTTCCGGCGGTGGTCAACGCCGTGTCCGCGGCGACGGGGGAACGCATCCGCTCCATGCCGCTGAGCGCGCATGGGTTCCAGTTGGGGTGAGCCTCCTGACACTCGCCGGCGGCAGGGCGTCGCACCCGGCATAACCCCCAGGTCCGGGACGGTGCCCGCACCTTCCGCAATCCCATTGCGGCGACACCCATGCCGGGTTCCCGTACCTGGCCGACGGACAGCGGGGCGGCGGCGGCCGCCAGAGACCGGGTCGCCGCCCCGCGGGCGGGCGCGGCGGGGCCGCCGGCCGTTCCCTACACCTTTGGCTCGGCCATCAGTCCACAAGCGCGGGTAGCCGGAGAGTGAACCGCCTCGCTAGCCTCCCTCCCCCTGCTCCCATGGACACTTGGGCAAGGCGAGAGTCACGCTGTCGACTTAAGCCCAAGAGAATGGCCGGGAGACGAGTCATGCCGCAGGACGAGCTGCTCATCCGCCGCTCCAACGGAGACCTCCTGGCCTGGAACGTATCCTTGGGCAGCACCGGATTCCAGTACCTGCTGAACATGAACGGCGCGACCACGCTGCTCGCGACCGACGATTTCGACAATCGTGCGGCCGGCGACGAGGTGCTGTTCGAGGCGAACGGCGGCGGCGCTCTTTTCAATCCGCGGACAGGTACTTTCGCGGCCGTGCCCATCTTCGCCGGACTGCCATCCGCACGCGGCGATTTCCAGGACGGCCCCTCGGCCGACATAGCCGTCATGAACGATGCCCGGGACCTGGTCACCTACTCCTATGCGACGGGCAGCTTCGTCTACCAGTTCCGCCTCGAGCCCGACTATTCCGTTGCCGGCGGCGCGGACATGGACGGCGACGGCCGGGACGAGGTGATCCTCCGGCGCACCAATGGAGCCGTTCTTGCCTATGAGCCGCTCACCGGTCAGTTCATCGATCTCATCACCCTCGATCCCATGGGTCCCGTCCGCACCGTGGCGGCCGCCAACTTCACCGGGTCGCAAGCCCATGACGTGATCTTCTACAATCAGGACACGGGTGCGGTGACGCTGTGGGACGTGTCCAGGGGCGCCGACGGGTTCGTTCCGCTGCTGACGCTGGAAACAGGGTGGATGATGGCCGCGCTCGATGGCGATTTCGACGGCGACGGCTACAACGATCTCGTATTCCTGAACTCCACCGGCCGCACCGTCCTCTTCGGCACCTCGGCAGGCTTCTCGGACATCACCAGCGTCATATCGGGCAACGTGATCGTCGGCATAGGGGACGTCTTCTGATCCCCCCGGCAGCCGGCAGGGGCTGCGACATCAATTCAGGCCGCGGGCGCGCACCCGTGCGCTAGGCTGGCCGGACCGGCGGCACGGCCGCAGCATGGGGTCGGAGCAGCGATGCGGAGTTGGGTCAAGGCGGCGGCGGCGGCACTGGCGGTCCTCATCAGCCCGGTGGCGGGGGCGGAGCCCTATGTCCTCCTGGAACCGGTGCGCGGGACGGACGGGCGCCCTCTCACCAGGCCCGGGCCCGGCGGCGCGGACCTGCCGGTGCTGAAGCGATCCGCGGATAGCCCCGTCGCGCAGGCGGCGCTGCGCGTGCTCGCCACGGGCTTCTCCGCCCGGCTTCCCGCGATCGACGCGGCCGCCCGGGAGGCGGCCCGGACCAAGCCCTCATGCCCGGGGCTGCCGCAGGCCGTCTACGTCCTCCTCTCGGACGAGGACGGCGGCTACGCGAGGCAGGGATTCTTCGTCGAGGACGGCGCCCGGGCCTCGCTGTGCGAGGACCACTTCATCGACATCACCGCCGACGCGGGGTCCGTCGCCGACGGCGCGTTCGAGGAGGTGCTCGCCCACGAGTGGGGGCACGTGCTGCTGCGCCGGCTTTGGGGGCCCGTGCCGCCGACACCCTCGCGCAAGTTCCACAGCGTGCGGACGGTCACCGATCCGGTCACCGCCTTCGACGAGGGCCTCGGCGCCCATCTCCAGCCGCTCTCGGCACGGATGACGGCCACGCCCGGCTACCGTGCGCGCGTCGACGGGACGGCGCCGCCCGTGCCCGCCGACCTCTGGTTCAGCCGCCAGGAGACCTGGATGCGCCAGGCGCTGGTGCCGCAGAACCGTTTCGTCTTCGAAAAGATCGTGACTGCGGGCCATTCCGACGCATACAGGCGCTGGCTGGCCGACGAGGCGTCCGCCGACATGGACCCCTGCCGCCTGAAGTCGGGCGACCAGATGGTGGCGTCCGAGGGCGTCGTGGCGAGCTTCCTCTACAAATGGCTCGCCGGCGATGCGGAGCGGGTGGAGGCGCGCTACCGGCAGCTCGTCTCCGTGCTGGCGGCGATGGGGACGTGGCCCCGGGACGACGCGCCGGTGATCGCCTTCGTGCGCGCCTGGGGCGCCGCCTTCCCCGACGAACGCGACGGGATCACCCGCCTCTTCCTGTCGGTGACGCATGGCGCGACCGCGTCGCGGGAAGCCCGCGCCCTGGATGAACGCGTCGCCTGCGCGGGCGCGTCGGGGGAGATCGAGGCGTTCCTCGAAGCCCGCGGCCGGTCACGGGCCGCGCAGGACCGGCTGGCGGCCGAGGTGCTGGCCGGCCGCGTCGCCCTCGATGCGGCGCTCGGGCCCGGGCTCTGGATCGCCAACCCCGCCGTGAAGACCGGGGCGGCGCCCTGGATGGGCAAGCGCGACCTGCCGGTCGTCGTCGATCTCAACACCGCCCGCGAGGCCGAACTCGAACTCGCCTTCTCCGGCACGCCGCTTGCCGGATCGGCGGCCAGGATCGTGGAGGCGCGGCAGGCGGGACCGTTCTCCGGCGCCGGTGACCTGGCGGCGCGGGCCGGGCTGCGGGGAGAGGAGCCGGCGGCGCTGGCCGCAGCGGAGGAGCACGCCCGCAGGATCGGCCCCGCGACACGGCGTTGATCCTTGGATCCCCTCCCCGGGACATCCTCATTTCGACGCTTTTAGAATAATATGGTTGACGCCCGGGCCGCGCCTCGATCTTTCTATTTTCATCGAAATGTGAGGTGTGCGATGACGGCCCTGAAGCGTATCTCCCTGCTTGCCTGGAGCGTTGCCCGCACGGTGTTCGCAACCGGCGGCCAGTTCGACCCGGCCCGACTGTCGCAGCATGCCCTGCGTGACCTGGGGCTGCATTGCTGCAGGCCCGGCTATCGCTGACCCGCCCAGGCCTGGCGGCGCCGCGCGATGACGGATCGGCGGCAAGGGGCCGGCGCGGGCATGCCCTGGCGACACCCCGGGAACGGGGGCCAGCCGCATGCCGCCCCCAAGACCCGCACGGGATGACCGGACCGGCCGCCAGCCTCCGCAGCCACGGCGCGCCTTGACCCGCTTTCATGATTCCACTATCATCGAATCATGGAAAACAGGATCGCCATCACGGCATTCGCCGCGCTCGCCCAGGAAACGCGCCTGACCGTGTTCCGCCTGATGGTCCGCGTCGGCCCGTCCGGGCTGACGGCGGGCGAGATCGCGGAGCAGCTGGGCGTCCCGGCGAGCACGCTCTCGTTCCACCTGGGTACGCTGGAACGGGCCCGGCTCCTGAGGTCCTGGCGGATCCAGAAGAACATCTACTACGCCACCGATTTCGACGGCACCCGCGACCTCATCGATTTCCTGATGACGGATTGCTGCGGCGGAAAGCCGGAACTCTGCGGCGTGGCGCCCCTGGCCGCCGACGGCAGGCCGGCGGGCTGCGCGCCAACCGGCTGCAACTGACCGGTCCAGGTGTCCGACGTCCCGTTCCCGTGCCCGCGAGACCTGGCGGCGCCAGCGTCGCGGCGGGCCGCACCCAAGCACCCCGGGGGAATACCCGCATGAGCGTCCGCATCGGCATCAATGGTCTCGGCCGCATGGGCCGCCTCGCCATCCGCGCCCTGCATGCCGGTGCCGGGCCCGGCCTGGAGCTGGTGCACGTGAACGAGGTCAGGGGCGGCCCCGGGACGGCGGCCCATCTGCTGGAGTTCGACAGCGTCCATGGCCGCTGGACCGTTCCCGTCGACGTCCGGGACGGCAAGCTCCGGATCGCCGGGGGCACCGTCGGCTTCACCGATGCCGCCAGGCCGGGCGACGTTCCCTGGGGCGAGCTGGGCGTGGACATCGTGCTGGAATGCACCGGCAAGTTCCGCACGCCCGAGAGCCTGCAGCCCTACTTCGACCGGGGCGTGCGGAAGGTCATCGTCGCGGCACCCGTGAAGTCCGGCGCGCTCAACATCGTCATGGGCGTCAACGACCACCTCTACCGCCCGGCCGAGCACCACCTGCTGACTGCGGCCAGCTGCACCACCAACTGCCTGGCGCCGGTGGTGAAGGTCATCCACGAGGGGCTCGGCATCCGCCATGGCGTCATCACCACCATCCACGACGTGACCAACACGCAGGTCGTGGTGGACGCGCCGCACAAGGACCTGCGCCGCGCCCGCTCAGCGCTGGCCTCGCTCATCCCGACCAGCACCGGGTCGGCGACCGCCATCGGCCTGATCTATCCGGAGCTGCTGGGCAAGCTGAACGGGGTGGCCGTCCGCGTGCCCCTGCTGAACGCCAGCCTGACCGACTGCGTGTTCGAGGTGGCACGGCCGACGACCGTGGAGGAGGTCAACGCGCTTTTCCGGGCCGCAAGCGACGGCGCGCTCGAGGGTGTCCTGGGGTACGAGGAGCGGCCGCTGGTGTCCGTCGACTATGTGAACGACACCCGCTCCGCCATCGTCGACGCGCCCTCGACCATGGTGGTGGACGGCACGCAGGTGAAGGTGCTGGCCTGGTACGACAACGAGACGGGCTACGTGCACCGCATGGTGGAGCTGGCCGCCAAGGTCGCCGCGGCGGGACTCTGAGCGATGCGGGGCCTGCGCGACTACGCCGTCGTCACGGCCGCCTACTGGGGCTTCACCCTGACCGACGGCGCCCTGCGCATGCTGGTGCTGCTGCACTTCCACCGTCTCGGCTACAGCCCCTTCCAGCTGGCCTTCCTGTTCGTGCTGTACGAGTTCTTCGGCATCGTCACCAACCTCGTCGGCGGCTATTTGGGCGCGCGCTTCGGTCTGAAGGCGACGCTCTACGCCGGGCTGGGGCTCCAGGTCGCGGCCCTGCTGATGCTCTCGGCGCTGGACCCCGGCTGGGCCGCGGCGCTTTCCGTCGCCTACGTGGTTGCGGCCCAGGGCCTGGCCGGCATCGCCAAGGACCTCACCAAGATGAGCAGCAAGAGTGCGGTGAAGCTGGTCGTGCCGGAGGGCGGCCACGGCACCCTGTTCCGCTGGGTGGCCGTCCTGACCGGTTCGAAAAACGCGCTGAAGGGGCTGGGCTTCTTCGTCGGCAGCCTGCTGCTGGCGACGCTCGGGTTCGCGGGGGGCCTGGCCGCCATGGCGGGGACGCTGGCGCTGGTGCTGCTGGCGGCTGTCCTCCTGCTGCAAGGGGACCTCGGCCGCTCCAAGGCCAGGCCGAAGTTCGGCCAGCTGCTGTCGAAGACGCGCGAGATCAACTGGCTGTCGGCGGCCCGCTTCTTCCTGTTCGGTGCCCGCGACGTCTGGTTCGTGGTCGGCGTCCCGGTCTACCTCTACGGCCAGCTGGGCTGGAGCTTCGTCCAGGTCGGCACCTTCATGGCCGCGTGGGTCATCGGCTACGGCTTCGTCCAGGCCGTGGCGCCCGCTCTCGTCCGGCGGTCCGCGGACGGCCGCTCGGCCGAGACGCAGGGCGCCAGGCACTGGGCGCTGGTGCTGGCGCTGGTGCCGCTGGCCCTGGTCGGAGCCCTGGAGGCCGGCGTCCCTCCGGGTCCCGCCATCGTCGGCGGCCTCAGCCTGTTCGGTGCCGTGTTCGCGGTGAACTCGTCCGTCCACTCCTACCTGATCCTGGCGTACAGCGAGGGCGACAAGGTCGCGCTGAACGTCGGCTTCTACTACATGGCCAACGCCGGGGGACGGCTGGTCGGGAGCCTGCTCTCCGGCCTTCTGTACCAGCAGGCCGGGCTGTATGGCTGCCTCCTCGCCGCCTCCGCCTTCGTCGCGCTATCCTGGCTGGTGACGCTGGCCCTGCCCACGCGCGGGTTCGCGGGGAAGACGGCGCCTGCCGGGGCGACCGGCGACCTCGACTGAGGCAGCATGACCCCGAGCTTCGGCTCGTCCCTCCGGAAGGCGGTGCAGGGACAGGCGGCGCAGGCCCGCGCCCTGCAGATGCAGGCCGCGTCCCTCGACCGGTCGGCGGAACCGTCTCCTGGGCCTGAGCGCCTCCACCGGCACGCCCCGGGACGTCCGTCACGGGGCGTGCCGGAGCGCCTTCCGCGGGGTCGTCGACGCCGCCTTCAGGGCCGGCACGACGCCCGTCAGCATCCCGAGCCCCGCGGACAGGGCCAGGGCCGCGCCCGCATGGGCCCATGACGGCGCCATGGCCCATCCGGTCAGGGCCCGCAGCAGCGGGACGGCGCCGGCCCCCAGGGCCAGCCCGGCAAGCCCGCCCAGCAGCCCGAGCGCGCCGGCCTCCAGCACGACCTGCAGGGCGACCTGCCCGCGCCTGGCGCCCACCGCCATCCGCAGCCCGATCTCCGCCGTCCGCTGCGTGACGCCCAGGCAGGTCACGGCGAAGATGCCGGCGGCGCCCAGGCCCAGCGTCACCGCCGCGAACAGGCCGGACAGCCCCTCCAGCAGCATCCGGCCGCGCCGGCGGATCGCGTCGTCGCGGACCATCGCCAGGAGTTCCACCTGGTCCCGGGCCCCCGCCCCGGTGCCGTGCGCCCGGCGCAGCAGCGCCAGGGCGCGGGCCTGCGCCGCTGCCATGTCGCCGCCGGGCGCCATGCGCACCAGCAGGCTGTCGAGGTGCGTCCGGTTCAGCAGCCGCCGCAGGGCCGTGGCCGCCGGCACCAGGACCTGGTCGTCCTCGTTGCCGCCGGAGGGGCCGATGCCGCGGGGCGCCAGCTGGCCCACCACCTCGAAGGGCAGTCCGCCGACGAGGATGCGCGCGCCGACAAGGGAGCGCCCGCCGTCCAGCCGGCGGGCGACGCCGTCGCCGACGACCGCGACCCGCGCGGCCTCCGCCTCGTCGGCGGCATCGAGGAACCGCCCCCGGGCGAGCGTGAGGCCGCGCAGGGCCGGATAGCCGTCCGTGACGCCGCGCACCGGGACGACGTAGCCGCGGCCGCCCAGGGCCACCCGCCGCTCGGCCTCGGTGACGGGCAAGACTGCCAGCACGCCGGGCAGGTTTGCGCGCAGCAGCTCGGCATCCCGCAGCGTCAGGCGGGTCGATTGCGACCAGCCGCCGCCGCGCCCTGGCCGGGGCGGCATCGAGGCCGCCTTCACCACGAAGCCGTCGCGGCCGCGGCCGCCCGCGGCGGCCTCCAGTTCCGCCCGGGCCCCCTCGCGCAGCGCCAGGGACACCAGCGCGGCGGCGACGGCGACCGCCACGGCCGCCGCTGCCAGCACGGTGCGCGGCCCGCCGCGCCTGAGCTCCCAGGGGATGCAGCGGAGATAGAGCACGCGGGGTCACCTCAGCGCCGCGACCGGGTCGAGCCGCGCCGCCCGCCGCGCCGGCAGCCAGGCCGCCGCGATCCCCGCCGCCACCGTCGCCGCCATGCCGAGCGCCAGGACCGGGGCGGAAGCGTCCAGGTCGCGGATGCCTACCGCCGCCGCCAGCCAGGGGCCCAGCGCCAGCGCCGTCGCCCGGGCCAGGACGATGCCCAGGACCCCGGCGGCCAGGGCGACGAGGCCGACCTCCGCCAGGATCTGCATCTGCAGGTCGGCGGGGCGGGCGCCCACCGCCTTGCGCAGCCCCAGCTCCGGCGTGCGCTCCCGCACGACGGCGAAGGTGATGCCGGCGGCCAGCTTGGCCGCCAGCAGGAAGGCCACCGCGCCGATGGCCGCGGTGAAGCCCAGGAACAGCGTGCGGACGCGCGCCACCTCCGCCTGGACGACCGACGGCGTGCGCAGGTTGAACCCGTTCGGCTGACCCGGCGCCAAGCCGCGCCGGGCCGCCAGCACGGCCGCCGCCCTGCCGGCGGCGGCCTCCACCCGGTCCGCCGGCTCCACCAGGAAGCGGGCGCCCGTGACGGTGGGCACGCGCAGCATCCGTTCCATGAGCGTGGTGTAGGGCAGCACGACGATGTCGTCCTGGTCGTCGCCGTGCGGATCGACGCCGAAGGGCTCCAGCACGCCCTTCACCTCGAACGGCACGGCGTCGATGAAGAGGCTGCGGCCCACGGCGCCGGCCTCGCCGAACAGCCGGCGTGCCGTGGTGCGGCCGACCAGGGCGACGCCGGCCCGGCCTTGGACGTCCGCCGCCGACAGGAACTCCCCCGCCGCCACCCCGCGCCGGCCGATCCGGGCCGCCCGCTCCGACCAGCCGGACACGCGGACCCGGGCGGTGCGCTCCCCCACCTTCAGCTCGCGGGCCCCGGCCTCCACGACCGGGTCCCACGCGGCCAGGTCGGGCACGCCGGCCATCAGCGCCTCGATGTCGGGCAGGGTCAGCTTCTCCGGCCCCATCGGGTAGAGCGACACCGTGTCGACCGGGTATACCTGGTCGATGAAGCGGGCCAGCGCCCCCAGCGCGCCCCCGCCCAGGATCAGCAGCAGCGTGGTGACGTAGACCGCCAGCAGGAAGGCGAGCCCGGTCAGCGCCGTGCGGCCCTTGTGCCGGACCAGCCGGTCCGCCGCCATGGAGAGCATCAGCGCCCGGTTCATGCCATTTCCTCCCGCACCCGGTCCGACCGGACGGCGCCGGCGTCCAGGCGCACCACCCGGCGCGCCCGCGCGGCCACGCCCTCGTCATGGGTGATGAGGACCAGGGTGACGCCCCGCCGGTTCTGCGCCGCGAACAGCTCCATGATCCCGTCGGCGGCGGCGGGGTCGAGGTTGCCGGTGGGCTCGTCCGCCAGGATCAGCGCCGGCTCGTTGACGATGGCGCGGGCGATGGCGACGCGCTGCTGCTGCCCGCCGGACAGCTCGTGCGCCTGGTGGTGCAGCCGGTCGCCCAGCCCCACCGCCTCCAGCGCCGCCGCGGCCCGCCGCCTGTAGTCGCGCCGGTCGGCGTAGAGGAGCGGCAGCTGCACGTTCTCCAGCGCCGTCGTGCGCGCCAGCAGGTGATAGGACTGGAAGACGAAGCCGATGGTCCGGTTGCGCATATCCGCGAGATCGTCCTCTGCCAAATCCTGCACCGCCCGTCCCTGCAGCCAGTAGGTGCCGGCGTCCGGCCGGTCCAGCAGGCCCAGCATGTTCATCAGCGTGCTCTTGCCCGATCCGCTCGGCCCCAGGATGGCCAGGAACTCCCCGGGGTCGACGCGCAGCGAGACGCCGTCCAGCGCCCGCACGTCCGGCAGCCCCGGCCGCCGGTAGGTCTTCGCGATGCCGTCGAGTTCGATCACCTGGCGCCCTCCCCTGCCGTCTCCCGCCAGCGCTGCGCGTCGGCCAGCACCCGCTCCCCCTCGCCCAGCCCGTCCAGCACCTCCACCCGCTGCGGCGTGCGCAGGCCAAGCCGCAGCGGGCGCCTGGTCCAGCCGTCCTCCCCCCTCACCAGGGCGAAGGCCTCCCCGCCCTCTTCCAGCACCGCGCCGCGGGGCAGTGACAGGACGGCGTCCCTCTGCTCCAGCGGGACGGTGACGTGCGCCGTCATCTCCGGGCGCAGCTCCACGGCCGGCGCCTCTCCGATCGCCACGACCACGACGTAGGTCACGACGTTGTTGACCGGCACCGCCCTGGGCTGCACCGCCCGCACCACGCCGGGTAGATGCCGGCCGCGGAAGGCCTCCACCTGGAAGGTGACGGGCTGGCCGACGCGGATGCGGCCGATGTCGGCCTCGTCGACATAGGCCTGCACCTCCAGCCTGGCGGGATCGAGGATGGTCACGAAGGTCGGGGCCTGGAAGCTGGCGGCGACCGTCTCCCCCTGGTAGGTGGACACCGACGCGATGACGCCGGCGATGGGCGCCGTGACGCGGGCCTGCCCCAGCATGATCTCGGCCTCCTCCAGCCGCGCCCGCGCCGCCTGCGCCAGCGCGGACTTCCAGGCCAGGGCCGAGCGGCTGCGGTCGATCTCGGCCGCCGCGGCGGTGCCGGCGAGCCTTGCCTTGCGTTCGGCCTCCGCGCGGGCCAGCTCGACCTCCGCCAGGGCGGCGCGCAGCTCGGCACGGCGGAGGTCCTGCTGCGCCCTCAGGCGCGCATCGTCGATCTGCGCCAGCAGGTCGCCCCGCTCCACCCGGTCGCCGACCCCGACCGCGAGGCGGGCGACCACGCCGGAAACCTGGGCGCCCACCTTCACCTCGCCGCCGACGGCGACCTTGACGATGCCGGTCGCCGCCACCGTCTCGGCCAGCGTCCCGCGGGCGACGGCCACGGTCGGCCAGGACGCGTCGTCCCCGGCGCCGCCGCTGCCGGTCGGCAGCCCGAATGCGAGCAGGAGGGCCAGCAGCAGCCCGCCGAGGGCCAGCGGCTTCCACATGGCGGTTCAGTCCCCGGCCGCGCCGCGCAGGCGGCGGAGGCACGCGCGGGCGGCCCAGAAGGCCACCAGCGCCGCGGTGCCGTGCAGCACGGCCAGGGGGATGAAGCCCTGGTGCAGAACGCCGAACGTGGCGCAGTAGCCGTTCACGCAGATGCGGCGGCCGAGGAACCCGTCCGCCACCACCCAGGCGCCGTAGGCCGCCAGCGCGGACGAGGCCAGCAGCGCCAGAACCAGGAAAACCCGCATCGACCTTTCCCCGACCGCCAGACAGGCCGGCAGCATGCGGGCGGGATGTCAGGCGCGTTCGAGGCGTCTGTCGGGAAAGTGTGGGGATGCGCCGGCGAGCGGCAGGTCGATGCGCGCCACCGTGCCGCCGCCGGGCCGGCCCTCCAGGACCAGGCGGCCGCCATGGGCCTCGACGATGGACCGGGCGATGCCGAGGCCGAGGCCCACGCCGCCGCCCCGGCCCGGGCGGCGGTGCCCGCGGTGCCGCTCCGCCCGGTAGAAGCGGTCGAAGACGTAGGGCAGGTCGGCGGCGGCGATGCCGGCGCCGTTGTCCTCCACGGCCAGGGTCCAGCCCGCGCCACCGGCCGCGCAGGCCAGGACGACCTGGGCGTCCGTCCGGCCGGCCGTGGCGGCGAGGGCGTTCTCCACCAGGTTGCCGACGGCCTGGAACAGCCGGTCCGGATCGATCCCCGCCATGGCGTCGGAGCCGTCGGAGCGCAGCTCGAACCGGACGCCGGCCGCCTCGCAACCCGGCAGGAGACGGGCGTGGACCTCCGCGGCGAAGGCCTGCACCGCGACGGGGCGGATCGCCGGGGCGGCCTGCCCCGCCTCCAGGCGGACGGCCTCCAGCATGTCGCCGATGAGCCGGTCCATCAGCGCGATCTCGGCGTCGACCCGGCCGAGCAGCGCCGGCGCCTCGGCGGGATGCCGGCCGACGGTCTCCGCCAGGGCCCGCAGCCGCCCCAGCGGCGAGCGCAGCTCGTGGGACACGTCGGCGATGAGGCGGCGCTGGCGCTCCTCCCCGTCCTTCAGGCGCCGGGACATCTCGTTGAAGGAGGCGACCAGCCCGGCCAGCTCGCGCCGGCGCCCGGGCTCCAGCATCTCCCCGAAACGGCCGTCCGCCACCTGGCGTGCCAGCCGGGAGAGGTCGTCCACCGTCCGCGTCACCCGCCGGGTGACCGGCCAGAGGACCAGTGCGGCCGCCGCGACAAGGACCAGCAGGATCGGCAGGAACTCTCCATGCATCGGATAGGGCGGCTGCCCGCCCCGGCTGATGACCAGGTTGACCGGCCGACCTTCCAGGGTCAGCGGCGCCTTGCCCATGAGGCGTGCCAGGCCGGTTGCCCCGAGGTCGACCGGCGTGCGTTCCGGATGGCTGTCGCCCAGGACCGACCCGTCCGCGGCGATCACGGTCAGGCGCAGCGCGGCATGGCCCTCGCGCCATGCGCGCGCCATCTCCGCCGGCCCGGTTCCGGCCGGCCAGTGCCGCGCCGTCCACGCCGCCTGCTCCTGCAGGTCGCCCTGCCAGACGCCGTAGGTGTAGGTGCCCTGGAAGTAGAATCCCACCAGCGTCAGCAGGCCGAGGCAGACGACGAGCAGCGCCAGGACGCGCCAGTAGAGAAGGCGGAAGAGGCTCGGCCCCCTCATGGCAGCTCGAACCGGTAGCCGACGCCCCAGACCGTCTTCACGTAGCGCGGCGCCTTCGGGTCGGGCTCCACCTTGCGGCGCAGGTTGCTGACGTGGGTGTCCACCGCCCGGTCGAAGGCGTCGGTGCCGCCGCCGCGCACGCACTCCAGCAGCTGGTCGCGGGTGAACACGCGCCCGGGCTCTGAGGCCAGCCGCTCCAGCAGGTCGAACTCGCTGCGGGTGAGGTCCAGCGGGCGCCCGTCGACGGTGACCGACCGCCTGGCGGGGTCGATGGCGAAGGGACCCGCGTGGCGGACGGACGGCGGGGCCGGGCGGCCCCCGGCGCGGCGCAGCACGGCCTGGATGCGCGCCTCCAGCTCCCACAGGCTGAAGGGCTTCGGCAGGTAGTCGTCGGCACCCAGCCTGAGGCCCAGGATGCGGTCGGCCTCCTGCCCGCGGGCGGTCACCATGATGATGGGGATGTCCAGCTCGCGCCGGATGCGCCGGCAGAACGACAGCCCGTCCTCGCCGGGCAGCATGAGGTCGAGCACGACCAGGTCCGCCCCACCCCGCCGGAGGTGCTCGTCCGCGGCCCGCGCGTCGGCGACCCAGGAGGCCGCGAAGCCGCTCTCGGCGAGATGCCGCACCACGAGGGGCGCCAACCCCTCGTCGTCCTCGACGAGGAGGATACGGTGGCCGGCGGCGCTTGGGTCCTGGGGCATCCTGCGGTTCGATCGGCTGGGGCAGGAGCCGGAGGCTATGCCCTCCGCGGGGATCGGGCAACCGGCAATGGCCCCGGAAAGGCCTTCGCGCAGTCTGGGCCTTCGCGCAGTCTGGGCCTTCGCGCAGACCGGGCCTTTGCGCAATGCCTGCCGCGGGTTTGCGGCGGATCAAAGAGGCGGCGGGGCGGCGGGCCTATATCCGGACCATCCCGTCGGGCGGACGATCCGCCCGAGCAACCCCGGAGAGATCGATGCGTATCCCCGTCCTGCTGGCCGCCACTCTTCTCATGGCCCTCCCGGCCGGCGCCGCCGAGCACCAGGTGAAGATGCTGAACAAAGGTGCCGAAGGCGCCATGGTGTTCGAGCCGGCGCTGCTGAAGGTGGCCCCGGGCGACACGGTGAAGTTCGTCGCCACCGACAAGGGCCACAATGCCGAGAGCATCAAGGGCATGCTCCCGGAGGGCGCCGCCGAGTTCAAGGGCAAGATGAACGAGGAGATCGCCGTCACCTTCGACAAGCCCGGCGTCTACGGCTACAAGTGCGCCCCGCACTACGCCATGGGCATGGTCGGCGCGGTCGTGGTGGGCGAGGCCGCCAACCTGGACGCCGCCGGCCAAGTCGGCCACCCCGGGAAGGCCAAGGCGACGATGGCGAAGCTGCTGGGCGCCGCGAAGTAGCCCCCGGCCCCTCGCCCTCCGCCCCGGAACAGGAAGGGCGCCGCTCCGTCGGGAGCGGCGCCCTTTTTTGGTCGTCCAAGCAGGGCCTCAGCGCCCGCAGGCGCCGCCGCAGCAGGTGCCGGCCCGGTGCGCCGCCAGCTGGCCGTAGTCCACCCGGGTCACGCCCGCCGCCGGGTAGAGGTTGTGCACCAGCTTCAGCACCGCCTCGCCCGGCACCTCGTCCGGGCAGTTGTCGATGGCGCAGACGACGGCGCCCTCGCCGGCCTCGCCGGGGACGGAGCCGGCGGGGGCCAGGGCGGCGTGGGCGTCGGTGCGGAAGAGGATCAGTTCGGTACGCATTGGATGGCCCTCCTGGGGTCGTTCGGGGTTGGACGGGAAGGATCAGACCGCCCGCGCGTGCGGGCGGGACGGGTTGGCGCGGAAGCCGTCGAACTGGGCGGCCAGGACGCGGACCAGGGGGGCCGCCTCCGCCGGCACCGACAGCACCCCGCCCTCCAGCCGGGCGAGCCCGTCGGCCAGCAGGCCGGGCAGGCCGGGGGCGCCGTCCAGCAGCGCGCCGCGGGTCGTGCCATGGCGGGCGCCGACCGCCTCCAGGTCGACCGAGAGGTCGCACATCAGCCGCTCGATCAACTCGCCCCGCAGCCGGTCCTCCGCCGAGAGCGCGTAGCCCTTGGCGGTGGTGAGGCCGGCCTCGGCGACGGTCCTGGCGTAGGTGCCGAGGTTGACCGCGTTCTGGACGTAGCCCTGGGGCAGCCGGCCGATGGCGGAGGCGCCGAAGCCCAGCAGCACGTCGGCGGGGTCGGTGGTGTAGCCCTGGAAGTTGCGGTGCAGCCGCCCCTCCGCCTGGGCCCGGGCCAGCGCGTCGTCCGGCCGGGCGAAATGGTCGAGGCCGACGCGCACGTAGCCGGCCGCCACCAGCGCGTCCGCGATGGCCTCCGCCTGGGCGTGGCGGGCGGCGCCGTCCGGCAGGGCCGCCGGGTCGATGCGCTTCTGGTGCGGCTTGAAGTCGGGCACGTGGGCGTAGCCGAAGACGGAGAACCGCTCCGGCGCCAGCTCCAGGCAGCGCCGCACCGTCTCCACGCAGGCGGCCTCGGTCTGGTGCGGCAGGCCGTAGATGAGGTCGAGGTTGATGCCGGCGATCCCGGCGGCGCGCAGCCCGGCCGCGACGGCGCGGGTCTGCCCGAAGCCCTGGATGCGGTTGATGGCGGCCTGCACCACCGGGTCGAAGGTCTGCACGCCCAGGCTGGCGCGGGTCACGCCGCTGCTTCCCAGCGCCGCCGCCATGGGGCGGGTCAGGCGGCGCGGGTCGATCTCGACCGCGACCTCCGCGTCGCCGCGCAGCCCGAAGCGGCGGCGCAGCAGGTCCAGCAGCGCCGCGAAGTCGGCGGGCTCCAGGATGGTCGGGGTGCCGCCGCCGAAATGGACATGCGCCACGTCCAGCCGGTGCGGCAGGGCGTCCGCCACCGTCTCGACCTCCCGGCGCAGCGTGCCGAGATAGTCGACGATGGGAGCGTCCTCGTGGGTGATGGTGGTGTGGCAGCCGCAGTACCAGCACATGCTGCGGCAGAAGGGGACGTGCAGGTAGAGCGAGCCGACGGCGTCGGCCGGCAGCCCGCCCAGCCAGCGCCGGTAGTCCTCCGCCCGCACGCCCGCGTGGAAGGCGGGAGAGGGCGGGTAGCTGGTGTAGCGGGGGACCTGGAGGTCCCGGTAGCGGGCAAGCGCACGGGGGTCCATGGCGGTCGCCTCATCTGATCTCTTGTCGGGGGAAAGGGGGAGGCGCCGGGGCGCCTCCCTTGTCGGGTAAAGGCGGGGAGGCGCCGGGGCGCCTCCCCCAGGAAGTCACGCGGTCACTCGGCCGGGGTGGCGGAGGCCTTGCCGGCCGGCAGCTTGCGGGCGGCGTTCTGGGCCGCCACGCCCCGCACCAGCCGCCAGGCGAAGACGGCCAGGGCGAAGGCGCCGGCGCTGAACAGGATGTCGCCGGGCACGCGCAGCCAGACCAGCGTCTCCATCAGCGGCGAGTGCACGAACTCCGCGGATCGGGCGTACCACAGCCCCTCGGCGACGCTGGCCCAGGCCTGGACGATGCCGGCCGGCAGCAGCGACAGCACCACCATGCCCATCAGCCCGCCGTTCAGCGACCAGAAGGTCCAGGCGAGCGTCCGGTCGCTCCACGCCGTCCGCGGGGCGAGCCCGCGCAGGCAGAAGAGCATCAGCCCGATGCCCAGCATGCCGTACACGCCGAACAGCGCGCTGTGGGCATGGTTGGCGGTCAGGTTCAGGCCCTGCACGTAGTACAGCGAGATCGGCGGGTTGATGAGGAAGCCGAAGACGCCGGCGCCCAGCAGGTTCCAGAAGGACACGGCGACGAAGAACAGGATCGGCCACTTGTAGGTCTGCACCCAGGGCGCGGCCTTGGTGTGGCGGTAGGTCTCGTAGGCCTCCGCGCCGACCAGCGCCAGCGGCACGATCTCCAGGGCGGAGAACACGGCGCCGACGGCGATCACCGACACCGGCGTGCCGGAGAAGTACAGGTGGTGCAGCGTGCCCAACACGCCGCCGAACAGGAAGACGATGGTGGTGCTCAGCACCGCGACGTTGGCGGTGGCCGCCCGGACCAGGCCGAGCCGCACGAAGATCAGCGAGATGACCGCGCTGGCGAACACCTCGAAGAAGCCCTCCACCCACAGGTGGACGACCCACCAGCGCCAGTACTCCACCATGCTGATGTGGGTGTGCTTGCCCCACATGAAGCCGGCGGCATAGAACAGGCCGATGGCGACCGTGGACAGGAACAGGATCCACAGCACCGGGCCGCTTTCCGTGCTGGACCGGAGCGCCGGCCACAGGGCGCGGCCAACCAGCACCAGCCACAGCATCAGCCCGACGAACAGCAGGATCTGCCAGAACCGGCCCAGGTCCACGAATTCGTAGCCCTGGTGGCCGAAGTAGAAGTTCAGGTCCAGGCCCAGCTTCTGCTGGACGCCCAGCCACTCGCCGGCCAGCGAGCCGACGACGACCAGGACCAGCGCTCCCCACAGCAGGTTCACGCCCAGCTTCTGGAAGCGCGGCTCGTGCCCGGAGATGGCCGGGGCGATGTAGAGGCCGGTGGCCAGCCAGGCGGTGGCGATCCAGAACACCGCCAGCTGGGTGTGCCAGGTGCGGGTGACCGCGTAGGGCAGGATGTCGGCGACAGGGATGCCGTAGAAGTCGTGGCCCTCGACCGCGTAGTGGGCGGTCATGGCGCCCAGGCCCACCTGGGCCAGGAACAGGCCGATGACGGTCAGGAAGTACTTGCCCGTGGCCTTCATGGACGGGGTCGGCTTCAGCGTCAGCAGCGGGTCGGCGCCGGGGGCGCGGGGGGCCTCGTCGTGCCGGGCGCGGGCGTGCTGCCACACCAGCAGGCCGATGCCGGCGATCAGCAGCACGATGCTGGCGACCGACCAGGTCACGTTGGCGGTGCTGGGCACGTTGCCGATCAGCGGCTCGTGCGGCCAGTTGCTGGTGTAGGTGACGGTGTCGCCGGGACGGTCGGTGCCGGCGGCCCAGGCGGTCCAGAAGAAGAAGGACGCCATGGCCCGGCGGTGCGCCGCGTCCGGCACGGCGCCGTTGGCGATGGCGTAGTCCTCGCGCAGCGCCCGGTGGCTGGCCGCGTCGGAGAACAGCGCCTCGAAGTGCGCCGCCACCTGGCGGATCGCCGCGGCGCGGTCGTTCGACACGATGATGGTGCCGGTGTCCGCGTCGTAGGTGTTGGCGCGGATGGTGCCGGTCAGCCGGCCGCGCAGCGCCGCCTGATGCTCCGGCAGCAGGGCGTCGTAGGCGGAGCCGTGCTCGCGCCCGGCCCAGAGGTCGAGCAGGGCGACCGCCTCGCGGTGCAGCCAGTCGGCCGACCAGTCCGGGGCGAGGTAGCCGCCGTGGCCCCAGATGGAGCCGACCTGCTGGCCGCCGGTGGTCTGCCAGACCAGGCGGCCGGTCTCGATGTCGTCACGGGTGTAGAGGACCTCGCCCGTCTCCGTCGCCACGACGGCGGGGATGGGCGGGGCCTGGCGGTGGATCTCCTTGCCGATGAGGCCCAGGGCCGCGAAGGACCCTATCAGGAGCAGGCTGAGCAGCAGCCATAACCTTCTTGTCGATTGCATCGGAATCTCTCCTGGCAAAGGCCGCGACCGGCCCTCGGGCGGGAGAAGACCACGGACGGGAGCCCGGCTTGTTGCGCTGGGTCAAACTGGCGGCGGTTCGGCTCCGGACGAAAAAAAGACGGCGGCACAGGGGAGTGCCGCCGCCAAGTCGAGAGGGTAAGGGGTTAAACTCAGTCGCCCTGGCGGAGGCCGACCTTGGGCTCGATGCCCTCCTTGAAGACCTTCGGGTTGGCCGGCCCCTCGACCTCGAGGATGCCCTTCAGCCCGCGTTCCAGCCGGCTCAGCGCGTGGTCGACCAGGATGAAGTTGCCGGGCACCTCCAGCTTCATCTCCGCCACCGCGGCGCCGCCCGGCGGCACGGTCAGGGTCTGCACGTCGGTCATCGGGGGCGAGGTCAGGCCGGCCAGCGGGTAGGCCTTGTCGAAGATCTCGCCGATTACATGGAAGCTCGAGGTCTTGTTGGGGCCGCCCACCCCGAAGAAGACGCGCACCGTCTCCCCGACCTTGGCCTTGAGGCGCTTGTCGCCGGTCAGCGCCGCGGCCGAGCCGTTGAAGACGTAGTATTCGGGCTGCTCGGCGATCAGCTTCTCATAGCTCTCCGTCAGTTCTCCCTTGGTGCCGACCGCCTGCTCCGTGTAGATCTCGCCCTGCATGACGTAGTATTCGCGGTCGACCTTGGGCAGCCCGCCCTCGGGCTCGACCAGGATCAGCCCGTACATGCCGTTGGCGATGTGCTGGGCCACCGTCGGCGTGGCGCAGTGGTAGACGTAGAGGCCGGGGTTCAGCGCCTTGAAGGTGAAGCCCTTGGTCTCGCCCGGGGCCGCCATGGTGGCGTGGCCGCCGCCGCCGGTGCCGGTCACCGAGTGGAAGTCGACGTTGTGCATCATCACGCTGCCGTCGTCGTTCTTCATGGTGACCTCCACCGTGTCGCCGACGCGGACGCGGACGAAGGGGCCGGGGACCTTGCCGTTGAAGGTCCAGTACCGGTAGCTGCTGCCGTCGTCGAGCTTGCCGGTCACCTCCACCGTGTCGAGGTGGACCTTGACCGTCTGCGGGCCGCGCTTGGCGATCGGGCCGGGCAGGTCGGTGGCGTCGCGGATGATGTCGGCGACCGGCGGCGCCGCCTCGGCGGCGTTGGCCGTGCCCGCGATGCCGAAGGCGGCTGCCAGGGCGATGGCGCCGAGCGTGGTGGTGCCGAGGAGGGTGCGGATGCTGCGCATGGCCTTGATCCTTGTGGTCGTTCGCCGACGTCCGGCGTCGTGACCAAGGGAATATCCCCGGACCGGGTCCTGGAGTTTGTCGGGGAACAAACTTCGACAGGATTGATCCATGTCAATCGATGCCGTAGTTTTTCCTGCGAATACTTAGGACGCTACATCGAACCGTCTTGCGCAGGATCAGCCCCATGCCCCACGCCTCGCTGCGGCCGGACCCCGCCATCCTGCACGGCATGAGCCTGTTCCAGGGGCTGGACGCCGCCGCCCACGCCGACGTCATCGCCAAGGCGCACACGCGCCGGGTCCCCAGGGGCGAGCAGATCTTCGCCCAGGGAGACCCCTGCCACACCTGCCACGCGCTGATCGACGGCCGGGTGAAGATCCAGCAGACCGGCCCGGACGGCGGCCAGGCGGTCATGCGCTTCGTCGGGCCGGGGGAGATGTTCGGGACGCTGGCCATGTTCATGAGCGGCGGCTATCCCGCCGACGCGGTGGCGGTGGTCGACAGCGTGGAGATCTTCTGGTCGGCGGAGACCATGCAGGGGCTGATGCGCCGGCACCCCGACATCGCCCTGAACTCGCTCACCATGCTGGGCGCCCGGCTGCAGGAGATGCAGGTGCGGGTGCGCGAGCTGTCCACCGCGCGGGTGGAGCGGCGCGTCGCCGGCGCGCTCGTTCGGCTGGTCCGGCAGGCCGGCCGCCGCGCCGAGGGCGGGGTGGAGATCGACTTCCCGCTGTCCCGCCAGGACGTGGCGGAGATGACCGGCACCACCCTGCACACCGTCAGCCGGATCATGAGCGCCTGGGAGGAGCAGGGCATCGTGGAGAGCGGGCGCCAGCACGTCATCGTGCGCAAGCCGCACGCGCTGGTGTCCCTGGCGGAGGACCTGCCGGCGCCGAAGCCGGCGCCCAAGCCGGGTCCCTGACCCCCGGACACCGACGCGCGCGTCCCCGTGCTTGCGCCTGCGCAAAGAGGCGCCGGCGCCCGCGTGGCAGGATCGGGGTCCATGAGGAGACCTGGAACCATGGACACCATCCCCCCGCGCCGTTCCCCGACGCCTCCCGACCGGGACGACTCCCCGGCCGGCCCCCTGCCCGGCCCCGGCGACCTGGTCGCCGTGGTGCTGGAGGTCCGCCCCGAGCTGGGCGCCGTCTTCCTCGCCCGCGGCATGGCCTGCCCCGGCTGCGTCATGGCCCCGTTCATGACGGTCGCCGAGGCTGCCGCCGCCTACGCCGTCGACCCCGACGAGCTGGTGGGGGCGCTGCGCGACGCGGCGTCCGGCGCCGTGCCGTCGGGCCCCTTCCCGCCGCCGCGCCCGCACGGCGCCGCGGCCCCCTCGAGGTCACAGCCATGAGCTTCATCCCCCTGTCGGAGGCGCCCTCCCCGCGCCCCGCTGCGGCACCCGCCCGCCGGGTGGCGCTGTTCGACTACGGTTTCCGCCCCTTCTTCCTGCTGTCCGGCCTGCAGGCCGTGCTGGCGCTGGCCGTCTGGCTCGCCATCCTGCTGTACGGCCTGCCGGTGGCCGGCTCCTGGGATACCGTGCAGTGGCACATGCACGAGATGCTGTTCGGGTTCGTCGCCGCGGCGGTCGGCGGCTTCCTGCTGACGGCCGTGCCCAACTGGACCGGCGGGCGCGGCTATGCCGGCCGTCCGCTGGTGCTGCTGACGTCCGTCTGGCTGCTGGGCCGCGTCGCGGTCAACCCGATCTTCCCCTTCCCGCCCCTGCTGGCGGCCGCGGCCGACCTCGCCTTCTTCCCGGCGCTGGCGGCGACGCTGCTGCCGTCGCTGGTGCGTTCCGGCAACCGGCGCAACTATCCCTTCCCCGCCATGCTGGGCGGCCTGTTCCTGGCCAACCTGCTGTGCCACCTGGACGGCAACCTGGCCGAGGCCGGCACCTGGCGGGCCGGCATCCTGCTGGCGGTCGACATGGTGCTGCTGATGGTCGTCATGATCGGCGGCCGCATCGTCCCCTCCTTCACGTCGAGCGCCATGAAGCGCGTCGGCCGCCCGGTGGAGATCGCGCCGCGCCCTTGGCTGGAGCGCGCCGCGCTGGCGACGCTGCTGGCGATGGCGGTGGCCGACCAGGCGGCACCCGACGGGGCCCTGGCCGGGATCACGGCCGCCGCGGCCGCCGCGGTCACCCTGGCCCGCCTCGCCGGCTGGCACGGCTGGCGCACCCTGTCGCAGCCGATCCTCGCCATCCTGCACGTCGGCTACGCCTGGGTCCCGGTCGGGCTGGCGCTGAAGGCGGCCTGGCTGCTGGCCGGCGCCGGCTTCGCCGCCCACTGGATGCACGCCTTCACCCTGGGCGCCTTCGCCACCATGATCCTGGCGGTCATGTCGCGGGCGTCGCTGGGCCACACCGGGCGCGACGTGGTGGCGTCCTGGCCGACGGTGGCGGCCTACGTCCTGCTGACCGCCGCGGCGCTCGCCCGGGTGTTCCTGGCCGGGTTCGGCGCGGCCTACCACCCGGCCCTGATGATCGCCGGGCTGGGCTGGATCGGCGCCTTCGGGCTGTTCGTCCTGGTCTACGCCCCGATCCTGGTCCGCCCGCGCGCCGACGGCCGCCCGGGCTGAGGACCGCCCGCCCCCGCGTCCCTCCGGCTCCGCCGCGCGGGGGCCGGCCGGGACCGGGGCGGCGACGCGCCGCGGCTCAGGCCGCGTCGGCGCGGATCAGGTCCGGGACGGCGATGGCGTCCAGCAGGTCGCCGGCCCGGACGTCCCCCGTCTCGGCCGGCACCACCATCAGCGCGTCGGCGGCGGCCAGCCGGGCCTGCTGCGCCGACCCGCCGGTGCCGAGCCGGCTGGCCGCGGGGATGCCGTCCGCATCGCGCGACAGGCGCACCGGCACGTACTCCCGCCGCCCGGGCGCCCGCCGGAACCCCTCGGCGCAGCGCACGGTGAAGGTCCGCGGCGCCCGGTAGGGCAGCCCGGCCAGCACCCGCAGCAGCGGCAGCCCGGCAAGGCAGAGCGTCACGAAGACGGCGTTGGGGTTGCCGGGCAGGCCGAGGAACAGCACCTCCCGCCCCCCCTCCCCCGGCAGCGTCCCGACGGCGAGCGGCTTGCCCGGCTTGATCGCCAGCTTCCAGTGGTCGATGCGGCCGCCGACCGCCTCCACCGCGGCGCGGACATGATCCTCCTCGCCGACCGAGACGCCGCCGCTGGTGGCGATGGCGTCGCAGCCGGCCGCCCGCGCCAGCACCGCGCGGGTCGCCGCCGGGTCGTCCGGCACCGTGCCGAGGTCGACCGCCTCCATGCCGGCCGCTTCGACCAAGCCGCACATCAGGAAGCGGTTGGAGTTGTAGATGCGCCCGGGCGGCAGCGCCTCCCCGGGCTCCACCAGCTCGCTGCCGGTGGACAGCACCCCGACGCGCGGGCGCCGCCGCACCGGCAGCGCGGTCAGCCCCAGCGAGGCGGCGACGGCGAGGTGGCGCGGGTCCAGCAGCGTGCCGGCGGCAAGGGCGACCGCGCCGGCGGCCAGATCGTCGCCGGGCAGGCGGATATTGGCGCCCGCCGGCGGCACGGCGCGCACATGGACCGTGCCGCCCGCCTCCCGGCAGTCCTCCTGCATGACCACCCGGTCGCAGCCCGGCGGGATGGCGCCGCCGGTGAAGATGCGCACCGCCCCCGGCCCCGGCGGCAGCGCCCCGGCATCGTCGCCGGCCGCCACCCGGGCGCGCACCGGCAGGACGGCGGCCAGGCCGGCCTCCCCCTCCGGCGGCGGCAGGGCGTAGCCGTCCACGGCGGAGCGGGCGAAGCCCGGCACCGGCCCGGCGGCCACCACGTCCCGCGCCAGCACCCGCCCGGCCGCCTGCCGCAGCCCCGCCTCCTCGGTCCCTGCCACCGGCCGGAGCGTCGGCAGCACCGCCTCCAGCATGGATTCCACCGTGCGCGGCACGGCGGGGGCGGAGGCATCATGTCGGGGCATCGTCGTTCTCCGGCGTCGTGGGGAAGGCGGGCCGTCGGCAAGCGGAATGCGCCGCCCCCCTCCGGGGTTCCGGCCGCCGCGGCTCAGACGAAGGCGCCATGGCCGGAGTCCAGCCGGGCGACCTCGTCCAACATCAGGTTCTTGGCGTGCGACACGCAATGGTGGGAACAGCCGGCCGCGGGATCGAACCCGGCCAGGAAGGCCTGCGTCTCCACGGAGAACCAGAACTCCCGGAAGGAGCGGCCGGCCAGCGCGCCGATGCGCCCGGCCTCCGTGTAGGCCTTGTCCTGGCAGGCATAGACGCAGCCGTCGGCGCCGATGACCGTCAGGAAGCGCATCATCGGGCAGCGGCGGTACGGCTTGTCGAAGCGCTCGGGCAGCGCGTGGTAGTGGTCGACGACGGCGAAGCCCGCATCCTCCAGCCGGCGCGCCTGCGCGATCTGGTCGCCGACGACGGCGCGCAGGGGCGCGTGGTAGGCCTCGTTGGCCGCGTGGTCGTTGCCGACCACGACGCCCGACAGCTTCACGTGCGCCGCCCCGGCCTCCTTGAACAGGGCGCAGGCCTCGGCGACGCGGCCGGCGTTCTCCGCCCCGACGATCAGGCTGACGCCCAGCGTGCAGCGGCTGCCGCGGTCCGCGAACTCCCTCATGGTGCGGAGCAGCCGGGTGAACTGCCCCGGCCCGATCCCCCGCGCCCTTGCGTAGGAGGCATCGTCCACCGCGTCCACCGAGACGCGCACCCAGGTGCCGAAGCGGGCGAAGGCGTCCGCCATCCGGCCCTTCAGGTTGGACCCGTTGGTCAGCGCCGCCACCTGCACCCCGCCCGACCCCAGGATCTCCACGATCTCGGGCAGCTCGCGGTAGAGCAGCGGCTCACCGCCGCCGGAGAAGGTGACGGCCCGGACGCCCATGCCGACGAGGTCGCGGGCGATGCCGCGCAGCGTGTCGGCCGGCAGCCGGTCGCCCTCGTCCATCTCCTCGCCCAGCTGCAGCCCGTCGGCGCGATAGGCGCAGTACCAGCAGGCGTGGTTGCACCGGTTCATCGGCTTGATGCGCACATGCACCGGCGCCGCCGGCCGTCCCTCCAGCCAGGCGGCGACGCGCTCGGGGTGCCGCAGGAGCTTGTGCGCGCTGTAGACCGACCCCGACATGCCGAACCTTCCGCCTGGCCTCGCCCGCGATCATCGCCCGGACGCGCCCGCCGGTCCTTGCGCTGGATCAATCCCGCGCCGCCGCCCGGTCCCCGGCGGCGAGTTTGCGCCGGCACAAAGAGGGGCGGCCCGGCCGGGGCTATCGGTGGGCCGGACATACGCGGGACGGCGCGCCTGCCCGCCGCCGCCCCAACCAGGAGGCCCCTGCCATGCAGATGACCAACTACATGGAACTGCTGACCGATCCCCTGCGGCTGCTGCTGTTCATGGCGATCCCGGTCGTGCTTGCCGAGACCATCGCCATCACCGAGCTGCACGTGCTGTTCACCCGCGACCTGCGCGGTGCGGTGCGGCGGGTCAACCGCTGGGCCGGCATCGCCGCCGGGGCCTATTTCGCCGGCGTCTTCGTCTACCTGATGCAGACGGCGGTGGTGCCGCTGACCGAGAGCGGGCAGTGGCGCGGGCCCATCGACATGGTCGCGGTCGGCTTCTACCTGCTGGGCGTGGTGCCGCTGGGCGGCATCGCCCTGCTGGACGCCGGCCTGCTGGGCCGCCGCGCGGGCGAGCGGCAGAAGCTGAAGCTGCATGCGGTGCTGGTCGGCGTCTTCCTGGTCACCGCCCACGTCGCCATGATCGCCGGCATGCTGAACCCCGAGCTGGCCGGCTGGACCGCGCCCGCCGCCCACGCCCACTGACGGCACCTGCCCCGGACCGGGCCGGCCTGTCTCCCTCACGCCTGGCGGAAGCGGCGTCAGGAACCGCCGGGGCGCGCGTCGTCCGGGCTCGGGTCCAGGGTGGCGAGAAAGGCGATGAGCTGCCGCCGTTCCGCCTGGCTCAGCCTCAGCGGGCGGAGTTCGCTGTGGCCGGCCGGGGCAGCCGGGGCGGCGTTGTAATGCGCCACCACGTCCGCCAGCGCGGCGAACTGGCCGGCATGCATGAACGGCGGCCTGCTGGCGGCACCGCGCAGCGACGGGGTCTTGAAGGCGCGCAGGAGCTCATGCCCGTCCGCCGCCATGAATCGCAGCTCGGCGCAGCCGCCCTCCCCCGCGTCGCTGTACTTGCCCAGGCAGTTGAACGGGTCCTCGCGCACCAGCGCCGCGCCAGCGGCCCGGCCCCGGTCCTCGGGAAGTCCCGGAACCGCCGGCACGCCGGTGTTGTGGAAATGGTTGTCGGTCAGGAGCGGGCCGTTGTGGCAGTTGACGCATTCGCCCTTGCCGATGAAGAGGCGCAGGCCCGCCACCTCGTCCTTGGTGAGGATCGACGCGCTCCCGCCGGAGCCGAGCGCGGACGCATAGGCGTCGAACCGCGTCGGGGCGGGCGCGATCGTCCGCTCGAACGCCGCGATGGCCTTGCCGATGTTGGCGAATACCCGGTTCACCGCCTCGCGGTCGCCCTCCGCCATCGCCGCCCAGGCCGCGGCCGCCGCCGGATCGGCGACCGGGCCGGCATGGGGCGGCAGGTGACGCACCTCCGGCAGCAGCCCGAACACGGCCTCGTAGGGACCACGGTAGTGCTCCGCGACGAGGCGGGCGTACTGGGTGCGGGTGCCGCCATGCTCGACGGCGTTTTCCAGGGGGCCGAGCGCCTGCGACCACAGGCTGTCCTTGCGCCCGTCCCAGAACAGGAAGGGGCTGTGCGCCATGCCGGCGATCGGCATCGTGCGCCGGTCTGTCGTGCCGACGCCCTTGGCCAGCGGCAGGTCGTCCTGGAACTGCCGCTCCGGCCGGTGGCAGGTGGCGCAAGAGACCCGGCCGTCGGCGCTGAGCCGCGCGTCGAAGAAGAGGGCGCGGCCGAGTTCCGCGGCGCGGGGGTCGTCGGCCACCCTGTTGGAGGGGTCCGCCGGCGTCGGCGGCAGCGCGTCGAGCGCCAGCGACCGGATCAGCGCGCGCTCCGCCTCCGTCCAGCCCGCGCCCGGGCCGGCCGCGGCATGGAGGCTGGCCGCCAGCGTTCCGGCCCCGATCACCACCGATGTGAGAATGACGGCTGCCCGGCGCACCGCGGCCTCCTCAGAGCACGAGGTTGAAGGTGACGGTGTCCGGTCCCGCCGGCCCGTCGATGGCGAGGTCGAGGGTCCACCAGCCCCCCATGTTGAACTTCATGCCTTCGACCAGGTAGCGGCCGTCGCCGAGCTGCTTCGTCACCCGCGGCGCCGTCGGCAGGCCGTGGCCGTGCTGGGGCATGCCGCCGTCGACCGCGATGCGGGCGGCCTGGACGGGGGCGCCCGCGGGCGTGCGGAGGGTCACCGTCCAGGCATGCATCGGCCCGACCGCGACGGGCTGGACCTGCGGCGCCATGGCCGCGGTGTAGAGGCCCGCCTTGGTGCTCTTCTGAAGCGCCAGGTCCAGGTTGTCGGGCATCGGGTGCATCATGGCGCAACCCGTGAGCGCGGCCGCCGCGAGCACGACGGCGGGGATGCCGAGCAGGAGCGCCCGGCGCGAAGGATCGATCGGCATTTCTGGGTCCTTTCCGGCGCCGCTTGCGGCGCATGTCTTGTCGTCAGGACGGTACCGGCCGCGGGAGCCGCGTGCTTGAACGCAGCGGCTGACTTGCCGCGGTGCACCGAATATCCTGGGCGCAGCAGGGGGAGATGCATGCGGGCCGTTGGGCGGGGGCGGATCGTGCTGTGGGAAGGCGCCAGCCTCTGGGCCTTTGACGTGCCGTCGCGCGAGGCGACGACGCGGCTGCATGCCCATCACGCGATCCAGATCACCGTCTCCGCCGGCGGACGCTTCGCGATCCGGACGGAGGATGCGCGGGCCGAGGGCCCCCTCGTCCTGGTCGCCCCGGATGTCTCCCACGCCTTCGAGCCGGAGGGCCGGAACGCGCACCTCTTCGTCGAGCCCGAGAGCCGGATGGGCCAAGCGCTGCTGAACCGCATCGCGGGGGCCCCGGTCGCCAGGCTGGAGGCGGACCTTGCCGCGGACATGCCGGCGAAGCTCGCCGACATCTGGTCGGAGCCACGGCTGGAGGACGGGGCGGTCGCCGCCATCGGCAGGGCCTTCCTGGACAGCCTGGCGGGCGGCGCCCCGCCGCTGCGCAGCCTGGACCCGCGCATCGTGCGGGCGCTGGACAGCATCGGCGCGCGCCTCGGCGACCGCGTCACCCTCAAGGACGCGGCTGCGGCGGCCTGCCTGTCGGACGACCGGTTCCGCCACCTGTTCGCCGCCGAGGTCGGGCTTCCCTTCAAGACCTACCTGCTGTGGCGCCGCCTCACGCGCGCCGTGGAATGCGCCGCCGCCGGATCGTCCCTGACCGTGGCGGCGCACGAGGCGGGATTCGCGGACTCGGCGCATTTCAGCCGGACGTTCAGCCGGATGTTCGGCCTCCCGGCGGCATCGCTGGACCTGATCCTCTAGGCCGGCGGCACGGGCCGGGCGGGTCCGCGGCGGTCGGATCAGGAGGGGCACGGGAACTTGCGGGCGAGCCGCGCGCGGAGCGCGTCCTTAAGCTCCGTCCTGGACCGCTCCTCCGGCGGCACGGCCTGCAGGCTCTCCAGGACGTCGTCCTGCGTGATGGACCCGCCGCTCTCCGGCGGGCAATAGGCCGGGGTCCGTCCGGCGGCGACGGCCGCCAGGCGTTCCTCCTTCAGCGCCTGTCCCGCGACCTTGACCTCCCCCGAGAGGAGCCGCATGTCGCTGGAGAACATCGCGAACGGGCCCGATCCGCGCACGGCCTCGACCTTGCCGAGCATGGTCGCGACGTCCATCGCCGCCGCGTCGGGTACCGGGAACAGGCAGCACAGGGCCAGGGCGATCACAGAACTCAATTTGCGCAGCATTGTCTGAACTCCTCGAAAGGGATCGTGGGATTTGGTCGGCGAGCGTCGGGTCAGCGCGCGGCCGGCAGGCCCGGATATTCGAGCTGCATGGCCACGAATTCCGCGGTGCGCGTGTCATAGGCGCCCCGGATCGCCGAGAGCGCCTCATCCAGGGCCCTGGCGGGCGGCTGGCCCGCGGCCGGCGCGGCGACGACACGGTCGATCCTCCGGCGGTCGGCGGCGGTGCCCAGCACCGTGAGGCCGTGGCGGCTGGCAACCGGCCGGCCGTCCTCCGTCATGCTGTCGACCCTGGTCCGGAAGGTGCGGCTGTGGGCGTCCGCCGCCAGTGCGAGCGCGATCTCGTCGATCCCGGCGGCCACCGGAATGCCGACGGTCTCGTGCTCCCAGAACCGGACGAGGTTCCAGGCGGCCGTCGTGACATGGCGGGCCGACAGGCGGAAGGCCCCGCTGTCGTGGTCCGGGCCCCAGGAGGCGACGCCGATCCTGGCGGCCACCTCCGCCGCCGCTTCCGGCCCGCCGATCATCTCGACCAGCGCCAGGGACGCCGGCAGGGCGGCCGATATGCCGGCCGTGGTCATGACCTTGCCGTCGCGCAGGTAGCGCCGGTTCTTCGTCCAGCGGACCCTCGGGAAATCCTCGGCGAAATTGTCGATCTCGGTGAAATGCGCGGTCGCGGGACGGCCGTCGAGCAGCCCCGTCGCCGCGAGGGTGGCAGCGCCGTTGCAGATGCTGACCAGCACGGCGCCCTTGGCGGCCTGGGCCTTCAGCCAGGCGATCACGTGCGGGTTGTCCCGCTCCCGGAGGGCCGGGACGATCACATAGTCGGCCCCCGCGGGATGCGCGGCGTCGAACTGCGCCAGGTTGGTCCCGGTTTCCACCGTCAGCGCCGGCACCAGCGTGACGGGACCGCTCTCCACCGACACGGGCACGACCTCGCCCACGCCGGCGGTGGACAGCACGCCGAACGGCACCATGAAGTCGATCGTCTCGGTCCCCTCGTTGGCGGAGACGACGGCGATCACGGGCCGCGCCCGGCCGGTGGGGCGCTCCTGCGCCGGCGCCGAGGTCCCGAACAGGGCCAGGGCGAGGGCGGCACAAAGCAATCGGATGCGATGGCGGACAGCCATGCCGTTTCTCCTGATGGATGGATCGGCCCCCTGCGGGGCAGGACCGGACGGGGCGGTGCCGGAGCGGCCGGCCCGCGCCGTCCGGATAATTCCGTTAGTGCAACATGCCCGGCGGCATCGGCGGCGGGGGCCCTGAGCCCGGCAGGGCGGCGCCCTCGTCACCCCCCGGCGTGCGGAACCGTGCCCGGTAGTCCTGGGGGCTGATCCTCAGGCGCCGCTGGAAGCTCCGGCGCATGGCTTCCGCCGTGCCGAACCCGCATTGGCGGGCCACGCCGTCGACCGGCAGGGCGCTCTCCTCCAGCTGGCGGCGGGCGGCCTCGACGCGGGCGAGTTCGACGAAGTCCGCCGGCGTCGTGCCCGTCTCACGGACGAACACGCGGGCGAAGTTCCGCGGGCTCATGCCGGCGCGGCCGGCCAGGACCGGCACGCTGAGGTCGGACGCCAGATGGTCCAGCACCCATTCCTGCAGCTTGCGGATCGGCCCATGCTCCGTCATCTGGGCCGCCAGGTGGGTGCTGAACTGGGACTGGCCGCCGGGCCGCTTGGCGAACATGACCAGCCAGCGCGCCACCGCCATGGCCACCGGCCGGCCGAAATCCTCCTCGACCAGGGCCAGCCCCAAATCCATGCCGGCGGTGATGCCGGCGGAGGTATAGACATTGCCGTCGGCGACATGGATCGCATCCGGCTCCACCGCGACGGCGGCATACTCCTTCGCCAGGGCCGGGCAGGAGGCCCAATGGGTGGTGGCGCGCCGGCCGTCCAGCAGGCCCGCCCGCGCCAGCAGGAAGGCCCCGGTGCAGACCGCGCAGACACGCCGCACGAAGGGCGCGGTCCGCCGCAGCCAGCCGACCAGCTCCGCTTCCTCCGCCGCCGCGTGCACGCCCGAGCCGCCGATCACGACGAGCGTGTCGATCGCCTCCCCCGGCGGCGGCAGGCCGCGCTCCGCGATGGTTCCCAGCCCCTGCTGGGAGTCGACCCGGCCGGCCCTGGTGGCGACCACCTCGATCCGGTAGGCGGGCTCCCCGTCGCGCGCCGGTTCGGTCACCCGGTTCGCATTGAAGAAGATCGACAGCGGCCCGCTGAGATCGAGGATCTCGAAGCCGGGGAAGATGACGAACACCACGTGCCGGACAGGCGCCGCGGCGTCGGGAGTCGGTAGGCGGGAAGAGGTCGGTCGCATGGCGCACCCGGAAAGCTGATGCGTCATTGTCGCCGGCCCGCCGCTTGGCGGCAATGACAACGACCCCACCGTTTCTGCCAACATCCCGCGGGCGGGCGGCGGCGGCTGGCTGAACGCGGGACCGGAGGCGCAGCGTTCCCGGGCCCCGACCGGCATGCCCGGCGCTTGGACTTTACCGATGCAGCGGGGCCTGTGAGGGAACCGCCGATTCGGCATTCCGCCGCACGCGGCACGGCACTTATCCCCTGGCCTTTGCCGATCGGCGCACCGGCCCCCCCATTCCCCGGCGCCGTTATCCCCTGGACTCCGCCGATGAATCCTTGGACGATGCCGATGGAACCAGGGATATCCCCTGGACTCTGCCGAGCATACAATTAGTTGGAACAAATAACTTCCAACTAGGCTTCTATCGGCATCGTCCAAGTTGACTCGGCAAGGCGATCGGACAGAGGCTGCACGGCATGAGCGACGTCCACCAACTGATCCTGACCCATGGCCGCGAGGCCGCCCTCCAGATGGCGCAGACCAAGGAGGAGAAGCGGCTCGTCGAGGTGGCCGCAGAGGTCATGGCCTCCGAGCAGGAGAGCCTGGGCATCACCTATAGCGGATTCTGCCTGACCGCGCTCCCGCACCGTGAATTCCAGGGCGAGCGCTGGGTCCGCCACGGGCACCGGGTCACGCTGGTCGTCCAGTCGGGTACGGACCGCCAGGGCAATCCGCTGGGCATTCCGTTCGGCTCCCGCGCCCGCATGATCCTGCTCTATCTGCAGACCAAGGCCATCCAGTCGGGCAGCCGCGAGGTGGAGCTCGGCCGCTCGATGAACGAGTGGCTGGAGCGGATGGGCCTGTCCGCGGGCGGCAAGACCTACCGGGACGTGAAGGAGCAGGCGAGCCGGATCAGCTCGGCCAACCTCGCCTTCTTCTGGGACGGACCGGGCGAGTCGGAGGTGCGCGCCAACGAGACCATCGTCAGCAAGGCGATCACCTTCGGCAACTCCACCGATCCGCGCCAGGGCAGCCTCTGGACCGACAAGGTCGAGTTGTCGGAGAATTTCTTCCGGGCACTGCGCGAGCACCCCGTGCCGGTGCGCGATGCCGCGATCCGCCAGATATCCGGCAAGTCGATGGCGCTCGACGCCTATATCTGGCTGGCCTACCGCCTGCACACGCTGGACAAGCGCACCACCGTCCGCTGGGCGGCGCTCTACCAGCAGTTCGGCGCCGGCATCCAGAAGATGTTCCATTTCAAGCCTGAGTTCACCAGCGCCCTGAAGCTGGCGATGGCCGCCTATCCGGAGGCGAAGGTCGAGGTCGAGCGCGAGCACATCATCCTGCATCCCTCCCCTCCCCCGGTGCCGAAGCTGACGCTCGTCCGCTGAGCCGCCTCCCGACTCGGCAAAGTCCAACGCCGGTGCCCTGCCAGGGCGCCGGCGTTCTGCTTTGAACCGCGAACTCCCGGGCCGGCATCGGTAAAGTCCAAACAACCCTCCCGCGGCCTGTGCCAGGCGCTCACCTGCTCGGCAGAGTCCAAGGAATCCAGCGCCTTGCGTGCGCCCGGCGGCAGGTTTGCGGCCTGCGTCACGGCGGTACCCGGCGAAATCGGCGTCCGTGTTTGGCCTTTACCGATGCGCCCCAGCGGCGGACCCCGGCGGGTGGGCCCGCCCGGGCGCCTGCCCCCGGGAGTTTGGACTTTGCCGAGTCCGGTCATCCATGCATACCGGACGACGCGATGGGTCAACATAGCTTTTGCCTGTTGCGTCAACATTCTTTAGGGTGAGGCTCAGGCAATGACTGAGGCGTTTCCCCGTGACCGTGGACTTGATGAAACAGCTGCGCGACGCCCGGGGCTGGTCGCAGCAGGATCTGGCCGACTGGCTGAATACCAGCCTCGCCCGCAAATATGACCGGCACCGCATCAGCCGCTGGGAGACGGCGGGCGAGCGCGTGCCCCAGGACGTGGAGGACCTGGTGCGCCAGGAACTGGGCCACAGCCACCCTCCCCGCCCGGACCGGCCCGCCCGCATCATCGGCTTTGCCAACTTCAAGGGCGGCGTCGGCAAGACCACCACGGCCGTCAACGTGGCGGCCCACCTGGCGGAGATCGGCCAGCGCGTGCTGCTGGTCGACTGCGACCCGCAGTACAACGCCACGAAGATCCTCTTCGCGATCGAGGCCCAGGACGAGATTTTCCGCCGCGGCGCAACGCTGTTGAACGCGATCGAGGAGGACCGGCCGCTGGCGGACGTCATCACGCCGGCCTGGGGCATCGATGTCATTCCCTCCCACATCAAGCTGATGCGCCTGGAGGCGCGCAACGAGGCCGGGGCGGAGTACATCTTCCGCGAAAAGCTGGAGCCCCTGCTGCGGCGCTACGACTGGATCATCCTGGATGCGCCGCCCAACCCCGGCAAGCTCACCGCCATGGTGCTGACCGCGGCCCACGGCCTCGTCATTCCGGTGCGCACCGAACCGCTCGACCACAGCGGCATCGAGTTGATCCTCGATGAGATCCGCCAGGTGCAGCGCCGCCTGAACCCGGCGCTGAAGCTGCTGGGCGTGCTTCCCAACCATTTCGATGCGCGCAAGACCGTCGACCAGCTGCTGCTGGACACGATCCGGGCGCGCGACCCACGGGACTTCACGGTGTATGAGCCCATCCCCTATGACAGCTGCTTCGGCAAGGCCAGCATGCTGAACGAACCGGTGGTGCGGACCAGCCGGCGGTCCAACGGCGCCAAGGCGCTGATGGCGCTCTCGCGGCGCCTGCTGCAGGAGGTGGGCGATGGCCGGTAAGAGCCTGCGCGACCGCTTGGCGAACCAGGCGGGTGCCATCGGCGCCCGGCTGGAGGCCAAGAGCGAGGGGCTGGTCAAGGCGGGCGACCGCCACCGGCATTCCTTCGAGGTGCCGCTCGACGCCGTCCGGCCCGACCCGACGCAGCCGCGCAAGCACTTCGACGCGGCGGCGCTGTCGGCGCTCGCTGAAACCATGCGCCAGCAGGGCCAGCTTCAGCCCATCGGCGTGCGCCGCGACCCTGCCGACAGGTCCAGCTGGATCATCGCCTATGGCGAGCGGCGCTGGCGCGCCGCCCGGCAACTGGGCTGGGACAGCCTGGCGGTGGTCGAGGTGTCCGGCGACCACCGCGCGCTTGCCCTGATCGAGAACCTGCAACGTCAGGACCTGACGGCGGTGGAGGAGGCGAGGGGCCTGGCCGATCTCATGGAGGCCGAGGGATTGTCGCAGACGGCCGCCGCCGCCATGTTCGGCCGCACCCAGGGAGCCATCAGCCAGACGCTGGCATTGCTGAACCTTCACGCCGATATCCTGCAGGCGCTCGGGGCAGGGGAGGCGGACGTTCCCCGGCGCACGCTCTACGAGCTGGCGAAGCTGCCGGACGAGGAGCAGCTGCGGCTCTGGCCGGGCGTGCGCGCTGGCCTGCTGGACCGGGAAGCGGTCAAGGCGGCGCCGGCGCCCGCGCGCCAGAAGAGCCGGGCGGGGCGCAAGCCGGATCTGGCCCGCGGGCTCGGCGCGGTGGAGAAGACCGTACAGGCATGGCACCGGCAGCGACCCGAGCTGGACAGGGCGGCGCGCGAGCGGTTGGAGCGGCTGCGCCACTTGCTGGATGATCTGCTGAAAGGATGACCGTCATTAGCGCGCTAATGAGCCGCTCCGGGTCCGGAGCTGCCATTAGCGCGCTAATTGCCGGAGGCTGACGCGGACGACCTCCGTCTGCGCCGGGTTCGGCTTCAGGCGGCCGTCGATGGAAAATCGGCAGCGGCCGGCCGGCGCGCTCGACCATAGACCCCTCATCGAACCCGACGGCACATATCGGCGGCCGACGGCCGGGCTCGACCGGTCCCGGCGACCGACGTGGCACCGCCGGCCCCCCTTGAAATCCGTAAGCTCTTCGAAGTCGCCCGCGGGACGCTTCCCTACGGCCACTTCTTCCACCCGCTCTATACGCCCGGCGCCGTACAGCTTTGCCGGGTCATGGACGCGGCCCTGGCGGCGAGCCGCCGGGCGGCGGGACAGCTTTGCTGAAAGGATCAGCTGGGCTGCCCGACAAGGCATCATAGGTCCGGGCGAGCTTGAGGGCTGGAACGCCATCCGGCAACGGCGCAACGGCAGCCCGCGCAGCAGAGCATCTACGACCCGACCCGGGCCCTCGGCATCTTGAAACGCAGTGCGGAGCGGGCGGGATTTCCCCCGGTGCCGGGCGCCGAGAGCGCTATGGACGCCGTTCACCAGGTGCCAGGCCGGCACCGGCAGCACCGGCAGCACCGGCAGCACCGGCAAAGTCCGGCCACGCGCCGGGGTGATCGCGGATCGGCCGGCAGAACCTACAGGATGCGGACGGGGCTTGGGCTGAAGAGAGGCTTCGGCTCCCGCCGCCCGGCCGGCAGCCTGCCCTCCCGCTCCACATACAGGCCCCGGGCCGTGAACATGGCGTTGGCGAATGGATCGGGATCGCCGATGCCGTGCTGCCGGGGAGCGTCAGGGACCCCGGCGACAGGCAGGCGGCAATCGGGGGGAGGGGAGGGCGGACCTCCCTGTTGCCTGCCCGACGATCATGCGCGATCTCATTCCGCAGCTACCGTGCAGCAGGGGCGGCAGCGCGCGGATGCGCCTCCGGCCTGAACCTGCAGACAAGGATGGGGTCCCGGCCGTCCAGCCCGGCCTGCACGTCACGGCCGGCATGACCGGCAGGCCTTGGCGTCGAGGGAACGAGAGGACCGATCCGTGGCAGTGCCCGGAACAGCAGCTCCTCCACGGTGGACGATGCCAGCGCCGGGGTAGCGGTCACCGACGTCACATGGTCCGGCGTTCGTCGGTAATCGGGAACTCGAATGAACGGCGTCAAGCTGCCATGGCGGCGGCGATTTTCACTGCCCACCGGGACCCGCATTGCGCTGAAGTGGGGACGGATCGGAAATGACACGGTGCAGGGATGCGCATCGGCATTGGGCGAAACCTGAAGGTCCCTGGAACAGGCAACGAGCCGCTGGTGACTGCTGCACGCTTCGGGCTACCGCTAACTCTTTCAAAAGCAACGATAATGGTTTGGCGTTAAACCAAAACCATCGATGACTTTCGTTTCCGCCACCTTCAGAGAAGATGGAGAAGTGATAATTGGCGTTATCGTCCTGACATCTCGAAAGCACGCGCGTAGGAAGCCCGGAACTCACCCACGAACCTGCGGGCTCCGCCCGCGTCCGCCCGGAATCGGCGCCGTCTCGGGGCCCGTCTTGGACCGGGTGCGCCCAAGCTCGTGGAGGATCTGGATCAGGAGTTCGATGCCCATCGGCGTCGAACCCCCACGCCGATCCACGGGTCGCTGTCGCCATCGGCGGGCTGATCACGGCCGCGGCGCTGATCCTCCTGCCGGCACCCTGGCGGCGCTTCGGAACCCCCGGTTGCCTGCTCCGGAGCCGTAGCCGCGTTCCGGGGACCTGCGGAATGGCGGCCGGCAGGTCAGGAGGAAACGCCGATGCAGGTGCCGGAGGTTCGTGCGGCGGGCCGGCGCTGCAGGCCCGGCTGGCCGCCGCCGACGCGCTCATGGTGGTGCCGGCCGGGACGGGGCCGTCCGCGCCGGCGCGGCCCCGGCCGTCAGCGCGCCGCCACCTCGTCCCAGCCCGGGGGCACGCCGTGCATGTCGGGCAGGCGGTGGGCGATGCCCTTGTGGCAGTCGATGCAGGTGCGCTGGCCGGTGAAGAGGTAGGCCTGGTGCACCCGCGCCGCCCGCTC
>DASPKT010000282.1:0-2507 GCA_035627915.1 Azospirillaceae bacterium
GCCGCCGGCCTCACGGTCGGCTTCAACCTGTCCGGTGCGGCCGCCGCCGGCGCCGCGCCGGAATTCGACGCCTGGCTGCGCATCGCGCCCGACGGGGCGGTGACCCTGCTGTCACGCTCCTGCGAGATCGGGCAGGGCGCGCTCTCGGGCTTGGCGCAGGTCCTGGCGGACGAGCTGGACGCCGACCCTGCTGACGTGCGGGTGGAGATGGCGCCGGTGACAGCGGCCTACGAGATCAAGGGCCTCGACTACCTGACCGGGGGCAGCGGCACCATGCGGCGCGGCATGGAGCCCCTGCGCAAGGCCGCCGCCGGCGCCCGCGCGCGTCTGACGGAGGCCGCCGCCCGGCGCTGGGGCGTGCTGGCATCGGACTGCACGACCGCCGCCTCGCGCGTGAGCCACGCCGCCTCCGGCCGCAGCCTGCCCTACGGCGCGCTGGCGGCGGAGGCGGCCGGGCTGCCGGCGCCGGCGGAGGCGCCGCTGAAGCCGCGCGAGCGCTGGACCCGCATCGGGCGGGAGGTCGCGCGCGAGGACATCCCGGCCAAGGTGGACGGCAGCGCCCGCTTCGGCATCGACCAGTCCCTGCCCGGCCTTCTGGTCGCGACCATCCGCCAGTCCCCCGTCCTGGGGGGCAAGCTGCGGTCGGTCGATCCGGGACCGGCGCTGAAGGTGCGGGGCGTGAAGCGGGTGGTGCGCCTGCCTGACGCGGTGGCCGTGGTCGCCACCGGCTACTGGGCGGCCGCCAAGGGGCTGGACGCGCTGGCGCCCGCCTGGGACGACGGCGCGCTGGCCGGCCTGGACACCGAGGGGCTTTACCGCCACCTGCGCGACCGGCTGGACCAGGCGACCGAGGTGACCGCGGCGGAGGGCGAGGACAAGGCGGCGCGCGTGGCGGCGGCGGAGAAGGCGCTGGCCGCGGCGGCGCACGTGACGGAGCGGGTGTACGAGGCGCCGCTGCTCTCCCACTCGCCCATGGAGCCGATGAACGCCACCGCGCGGGTGACCGCCGACGGGGCTGAGCTGTGGGTCCCGACCCAGGTGCCGGCGCGCTGCCGCGACGACGTGGCGAAGGCGCTGGGCCTCGATCCCGCCCGGGTCGCGGTCCACCCGACGCTGGCCGGCGGCGGCTTCGGGCGGCGGCTGCGCACCGACTACGCGGTGCAGGCGGCGCTGGTCGCCCGCGACGCCGGCGCGCCGGTCAAGCTGGTCTGGAGCCGGGAGGAGGACACCCGCCACGGCTTCTACCGCCCGGCCTCCGTCGTCCGGCTGCGCGCCGCGCTTGATGCCGCGGGGGCGGTGACGGCGATGGTGGGCGACATCGCCTGCCTGTCCGACGACAATTTCGGCATCGCCTTCTCCCCCTACGCCTTCGGGGCCGAGCTGGTGCGCTACGGCGTGCACAATCCAGGCGTGCCGACCGGCGCCTGGCGGGCGGTGGATCTCTCCCAGAACTGCTTCTTCATGGAGAGCTTCGTCGACGAGCTCGCGCACGAGGCCGGCGCCGACCCGGTGGAGTACCGCCGCGGCCTGATCCGCGAACTGCCGCGCGCCCGCCGCGTGCTGGACGCCGCCGCGGAGGCCGCCGGCTGGGGCAAGGCGCCGCCGGCGGGTTGCCACCGCGGCGTGGCGGTCATCCGCGGCTTCGGCTCCTTCGTGGCGCAGGTGGCGGAGGTCTCGGTGGCCGAGGACGGGCTGGTGCGGGTGCACCGGATCACCTGCGCCATCGACTGCGGCACCGCCGTCAACCCGGGCAGCGTCCGCGCCCAGGTGGAGGGCGCCGTCGCCATGGGCCTGACCGCGGCGCTGGCGGGCGAGATCAACCTGAAAGGCGGGCAGGTGGTGGAGGGCAACTTCGACAGCTACCCCCTGCTGCCGCTGGCCGCCATGCCCGAGGTCGAGACCATCATCCTGGAGAGCCCGGGCGAGCGGGTCGGCGGCGTGGGCGAGCCGCCGCTGCCCCCGGTCGCCCCGGCGGTCGCCAACGCGCTGTTCGCCGCGACCGGCAAGCGGGTGCGGTCGCTCCCCTTCAGCCGGCACGGCTTCCGCATGGCCTGAGCCCGGGCGGGGCTGCCGTCCGGCCCGCGATTTCGGCAGATCGCACCGGCCGGCAGCCCCGATTCCGCAGAAGGCGCGGGCGGGGCCGCGCTAGCCTCTCCAGCGTGGAAGGGCCCCGTCCGGCGGCCCCAAGCGCTGGAGCGGACGCTGCCAATGGCCATTCCCGGTTCGTCGATCCCAGGCTCGATCGTTGCCGAACGCCTGAAGCGCATCAAGCCGTCGCAGACCATCGCGGTGACCGCCAAGGCGCGGGCTCTGAAGGCGGCGGGGCGCGACGTGATCGGGCTGGGCGCCGGCGAGCCGGACATGGACACCCCCGAGAACATCAAGGAAGCCGCCATCCGCGCCATCCGCGACGGCCAGACCAAGTACACCGACGTCGACGGCACGCCGGAGCTCAAGCGCGCCGTCTGCCTGAAGTTCCGCCGCGAGAACGGGCTGGAGTACGCCCC
>DASPKT010000283.1:0-3300 GCA_035627915.1 Azospirillaceae bacterium
CACGCCGTACCGCGAGGACGACCCGGTCTGCCCGCTGGGCGTATACGGCGCCAGTAAGGAGGCGGGGGAGCGCGCCGTCCGCGACCGCCTCGCCGCCCACGTCATCCTGCGCACCGCCTGGGTCTACACCCCCGACCGCGCCAACTTCGTGAAGACCATGCTGCGCCTGGGCGCCGAGCGGCCGGAGCTGCGCGTGGTGGACGACCAGGTGGGCTGCCCCACCTCCGCGGACGACATCGCCGCCGCCGTCGTTTCGATTGCGGAACAGATTTTGGCCGGCAATTCCGGCGCCTTCGGCACCTACCATCTCTGCGGCACCGGGACGGTCAGCTGGCACGGCTTCGCGACCGAGATCTTCCGGCAGGCGGGGGAGCGCGGGCACAAGGTCCCCCGCGTGCTGCCGATCCCGACCTCCGACTACCCGACCCCGGCGCGGCGCCCGGCCTATTCGGTGCTGGACTGCGCCCGGCTGGAAAGCGCCTTCGGCGTGCGCCTGCCGGCCTGGCAGGACAGCCTCGCGCGCTGCCTCGACACGCTCATCACCCCTGCGGAGGCCACGACCCCATGAAGGGCATCATCCTGGCCGGCGGGTCCGGCACCCGGCTGCACCCCGTCACGCGCTCGGTCAGCAAGCAGCTGCTGCCGATCTACGACAAGCCGATGATCTACTATCCGCTGTCGGTGCAGATGCTGGCGGGCATCCGCGAGATCCTGGTCATCTCCACCCCGCACCACCTGCCGCTGTTCCGCGACCTGCTGGACGACGGCAGCCAGTGGGGCCTGGAGCTGAGCTATGCCGAGCAGGCGGCGCCGAACGGGCTGGCGGAGGCCTTCCTGATCGGCCGCGACTTCATCGGCGGCGCCGGCTGTTCCCTCGTCCTGGGCGACAACATCTTCTATGCCGAGGGGCTGTCGCACCAGGTACAGAGGGCGGCGTCTACCCGCGACGGCGCCACCGTCTTCGCCTACTGGGTGGAGGACCCGCAGCGCTACGGCGTGGTCGAGTTCGACGCCCAGGGACGCGCGCTGGGCATCGTGGAGAAGCCGAAGGACCCGCGCTCCAACTGGGCGGTGACGGGCCTGTACTTCTACGACAACCGGGTCGTGGACATCGCCCGGGAGATCAAGCCCTCGCCCCGCGGCGAGCTGGAGATCACCGACGTCAACAACGCCTATCTTGCCATGGGCGAGCTGAGGGTGGAGCGGCTGGGGCGCGGCACCGCCTGGCTCGACACCGGGACCCACGACACGCTGCTGGAGGCGGCGGAATTCGTGCGCACCATCGAGCACCGGCAGGGGCTGAAGATCGCCTGCCTGGAGGAGATCGCGCTCTCCATGGGCTTCATCGACGAGGAGGCGGTGCTGGCCCAGGCGCGCGTCTACCGCAACAGCCCCTACGGCAACTACCTGACCCGCCTGGTCGAGCGGCGCCGCAGCGAGATCCCGGCCTGAGGCTCAGCCGCCGGCCAGCCACTCCACCCTGGTCCCGTGCGGGTGCGCGCGGGCCAGCAGGCGGCGGCCGGCGGGCCCGGGCCAGCATTCCAGCGTAAGCTCGAACGCCTTGTCAGCGCCGGGCTCGAACCGCAGCCAGGCGAGCGGCGCGCCGGCCGTCGCCGCCTGCGCCTTGTCCGCCATCAGCGCCTCGATCCGGGCCTGGCTGGCGGCGGGCATGTACTGCCAGACCACCGAATGGTAGAGCACGGTGGCGGTGCCGGCGGCGGGGACGGCCAGCGCGCGCTCCAGCCAGTCGGCCGCGTCCGCCGCCTCCACCCGCACGCCGGAGTCCCGGGCAAGGCCGATGGCGGCCGACAGCAGCTCCATCCGCTGGCGCTGGTCCGCCCAGACATAGGCCTGCAGCCGGCGCCGCCGGTCCGGGTCCTCCAGGTCGACGGGACCGATATCGCAAGCCCCGCGGGCGGCGACCCGCACGGGTGCGTCCAGGCGCGGCGTCGGCCCCTCCCACGCCGCCTCGACCGTGACAGGGCTGTCCGGGTCGCCCCAGGCGAAGCCGCCCAGGCGGTAGCGGAAGCGGTCCCAGACCTGGTTCAGACCGGCGCTGGCGCCGATCTCCAGCGCGCGCAGGGGCAGGCCGGTGGCGGCGGCCACCTCCAGGAACCCGCCCAGCAGCACGGCCGAGCGGCGCGCCTCGTTGGTCTGGGGAGCCGAGGCGAGGAAGGCCGTGACCCGCTCCCGGTGCGCCGCCAGCGCGTCCTCCACCGCCGCCCACAGCGCCGCCCCGTCCGGCAGCATGGTCGCGGGCGGGTAGAGGGCGGCCAGGGCGGGCGCGTCGCCCGACAGGACCAGATCGTGCAGCGCGCCCGCGAAGCGCAGGGCGAGCGCGTCGGCGACCGGCTCGCCCGGCCAGTCCCCCAGCAGGTCCGCGGGCGGCCCGCCCCGTTCCAGCGCCCCGGCCGCCTCGTCCAGCAGCCGGGCGGTGAAGGGGGAGCCGAGGTCGCGGCACCAGCCCGCCTGGGTGCGGAAGGCGGCGACGATGTCGTGACGGGCGGGACGGGCGGAATCGGGCATGGGGGGCCTCCTTCTGTCTGCGGCGGCCAGGGTACGGGCGCCGCCGCCGCACGACCATAGCTAATCCTTCCGGATGGAGCTGCCGGGGGTAGGCGGCGCACCTAAAGTTTGGGCGTCCCGGTCAAGCGGCGAGGTCGCGCCTCCTCCGAGGATCGAACCCCGCCGGAGGTGTTCATGCAGAGGGCTGGCGCGGTCCAGCCCCAAGGTATGGTCGCATCGACGGGAGGACGGCATGAAGCGGCTGCGCAAGCGGGTCCTGGTGACGGGCGGGGCGGGGTTCCTGGGGTCGCATTTGTGCGGCCGCCTGCTGGACGAGGGCTGCGACGTGCTGTGCGTCGACAACTTCTTCACCGGCACCAAGGACAACATCGCGCACCTCCTGGGCAGCCCGCATTTCGAGCTGATGCGCCACGACATCACCTTCCCCCTCTATGTCGAGGTGGACGAGATCTACAACCTGGCCTGCCCGGCCTCGCCGGTCCACTACCAGCACGATCCGGTGCAGACCACCAAGACCTCCGTCCACGGCGCCATCAACATGCTGGGATTGGCCAAGCGCACGCGGGCGAAGATCTTCCAGGCCAGCACGTCGGAGGTCTACGGCGATCCCGCGGTCCACCCGCAGCCGGAGGACTACCGGGGCAACGTGAACCCGATCGGTCCGCGCGCCTGCTACGACGAGGGCAAGCGCTGCGCGGAGACGCTGTTCTTCGACTACCACCGGCAGCACAAGCTGAACATCCGGGTGGCGCGCATCTTCAACACCTACGGCCC
>DASPKT010000284.1:0-15953 GCA_035627915.1 Azospirillaceae bacterium
CCGAACGTCTACACGCCGCTTGCCGACGCGCTCGCCGAGGGGCCGAAGTCCGTGCGGGAACTCCAGGGCATCCTGGGAAACGCGACGAACCTGGCGGGCGTCGTCCAGGCCCTGTCGCTGCTGACGCATGTCGGCAGTGTGGCGCCGCTGCGCCCGCCGGCCGACCCGGCCACGGCGCGCCGGCTCAACCGCGTGCTCTGCGCCCGGGCCCGCGCCTCCGACACCTTCCAGGCGCTGGCGGCGCCCGCCACCGGCAGCTTCGTCGTCGCGAACCTGGTGGAGCGGCTGGCGCTGAACGGGCTGGACGAGGGCGTGGCGGCGGACGCCGCGGCCCTGGCGCGCCACGCCTGGGGCGCGCTGGCGGCCCGCGGCCAGCGCCTGATCCGCGACGGCAAGCCCATCGACTCGGCCGAGGAGAACACCGCCGAGCTGCAGACGCAGATCGGCCGGTTCCTGAACGACAAGCTGCCGCTCTGGCGGACGATGGGCGTGGTCTGAGCATCGGCCGGACTCGCCCCATGGCCGCCAACGCCGCGATCCTCTACCATCCCGACGGGTACCAGACCTCCGGCCCGAAGCTGATGGGACGCCAGGCGGCCGGCGAGGGTTTCCTCGCCGGCTTCGCCCGGCATGCGGACGTGGGCACCTACTACTGCCTTTCCACGGCCCGCGACATGGCCGAGCGGTTCGCCGCCTCGGTCATGCGCGAGGCCCCGGCGGGACGGCAGGTCGCCTGGATCGCCGCGGACGCGCCGGCCCGGATCGCCGAGCCCGGCTGCCTCTACCTGCCGGGACCCGGCCTGTCCGAGTACGCCTTCCAGCGCCGGGCGGTCGGCCAGCGCGCCTACAGCCTGTGCGGCGTGACCCACACCACCGCCTCGGCGGGCGCCATGGATGCCATCGCGTCCCTGCTGACCGGCCCGGTGCAGCCCTGGGACGCGCTGATCTGCACCTCGGGGGCGGTGCTGGACACGGTGCGCCAGCTCCTGGAGTCGCAGGCGGCGTACCTGTCGGAGCGGTTGGGAGCCGCGCGCTTCACCGTGCCGCAGCTTCCGGTCATCCCGCTCGGCGTGGACTGCGGCGCCTTCGCGGGCGGCGACGCCCACCGCGCCGCCTGGCGCGGGCGGCTCGGCATCGCCGCGGACGACGTCGCCGTCCTGTTCATGGGGCGCCTCAGCTTCCATGCCAAGGCCAACCCGATCCCGATGTTCCAGGCGCTGGAGAAGGCCGCCGCCGGGAGCGGGCGGCGGGTGCACCTGATCCAGGCGGGCTGGTTCGCCAACGCCTTCATCGAGAACGCCTTCAAGGCGGAGGCGGCAGCCTGGGCCCCGTCCATCGTCCACCATTGGCTGGACGGGCGCCAGGACGAGGTCCGCCGCCAGGTCTGGGCGGCGGCCGACATCTTCACCTCGCTCTCCGACAACGTCCAGGAGACGTTCGGCCTGACCCCGATCGAGGCCATGGCCGCGGGCCTGCCCGTCGTCGTCTCCGACTGGGACGGCTACAAGGACACGGTGCGCGACGGCGTCGACGGGTTCCGGGTTCCGACCTGGATGCCGCCGGCCGGGCTGGGCACCGACCTCGCCTTCCGGCACGAGACCGGGGCGGACAGCTACGACGTCTATTGCGGCATGGCCAGCCAGTTCGTGGCGGTCGACGTGGACGCCTGCGCCGAGGCCTACGGCAGGCTGATCGGGGATGCGGAGCTGCGGCGGCGCATGGGGGCGGCGGGCGCCGCCCGTGCGCGCGAGGCGTTCGACTGGTCGGTCATCGTGGCGCGCTACCAGGAGCTGTGGGCGGGCCTGGCGGAACTCCGGCGCTCCGCCGCGGAGTCCGCACCCGTGGCCGCGGGACGGCCGGCCAATCCCGGACGGCAGGACCCGTACCGTCTCTTCGCCGGCTACCCCACCACGGTCCTGGGCGGCGACCACGGGGTGGACGTCCGCGAGGGTGCGGGGACCCAGGAACTCGCCAGCCTGCTGGACAGCCCGATGGTGAAGTACTGCGCGGCCGTGCTGCCGTCGGGCGAGGAGTTCGCGGCCCTTCTGAAGGCCGCGCGCGATCCCGGCGCGCGCGCCGGCACCATCGTCTCGGCATTTCCCGAGGCGCATCGGGGCCGGCTGTTCCGCGGTCTGCTCTGGCTTGCCAAATACGGGCTCGTCCGGCTGCGCCGGTGACGCACCCGGCGCGGCGCCGCTTTGTCCGCGGCGTGCAGGCGACTATAACCTCCTACCAGACCCTATCCCGAGGAACCCGCCCATGACCGCCACCCGGACCGTGCTGCACGTCGGCTGCGGCGTCGCCAATCCGGCGAAGCTCCACCCGGCATTCCGCGGCGAGGATTGGAAGGAGGTGCGTCTGGACATCGACCCGGGCGTGCGGCCCGACATCGTCGCCTCGATGACCGACATGTCCGCGGTCCCGGACGCCTCGATGGACGGGCTCTTCTCCTCGCACAACATCGAGCATCTCTACCCCCACGAGGTGCCCGTGGCGCTGGCGGAGTTCCGGCGCGTGCTGAAGCCGACGGGGTTCGCCCTCATCACCCTGCCCGACCTGCAGGCCATCGCCCAGCTGGTGGCGGAGGACAAGCTGGAGGAACCCGCCTATGTCTCGCCGGCGGGACCGATCTCGCCCCTGGACATGATGTACGGCTACCGCCCGGCGCTCGCGCGCGGGAACCTGTTCATGGCGCACCGGACCGGGTTCACCGCCCGGACGCTCGGCCAGCACCTGGTACAGGCCGGGTTCGGCGAGGTCAGGCTGGCGAAGGGCGGCAACTTCGATCTCTGGGCCCAGGCCTTCGTCACGCCGCCCAAGGCCGCTGCGGCGGAGCAGGGTGCCGAGGGCCCGGCCGCGGCCGTGGGCGGGTGATCCGATGAAGCTCCTGTTCATCCATCAGAATTTTCCCGGCCAGTACAAGCTGATCGTGCCCCGCCTGGCGCAGATGGGCGGGCACGAGATCGTCTGCCTCGGCGACGAGAAGAACCTGAAGGGCCGGGTGATGAACCTGCCCGGCGTCCGGCTCATGGCCTACCCGGAGCCCCAGGGCGCCGGCGGCGCCACCCACCACTACGTCAGGAACCTCGAGGCCTGCGTGCGCCGCGGCCAGTCGGTGGTGCGGGCGCTGCTCAAGCTGCGGGAGGACGGGTTCGTCCCGGACGTCGTGTGCGCCCATTCCGGATGGGGCGAGAGCCTGTTCGTGAAGGACATCTTCCCCGAGGCGAAGCTTCTCGCCTTCATGGAGTTCTACTACCGGGCCAGGGGCAGCGACGTCGCCTTCGACCCCGAGTTCCCGAGCCAGCTGGACGACCTGTTTCGGGTGCGCATCAAGAACGCCGCCATGCAGATGAGCCTGACGGCGATGGACTGGGGCGTGACCCCGACGCGCTGGCAGTGGCAGCAGCAGCCGGTGGAATACCGGGACCGGATCAGCGTCATCCATGACGGCATCGACACCGACCTCGTGCGGCCGGACCCGAACGCCGTCTTCACCGTGCCGGAGCGCGGCCTGACCTTCCGGCCCGGCGACGACGTCGTCACCTTCGTCAACCGCAACCTGGAGCCCTACCGCGGCTTCCATACCTTCATGCGGGCCCTGCCGGAGATGCAGCGGCGCCGGCCGGGGGCCCATTTCCTGGTCGTCGGCGGGGACGAGGTCAGCTACGGCAAGGCGGCGCCGGAGGGCACCACCTATCGGCAGATCTATTCGCAGGAGGTGGCCGGGCGGGTCGATTTCGACCGCGTCCATTTCCTGGGCCGCATCGCCTACGACCGGTACCTGGCGATGCTGCAGGTCTCGGCCTGCCACGTCTACCTGACCTATCCCTTCGTGCTGAGCTGGTCGATGCTGGAATCGATGGCGGCGGGATGCGCCCTGGTGGGCTCGGCGACGCCGCCGGTCCAGGAGGTGCTGCGCGACGGGGAGAACGGGCTGCTGGTGGACTTCTTCTCACCCGACGCGCTGGCGGCGACGGTGGAGAGGGTGCTGGCCGATCCGGACCGGATGGCGGGCATGCGGGCCAAGGCCCGGGAGACCGTCGTCCGCGACTACGACCTGAACACCGTCTGCCTGCCCCGGCATGTGCGCCTGATCGAGGACCTCGCCGCCGGCCGGCTCGGCAGGGAGGGGGCCGCGGCCGCGCCGATGGCGCCCGCCTTGCGCCGGGTCGTGGCCGAGCGCGAGGCGCGGCTGCGCAACAAGACCGGCCGCTGAGGGGGACGCACCGCCGTGGCCGAGCCCTTCTCCATCCAGACCCTGACCTTCGGGTACGACGAATTCGAGGACCGCCTGCTCCTGAGCTGCCGGACGGCGGACGGGGAGGACGCGGCCACGCTCATGATCACCCGGCGGATGCTGCGCGGCCTGCTGCGCGGCGCCACCGACTTCCTGGCGCGCTCCAGCCCGACGGCCGGGCGGGCGCCCGTCGACTACCGCGACGACGTGCTGGCGATGGAGCACCAGGGGGCGGTGGCAAAGAGCGCGCAGGCGCAGGGCGCCTCGGCCGACCGCACGCCGGTGCCGGTGCAGGAGCACAGGATCCTCGTGGTCAAGCTCGACCTCGAGCCGCGGGCGGGCGGCGGCTACCAGCTCGTCCTCTCCGACCGGGAGGGGCCGCGGGCCGGCATGGCGCTCACCCGGGACGAGTTCCACCACATCCTGAAGACGCTGGCCGACCTGGCGCGCACCGGCGGCTGGGACCTGGACAGGGAGGCGGGCTGGATCGCGCCGGCCGCGGTCGCGCCGTCCGGGCAGGGGCGGGTGCTCTCCTGATGGCGCCGTCCCCCCTGATGGCAGTGTCCCCGGGTACCTGCTTCGACGTCTTCAACGGCGACGCCGACGGGCTTTGCGCCCTGACCCAGCTCCGCCTGGCGGAACCGGCGGAGTCGCGGCTGGTGACGGGGGTCAAGCGCGACGTCTCCCTGCTCCGGCGGGTGGAGGCCGGCGCCGGCGACCGGGTCACCGTGCTCGACGTCTCCCTCGACGCCAACCGCGCCGACCTGCTGCGCCTGCTGGCCGCCGGGGTGGAGGTGCTGTATGTCGACCACCATTTCGCCGGCGAGATACCCGCCCATCCAGGGCTGGACGCCCGCATCGACACCGCGCCCGACACCTGCACCAGCCTGCTGGTGAACCGGATGCTGCAGGGGCGCTTCGCCGCCTGGGCGGTGGTCGGCGCCGCCGGCGACAATTTCGGCGACCAGGCGCGGGCGCTGGCGCGGGCGTCCGGCATCGCGGACGCCGACTTCCCCCTGCTGGAGCGGCTCGGCATCTGCCTGAACTACAACGGCTACGGGGAGACCGTGGAGGACCTGCACTTCGCCCCGGAGGACCTGTTCCGGCGGATCGTGCGCCACCCCGACCCGCGCGGCTTCGCGCATGAGGCGCGCGGGGATTTCGAGCGCCTCAGCCGGGGCTACGAGGACGACCTCGCCCGGGCGGCGGCGGTGGCGCCGGAGTACGCGACGGGCCGGGGGGCGGTGCTGGTGCTGCCCTGCGCCGCCTGGGCGCGCCGGGTCGGCGGCGTCTACGCCAACGACCTCGCCAACCGGCACACGGAGCGGGCGCATGCGATCCTGACGGCCAAGGCGGGCGGGGGATTCGTGGTCAGCGTGCGGGCGCCGCTCGCCCGCCGCGCCGGCGCCGACGCGCTGTGCCGGCAGTTCCCGACCGGCGGCGGCCGCGCCGCGGCGGCGGGGATCAACCATCTGGAGGAGGACCGGCTGGCCGGCTTCGTCGACGCGTTCGGCGCGGCGTTCTAGGAGGCGGCGACCGCCACGCCCTCGTCCACCGGCGCCGCCTCTTCCTCGCCGGCGCGCACGCGCCGGGCGATCCGCCGGAACAGGGACAGGTTGCAGTAGAGCGCGTCGGGGCCGCGGCAGCACAGCACGATCCGCTCCGCCCCGTCGGAGATCAGGGCGCAGACCGCGTAGACGGTGCGCCCCACCCGGTAGTGCGCGCCGATTTCGGGAAGGGCTTCGGTCATCCGCGTTCCAGTCAGCGGCGGCACGATAACATCATCCGCCGGAAGCGCCAGCGCAATCGGAGGCGGTATTGACCGGCCGGCGGAATGGCGCCGGCGGCCGCGCGGTGCTATCCCGGATCATCGGAACCATCCGGGCCCGGAGGCGGAGATGCTGGGGATGCGGCGACTGGCGGGGCTGCTCGGGCCGACCGCGGCGGCCTTCTGGCTGGCGGCGGCGACGCCGGACCCGCTGTGGATCGGGGCGGAGCGGGTGCTGCTGCGCTGCCACCTGGAGCGGGCCGGGCTGCCCCGGGGCCTCGACCCGGCCGCCCTGGAGGAGGGACTCTGCCGGGGCCTCCGCGACGCCGTGGCGCGGCGGATGGGCAACCGCCTGGCGGTGCGGGTCGCCGAGGCGGGCGACGCGGCGCTGGTCGCGGACGGTTCCGTCGTCCTGCTGCTGCACGCCCGGGCGCTGCCCGCCTCCGCCATCGTTCCGGATGCGGAAGGAACTCTCGTGGCGCTTGGGCTGCAGACGGCGAGGGGGGAAGCGGGCGGTCCGCCGCCCTCCTGGTTCGCGGCGGCGCCGACGGCGGCGCGCCTTGAGGAGGGGGCCGTACCCCCTTCCGTGCTGGAGGGGCTCGCGGCCGACCTGCTGGGCCGATAGTTGCAGGATCGCAGTATAAAAGCCCGGCCGGCGGGCAACGCCCCGTGTTAGCCTGGAAATAAAGGGTGTCTGGCGGGGAGGCGCTTCGATGATCCATTCGGTGGAGGGGCCGTGCGGCTGCGCGGCGTGCCTGGCCGCGGCCGGTCCCGGCGACGGGGGGCCGCTGTCGGCGGGGACGGAGAAGCCCCTGCTGTCGCCGGACGCGGTGGCCGCGAACCTGGCGCGGGCCGGGGCCGTCTGGGCCGAGCGCACGATCGGGTTCGCCTTCCGCGAAACGGCGCCTCCGGCCGGCTACGGGCCCGAGGTGCCGCTGTTCTCCCCCTTCACCGCCGAACAGCGGGCGACGGCGCGGACGGTGCTGCAGCTGTGGGACGACCTGATCCCCCTGTCCCTGGTGGAGACGGCGGAGAGCGCGGCCAGCATCGTGCTCGCCAACCGCACCGACCCGGTGACCTACCACGCCTATGCCTATCTGCCGGGGACGGGCAGCGGCGGCGACGTCTGGGTCCATATCGCCCAGCCCAACAACTCCCGCCTGCTGCTGGGCCAGTTCGGCCGCCACGTGCAGATCCACGAGGTCGGGCACGCGCTGGGGCTGCTGCATCCGGGCGAGTACAACAACGCCAACAACGCGCCGGCGATCACCTACGGCGAGCATGCCGAGTACCGCCAGGACAGCCGGCAGTACACGGTGCTCTCCTACTTCGGCGCCAACAATACCGGTTCCAACCATTCCCAGGCCGGGCAGGAGCTCTTCGCCGGCACGCCGCTGCTGCACGACGTGCTGGCGATCCAGCGGCTCTACGGCGCCGACCTCGGCACCCGCACCGGCGACAGCGTCTACGGCTACAACGCCAACGTGGACCGCGCGGCGCTGGACTTCGCCCAGAACCAGCGGCCCGTCGTCGCCATCTGGGATGCCGGCGGGGTGGACACGCTGGACCTGTCGGGCGGCCTCGCGGCGGCGCGCATCGACCTCCGGCCGGGCGCCTTCTCCGACGTGAACGGGCTGACCAACAACGTCGCCGTCGCCTTCGACGCCTGGATCGAGAACGCGGCCGGCACGCCCTTCGCCGACCGCATCACCGGCAACGCCCTGCCCAACACGCTGACCGGCGGCGCCGGCAACGACACGATCGAGGGCGGCGGCGGCGTCGACACCGCCCGCTACGCCGGCGCCCGCGCCGGGTACGAGGTCACCGCCGGCGCTTCGGGCACCGTCGTGCGCGACCTGTCGGGTGCGGAGGGAACCGACCTGCTGACCGGGGTGGAGCGCCTCGTCTTCGCCGACGGCACGGTGGACCTCTCCGCGGCGTCCGCGCCGCCGCGCGTCACCGTGAACGGCCTGCGCGTGGTGGAAGGGGAGGAGCGGGCGCCCGCCGGGGCGGAATACGGCCACACCGTCCTCTTCACCGTCGCCCTCGACCGCCCCGTGGACCATGCGGTGACGCTGCGCTACGCCACCCTGGCCGGCACCGCCCGGGCGGGGGAGGACTACATGGCCGCCAGCGGCACGGTGACCCTGGCGCCGGGCCAGTCCGCGGCCCTCATCCCCGTGCGCATCGTCCAGGACGGCGCCGCCGAGGGGGAGGAGAGCTTCTTCCTGGTCCTGGACGGGGCGGAGGGGGCGGAGCTGCCGGGCGGCGAGCTGCGCGCCCGCGCGCTGATCGCCGACGACGACCAGGCCGGCGGCCCCGGCGTGGTGCCGGCCGGGGACCCGCCGGCGAGCGTCGCAACAACCGCGGTGCTGGAACCGGGCGTCGTCCGCTCGGCTGCCGTCGAGACGACCGGGGACCGCGACTGGTTCCGCATGACGCTGGAGGCGGGGGTCACCTACACCATCGACCTCAAGGGCTCGTCATCGGGGAGCGGGACGCTAGTCGATCCCTTCCTGCTGCTCCTGAACGGCGCCGGCACGCTGATCACCGCGAACGACGACGGCGGCGCCGGGTCGGACAGCCGCATCACCTACACGCCGACGACGAGCGGGACCTACTTCGCGGAGGCGAAGGCCTTCGATGAGAACCGCACCGGCAGCTACGTGCTCTCCCTGGCCGTGGGCAGCCAGCCGGAGGCGCCGCGCCATCCCGACCTGCCGGTCCTGTCCGTCACCGACGCCACCGTGCAGGAGGGCGACGGCGGCGGTGCGGCGCTGGTCTTCACCATCTCCCTGTCGGCGACGTCGGCGCAGCCCGTCACCGTCCACGCGGCGACCGAGGACGGGACCGCCACCGCGGGCCGGGACTACCGCGCCCTGTCCGCCACCGTCACCATCCCCGCCGGCGCCACCGGTGCCACCGTCTCCGTGCCCCTGCTGGGCGACCGGGCGGCGGAAGCGGCGGAGACGCTGACCCTGCGTCTGTCCACCCCGTCCGGCGCCGTGCTGGCCGACGGGGCGGCGACCCTGGCCGCCACCGGCACGCTCGGCGACGACGACGCCGGTGCGGCGCCGCCGCCCGGCCTGGTGCTGTCCCGCGCTGGCGGCGACGTGCTGGTCTGGACCCCGTCGGAAGGGGCGGCGGGGTTCCGCCACCTGGCCGGCTTCGACGCGTCCGTGACGGTGGCCGGGGCCGCCGACTTCAGCGGGGACGGGCGGGTGGACCTGCTGCTGGCGTCGGGCGCGCGCCGCTTCGTCTGGGACGCGTCGCGCGGGGCGGAGGGCTTCACCGAGCTGCCGGACTTCGGCTCCTACCGGCCGATTGCCGTGGGCGCCTTCACCGGGGACGGCGCACCGGACCTGCTGCTGCGCGACGATGCCACCGGGACGCTGCTGTTCCACGAGGTGGCGGCGGTGCGGGCGGTGCCGTTCCTGACGGCGGGGCCGGCCATCGCGGTGGCGGGCACCGGCGACCTGGACGGGCTGGGCGTCGACGACGTGCTGTTCCGGGATGCCGGCACCGGGCAGCTCTTCTACTGGAACGGCAGCGCCTTCACCGACCTGCTGCTGCTGCCGCTCGACTGGAGCGTGGCCGCCATCGGCAACTTCCTGGGCGACGGCGCCGACGACCTGCTGCTGCGCGAGGGCGGCAGCGGCCGGCTGGTGTTCTGGAACGCGCTGCGGGGCCCGGACGGCTTCCGCGACTTCGTGACGCCGGCGCCCGGCTGGGCCGTGCTGGGGACCGGCGACGTCGACGGCGACGGCCGCGACGACGTGGTGCTGGGGGAGGCCGCCGGCGGCCAGGCCGTCTTCTGGAACGGCAGCGGCTTCGGCGATCTGGGCGGGGTGCTGGCCGGGGTGGCGCTGGCCGGCGTCGGCACGGCCTGAGGGCCATGGGCGCGGCGGCCGGAACCGCCGCCCCTTCTCCCCCCTGGGAGCGGGGAAAGCCGCGCCGTGGCCGGTGGGCTGGGGCGATCCGGCTCCGGGACCGCTTCAGCGCTCGTTAACCCTGTCGGGGTAGGGTCTCATCCGAACGGATAGGTGGCTCCGCGGCGGCGCGGGGTGCCGGGTCCGAGCCATCGCGATGCAGGATCCCGCCCGTGTCCGTCGCCCACAGCGGCCTTGCCGGCTGCCTCTGCCCGCTTTGTGCCCCCAATACCCCCGACGGTACCGGGGACGCGGCGGCCCCGGTCTCCGACGGCCCCGCCGCCATCATCGCCGACGGCAAGCCGCTGCTGACGCCGGAGCAGGCCGCGGCGGTGCTGGCCCGCGACGCCGGGCCCTGGGGCGGCGGCACCGTCACCTTCGCCTTCCGCACGGCGGCGCCGGACGCCGCCTATGGCGAGGAGGGGAGCGCCTTCACCCCGTTCAACGCGGCCCAGCTGATCGCGGCGCGGCTGGCGGTCGGGCTCTGGGACGATGTGCTGGCCATCTCCTTCCGCGAGGCGCCGGAGGACGGCGCCCAGATCCTGATGGGCAACACCAGCTACCGCAACTTCCAGGCCTATGCCCAGCATCCCGGCGAGGCCAAGGGCGGCGACATCTGGGTCAACCCGACCAAGTCCAGCAACCAGCAGCTGGTGAACGGCCAGTACGGGCTCTACACCCTGATCCACGAGCTGGGCCACGCCATCGGCCTCAGCCATGCCGGCGACTACGACGCGGGCTCCGGCGCCGGCGGCACGTCCTACGCCGGCGAGGCGCTGTACCGCCAGGACACCCAGCAGTACACCGCCATGTCCTATTTCGGGGCGCTGGCGACGCTGACCTACCACGGCATGCCGCCCCGCTACGCCGCGACGCCGCTGCTGCACGACATCCTGGCGGCGCAGGCGCTGTACGGGCCCGACCTCGCGACCCGCGGCGGCGACACGGTCTACGGCTACGGCTCCACCGCCGGCCGCTCCGCCTTCGACTTCAACCGCACCAAGCAGCCGGTCGTCGCCATCTGGGACGCCGGCGGGGTGGACACGCTGGACCTGTCCGGCGGGACCGCGGCGGCCGTGGTCACCCTGGCCCAGGGCGGGCTGTCCGACGTGAACGGCTTCAAGGGCAACGTCGCCGTCGCCTTCGGGACGCAGCTGGAGAACGCGGTCGGCACCGCCTTCGCCGACAGGATCGCCGGCAACGAGCTGCCCAACCTGCTCCAGGGCGGGGCCGGCGACGACACGCTGGAGGGCGGGGCCGGGGTGGACACGGCGCGCTTCCTGGGCGACCGCGCCGGCTACCGCGTCACCTCGGGGCCCGAGGGCACCACCGTCGCCGACCTGGACGGCGGGGAGGGGACCGACCTGCTGACCGGGATCGAGCGGCTGGCCTTCGCCGACGGGGTGGTGGACCTGGTCCCCGTCCCCGCGGTGCCGACGGTCCAGCTCTCCAGCCTCCGCGTGTCGGAGGGCAGCGAGCACCATGCGACGCTGCTGTTCCAGCTGGTGCTGTCGCAGCCGGCCACGGCCCCGGTCAGCGTCCGCTACGCCACCGTCGCCGGTTCGGCCGCCGAGGGGCGGGATTTCGCCGCTGCCTCCGGCACGGTGACCCTGGAGGCCGGCGCCTCGGCCGCGCTGATCCCGGTGCGCCTGCTGATGGACCAGGCGGGGGAGGGGGAGGAGAGCTTCTCCCTGGTGCTGTCCGATCCCGTCGGCGCCGTCTTCGCGGGCGGGCCGACCCTGGCGGCGACGGCCACCATCCTGGACGACGATCCGCTGGGGCCCGACGCCGTGCCCGACACCGCCGCGGGTGCCGTCCCGCTGGAGGTCGGCCGCACCGTGCGGGGCGCGCTGGAGCGGGCCGGCGACCGCGACTGGTACCGGGTGGAGCTGAAGGCCGGCCGCACCTACGTCGTCGACCTGCAGGGCCGCGCGGCGGCCGCCGGCTCGCTGGAGGACCCCTGGGTGGCGGTGCTGGACGGGGCGGGCCGCGAGGTCGGCGCCAGCGACGACGACGGCATCGGCCGCAACGGCCGCGTCACCGTCACGCCCACGTCCGACGGCGTCTACACCATCGAGGCGAAGGGCTGGGACGACGGCTACGGCGGTACCTACGCCCTGGCCGTAACCGAGGGCGTCGCGCTGCCCCCGACCCTGTCCGTCGCCGACGCCACCGCGCGGGAGGGGGCGGCCGGCGGGCTGGTCTTCACCCTCACCCTGTCCGCCCCCTCCGCCGGCCCGGTGACCGTGTTCGCCCGGACCGAGGACGGTACCGCGGCGGCCGGGCGCGACTACGGCGCGGTCGGCGAACTCGTGCGGTTCGAGCCGGGCCGGACCACCGCCACCGTCGCCGTGCCGGTCCTGGCCGACCGGGCAGCGGAGGGGACGGAGAGCCTGACCCTGCGCCTGTCGACGCCTGAAGGTGCCGTGCTGGCCGGCGGGGCCCTGACCCTGGCCGCCGCCGGCGCGGTGGTGGACGGCGGCGCCTCCGGCGGTGCCGCCGCCAAGCCGTCGCTGCTGCTGGCGCGGCCCGGCGGCGACGTGCTGAGCTGGCGGCCGGACCTGGGCGGCGAGGGCTTCAGCGTGGCGGGCGGCTTCGACCCGGCCACGGTCGCCGTGGCGGGCTCGGCCGACCTGACCGGCGACGGGGCGCTGGACCTGCTGCTGGACCTGGGCGGCGGCCGTTTCGTCGCCTACGAGGTGGGCAGGGGGGCCGCCGGCTTCGTGGAGCTGCCGGCCCTGGGCGCTTTCCGCCCGCTCTTCGCGGGAGACCTCCAGGGTTCGGCGGCGGCGGACCTGCTGACGGTGGACGCCGCAACCGGGGCCGTGGAGATGCTGGACGTCGCGGCCGGCACCGCGCGGCACCTGCTGACGATGGCGCAGGGCTTCTCCGCCGTGGCGGTGGCCGACATCGACGGCGCCGGCCGCGACGACGTGGTCTTCCTGAACGGGGCCGACGGCGCGCTCTTCTACTGGAACGGCGGCGGCTTCGCCGACCTGCTGTCGCTGTCGCCGGGCTGGCGGGTCGCGGCGGCCGGCGACTTCCTGGGCGGGGAGGAGGAGGATCTCCTCTTCCACGACGTCCAGACCGGGACGCTGCTGTTCTGGGAAGCCCGGCTGGGCGCCTCCGGCTTCACCGATTTCGTGACGCTGAGCCCTGGCTGGCGCTTCCTGGCGGCCGGCGACGTCGATGCCGACGGGCGCGACGACGTGATCCTGCGGGAGGAGGCGACCGGGCACGCCATCCGCTGGACCGGCGGCGGCTTCGCCGACTTCGGCGGGGTGCTGGCGGACGTGGCGCTGGTCGGCATCGGGCCGGTGCTGTGATGCGCCGTTGCTGTGACGGGCCTTGCTGTGAGGGGGCCGGGCCGCCCGGCGCCGCAAACTGGTCACAGCCGCCGGCACCGCCGTTAACCATTCCGTGCCGGGATAATGGCTAGTCTCTCCCCAGGCGAAAGGCTCTCCGCGGCGCGGGGACCCGGGCCGGCGCGGGGGCGGGGACCCCCTGGAAAGAAAAAACCCCGCCGAAGCTTCGCCTCGGCGGGGTAAAGGGGTATGAATAGGGGTCGGCGGTATTTAAAGGCGCCGCCGGCGCCTGTCAGGTGCGGAAAAGAACAACCGCACCCCAATAGATTTCCACTACGCCGCGCACCTCCAGTTGGTCGCCCCCGCCGGGCCTCCCGCAGGAGGGGTGGTGGCGCCAAGTCCTCATTGTAGCACGATCCCGCGCGAGAGCCATAGGCATGGTGCCCGTTCCAACGAAGATTCGTCCGGCGGTCCCCGGGGACGCCGCGGCGCTGGTCGAGCTGAACAACCGGCTGGTGGCCGAGACCGAGTTCATGGTGCTGCTGCCGATCGACCCGGCGACGGGCGTGCACCAGGTCCGGGCGCTGCTGGAAAGCCTGTCGCGGGGCGCCGCCCGCACCATCCTGCTGGCCGAGGCCGAGGGGCGCCTGACGGGTCTGGCCGTCGGCACGGCCGACATGAACCCGCGCTACCGCGGGACGGTCGAGGTGGAGGTCGGTGTCGTCGCCGAGGCCTGGGGCCGCGGCGTCGGCCGCGCCCTGATGGAGGCGCTGGAAGGCGTCTGGCTGGCCCGCGGCGCCCGGCGGTTCCAGCTGCGGGTCCTGGCGCACAACGAGCGCGCCGTCCGTCTTTACGAGCGCCTGGGCTACGCCCACGAGGGGCGCCTGCGCGGCAACGTCACCCTGTCACAGGGCTTCGCCGACCAGCTCCTGATGGGGAAGCTGGTCGGCGGGTGAGCGCCGGCGCTACTCCTTGCTCATGTAGGCCTTGCGCTGGAATCCCTCGGTCGTGTTCTTGGTGTCGGAGGCGAGCTGCTCCCACTCCGCGCGGGTCTTGCAGACCTTCTCCTTGCCCAGCCGCGACCCGGTCGGGATGATCGACCGGCAGATCTTGCGGTCGTCCTCCGGGTTCGGCTCGCGGGCCTCCGGCTGCGGCGTGGTGCGGGCGACGCCCTCTTCCGGCGTCGGGCCCTGCGCGAAGGCGGCCCCGGCCGCGAGAATCCCGGTGGCAGCGACGATGGCAAGCAGTCTCATGACTAAACGATCCCCTCCTGATGGTGCGGCCCCCGCCGGCCGAGCGTAGCATGCCCATGCCGGCCTGCAACCGTCCCATCGGTCCAGGGCCGCATGGGACGCGCCGGCTGCCGCCTATTCCTTTAGAACGGATGGGGGAGGCCCGCGTTGGCGCGGATGGGGCTATGCGGATGCGGGGCTGGTACCGGGGCGCCGCCGGGCGGACACTGGGCGTCCGAAGTTTAGGACTTGAAGGCTCGCCGAAAGGCGGGCCTTTCTTATGTCCGGGGCATGGCCGCGTGCCCGCCCCCTCCGGCCCGGCCTGTCTCCGGCCGCGCCCGGGCTTCGTTGCCTTCGGTGGTAGAACTCCAGTATAGAGGCTCGCCGGGCCATCCCCCGCGCCGGCAGTTCTCCGTGCGGGCGGTCCCCGGGGCCGCCGCGCCCGACGCCCCTGACGCCGCTGGATCGCCGCGATGAGTCCTGAAGTCCTTGTGGTCCGTCGAGACGACGCGACGACGGTCGCCTGGGAGATACTGAAGCTGGGCGACGGCTTCACGGTCCTGCCCTCGCTCGACCCCGCGGTGATCGAGGTCGCCGGCATCGGCGACCTCACCGGCGACGGCAGCGACGAGCTGGTGCTGCTGAACCGGGAGACGCGGTCGGTCACCTACCTCGACGCGGCGAAGACGGAATTCGAGGTCCTGCTGCAGATCGCGCCGGAGTACCGGGTGGCCGCCGTCGGCCGCTTCAAGCCGGACGTGCCGACCGCGCAGGTGCTGCTGCAGAACCGCACGCGGGGCGAGTTCGCCATCTACGACGGCGCCACCCACCGCACCGACCGCTGGTCGGTCCCGGTCCGCGACCTGGACGTGGCCGCGGTCATCCGCCGCGACGGCGACACCGACCTGCTGGTGCTGGTGGCCGAGGGGCGGCCGGCCGAGCCCTACCTCTGGGACGGGGAGGTGCTGAGCCTGGTGCGCAAGCTGGGGCCGGCGGAGCGGGTGGTCGGCGCCGGCCGCTTCGACAAGGAGGCGCCGCGCGACCTGCTGGTCATCCACGACGCGGCGTCCGGGACCTACCGGCTGGACGACGTGCTGGCGGGCGCCGGGCCCGTCCGCCCGGTCTTCGCGGGCGCCCAGGGCGCCTCGCCGGTGGGGCTGGTGGATGCCGGCGGCGACGGCGTCCCCGACCTGATCGTCCGGCGCGCCGACGGCCACCGCGACCTGGTGGACGGCGCGACCGGGCAGGCCAACGGCGGCATCGTCTCGGTCGGCCTCGACAACGTGCTGGGTGCGGCCCGGCTGGAGGGGGTGGGCCGCTTCACCGCCGCCGCCGCACCGCAGGCCGCCAAGCCGGCGCCGCTGCCGGTGGCGGAGGCCGCGGCCGGGCTCCTGGCGCTCGCCGCCGTGGCGGCCGTGGCCGTGCCGGCCTTGCGCCGCCGCGCCGCGGCGGGCCTGCGGGCCGGGCTGGGCCTGGCGGCCC
>DASPKT010000285.1:0-9829 GCA_035627915.1 Azospirillaceae bacterium
GCTGGACCTGCGGCTTCCCGACCAGCACGGGAGCGCCGTCGCCGCCTCCCTGCGGGAGCGCCGGCCGACCCTGCCGATCATGGTCCTGACCAACTGGCCGGGAGACCTGGCCGGCCCGGGCATCGACGTCGTCGTGGATAAGTCCGCCGACCTCGAGGTGATCGCGGCGAAGGTCCGGTCCATCGTGGGCCGCCAGGTCGCGGCCTAGCGGCTCCCGGCGGCCGCCCTGGCCGAACGTCGAGCCTTCGGACAGCGAGCCGAGCAGCCACAGGCCGGCGGCCGGCCCCAGGACGAGACCGGCGGCATGCACCGCCGCGTCGGCCCGCCGGTCTCCCGTGGCGAGGACTTCTGGGCCAGTCTCGCCCAACGCCAGGCGGCGGAGCGGAATGCCGTCGCGACCTGCCGCACTTCGGGTTGAGCCCCTCTGAGCTCACTGGGTCGGCGGGTAGAGGCGGGTCAGGCGGGATTCGGCCCGGGAGGCCCGCCACAGCGCCGCCAGACCCGGGCCCCTGTGGCCGAGCGCCCGGTTGCGGGCGCCGATCGCGAACAGCAGGCGGTACTGGCGCATGAGGTCGCGCCAGGCCGCCGCCATGGGCGTGGCGCGGTCCCAGATGTGGGTCATCTCAGCCCCGGCGCCGTTCAGCTCGACGATGGTGAAGCCCTCGCCGCGCCGCAGCTGCTCGATGCAGGGGAAGCGCACGTCGAAGCGGCCGAAGTGGAAGCCCGGAATGCGCCGCGCGATGGTGTCGAAGGCCTCCTGCATGGCGGGCGTCACCAGGGAGGTCCCGTCGCGGAAGATGGCGCCCTTGCTGTGGCTGCCGGAGAAGGCGAGCCGCACCGCCTCGCCGGCCGGCACCACCTCGTCCAGCCGGGCGGCGTGGCGGGGCAGGTAGAGGTGCGGCACGCGGCCGGCCCGCGGGTCCGCCAGGATGAGCTGGCGCAGGGTGGAGCGGCCGTCGCCGTGCACCCGGGGGAAATACTTCAGCGTCAGCGACAGGATGCGGCCGCGCGGCGCGTCGGGTGGACGGACGTAGAACACCCCGGCCTCCCCCTCCACGTCGACGAAGCGCTGCAGGATCATGCGGGCGCCGCGGGGGAAGGCGGCGGCGTAGGCGGCGAGGTCGTCCCCGCTGCGGATCAGGCGCACCCCGGCGCCGCGGCAGCCCATGTCGGGCTTGGCGACCACGGGCAGGCCGAGCCCGGCCGCCTCCAGCGCCGCCAGCGCCGGGCCGGCGGCGCCGTCGTTCTCCAGGACGGCGAAGGGGGCGGTGCGGTCGGGTGCCGCGCGGACCAGCAGCTCCAGGATCGCCGATTTCGACTCCCCGTGGAAGCCGCCGCCGGGCAGGCCGGGGTTGGCCAGCGCCGGCAGGGCGGCGCCGCGGTGCCGCAGCATCAGCCACAGCACGTAGGCCGCCACGGGAGCGTAGAACACCGGCATGGGCCAGAACTCGTAGGGGCTGAGCGCCGGCCCGGACATGTCGAGCGGCGGCATGCCGGGGACGGCGACCGTCTCGGGCGGCAGGACGGCGGGCAGGTCCAGGGTCTCGGCGGTCATCGGGGTTCTCCTCGGCGGGGGCCGTTCCAGCGGCGGGCGGCGAAGGCCAGGCCGGCCAGCAGGGCCAGCAGCGCCGCGGCCGCGGCGGCCGGCGGCAGGCCGAGCCCGTCGGCCAGGGCGCCGCCGGCGAGGCCCAGCCAGAACAGCAGCCCGGTCCAGGCCGCGACCGCCAGCGCCACCAGGGCGGCGAAGCGGCCGAAGGGCACCTCCAGCAGGCCGGCGGCGGTGTAGACGGCGAGGCGCAGCCCCGGCACCACCCGCGCCACCAGCACGGCGGCGCCGAGATGCCCGCGCAGCCTCTCGCGCGCCGGGTCGAGCCGGGCGGGCCCGGGCAGGCGGCGGGCCAGCAGCGGCACCCGCCCCGACGCCCGGCCCAGCCCGTACAGCATCAGGTCGCCGCCGGCGATGCCGCCCGCGACCGCGGCCAGCGCCGCCGGCCAGGCCATCGCGCCCGACGCCGCCAGGGCCACGCCGGCCGCGATGGCGGCGTCCTCCAGAAGCAGGGTCGTCGCGGCCAGCGCCAGGGCCAGCAGCCAGGGATCGCCCGCCGCCCACTCCATCACGCCACCCCCATCACGCGACCTCCGACACCGGCGCCGCGGTGCTGCGCAGCCGGGCCAGGCTGTCGGCGCGGAGCCGGTCGAACCATTGGTGCTGCACGGTGCTGCCGCCGAGATCCCGAAGGCGGGGGGCGACGCGGTCGAGCAGGCGGACGGCGGCGGCATGGTCGCCGGCGGCGTGCGCCGCCAGCCCGCGGGTGGCCGCCGGCACCACCTCGCGCCAGCAGGGATCGCGCGTGGCGGCGGCGTGGCGCGCCTGGCTCTCCAGCAGCTCCGCCAAGCCGTCGGCATCGCCGGCGCGGGCCAGCGCATAGGCGAAGTGCAGGTCGATGAAGCCGTTGGCCTGGTCGCGCACCCGCGGCCGGACGTGGCGGGCCACGTCGGCCCAGCGCTCCGTCCCGACGCCGACCCCGCGCAGCTCCAGCCGCGACAGCAGCGCCACCGCGTTTATCTGGTCCTGGACGTAGGTCTTGCGCACGCCCCAGACGCGGACGTCGAACAGGGACAGGGCCCGCAGCGGCTCCCCCCGGTCGAGGTGGAACAGCGCCGTGTGCCACCAGTTGTGGGTGTAGAGGAAGCTGGAGCAGCGGTCCCAGTGGCCGGCGTGGGCGTGCATCCAGTCCAGGCCCTCCTCCACCCGTCCGGCCTGCGCCAGCACGTGCGCCACGGCGTGGTGGGCCCAGCCGTCGTCGGGCCGCAGCTCCACCGCGCGGCGCCCGTGCGCCTCCGCCGCCCGGGCGCGGCCGGCCTGGTCCAGCCCGAAGGCCGCCAGGCCCCAGGCGCGCCCGTCGCCGCGGTTGGCGGCCAGCACGTGCAGGGCAAGGTCGCACATGCCGGCGCGGTCGCCCCGGTTCAGCTGGTGGATCTGCGCCAGCTTGGCGTTCAGCAGGTCGCGCGGCCAGCGGCGCGCGACCTCGGCGTGGAAGGCCAGCGCCAGGGCGGGCTCGCCACGCCACCAGGCGTCCACCGCCGACACGACCAGCCGCTCCCGCTCGGTCGCCTTCGGCGCCAGGGTGCCGGCGGCGGCGACGAAGGGTGCGGCGCGGGTCCTTCCCTCGGCGGTCTGCAGGAACAGGTAGAGCGCCCCCGCATAGGCCTGCGCCAGGGCGCAGCCGGGGTCGGCCTCGACCCCGGCCAGGACGGCCGCGGCCTCCTTGCCGTGGCCCAGCACCTCGGCGGCGAAGCGGTCGACCGCCTCCACGGCCTCCGGCGACGCGGTCGTCACCGGCAGGCCGAAGCAGTCGGGGCGGGCGGCGGGTGCTGGCACGGTCGCCGTCCTCAGGCCAGGGCGGCGCGCAGCGCGTGGCGGCGCAGGGCGAGGATGGCGGCCGCCGCCAGCCAGACGCCGCAGGCCAGCGCGAACAGCTGGCCGCCGTCGCGGCTGCCGTCGGTGTTCACCACCTCGATCCCCAGCGGGGTGAACAGGTGGAAGAAGATGGCGCCGCTGATGACGGCCAGCGCCATCGCCGCCCCGGCGGCCTGCAGCAGCGCCCGGCCCAGCGCCAGCCCGCCCAGCAGGAGGAGCGAGGCGACCAGCTCCGCGCCGCCCACCACGTACTGGCTGAACGGGCCGCTCGGCGCGAACAGGCCGGGCAGGCCGAAGCCGGCCGCCCAGGCGTCCAGCGTGCCGAAGATGTGCTGCGTCTCCGGGCTGTCGGAGAACTTGAAGAACAGCGACTGCACGAAGACGACGGCGATGTAGAGCGACAGGCCGGCGGAGGCGCGGCGCGCGAGGGGGGTGTCCATGGCGGCCTCCTACTTGTCCAGGACGGCGGGCCAGTTGGCGTGGCCGGCGGAGACGTGCTTGGGGACGTCGGTCTCCCAGCGCTTCTGGATTTCCTGGTTGTAGTTCAGGTAGAGCTTGCCATCGACGATGCGCCAGGCCTCGGGATCGGCCGAGGCGGTGTAGCCCTGCGACACCGCCCAGGCGCAGTAGCCGCCGAACTGCGGCGCGTAGCGCTCCGGCGCCGCGGCGAACAGGTCGCGGTTCTCCGCCGTGGCGAAGCGCCACTCGGCGCCCATCCAGCTGTGGGTGAAGTCCTTGCTGCCCTTGGTCGGCCTGCCCAGCGTGTGGTAGGCGACCGCGTCGTAGCCCGATACGGCGAGGTTGCTGAAGGTGCCGGTGTAGACGGGCGCCTCCTTGGCCAGCGCGCCGCCGGCGGGCAGCGCCGCCAGGATGCCCATCGCCAGGGCCAGCGGCAAAGCGGTTCTCATGGTCAGGTTCTCCTCAGGCGCGGACGGGTGGGACGCGGACCGGCGGACGGTGCCGGTCCGGTTGCCCGGAGGATCGGGCGGAGGGCGGCGTTCCCGCCAATTCCGATGCGCCATGGTTTCCATAGCCGGGCGCTATCGTTCCGAGAGCCCCTCGCCATTGTACGGCCGCGGCCCTCCGCCCCTAGGCTGGCGGGGTCGGAAATCCGGGCGGGGGAGGGCGGCATGACGGACGGCACGCAGGGCATCGCGCCGTGGATGGAGCCGGCGGCCCCGGTACCGGCCGGGGCGGGGCCCGCCGGAACGGCACCGGCCCTGCCGGGGTCCTGGCGCCGGCCGGGGCCCCTGCGCAACGCCTTCGCCTTCGCCGGCCTCACCACCCTGCTGGCCGCCTGCATGCTGGCGGACAGCCTCCTCTTCCCGCTGCCGGGGGAGGCGAACGCGGCCTTCAACGCGCTGGCGGCCCGCGTCACCGGCGCGCTGTTCCTGGTCGCCGCGGGGTCGCTGGCCTGCCTGCTGGCGGGGCGGTACCTGGCGGGGCGGCTGCTCGTGGTGCTGTACGGCTGCGGCGTGGTCTCCGGCCTGTCGGTCGTGCTGGGGCCGGGCACCGGCATCGACGTGCTGGGCTCCACCTGCCTGATCTTCGCGCCGGCCCTCATCTTCGCGCGGTCAGAGCGGCGGGCGCTCACCGCCTCCTGCCTGGCCGGGCTCGCCACCGTCGTCTTCATGCAGGGCTGGATCCGCCTCGGCCCCGGCCCGCTGCACCCGATCGGGGCGGAGTTCCTGGGCGAGGTGCGCAGCGGGCTGGTCGTGGTGGCGTGCTGCGTCGGCCTGCTGGTGGTCTATCTCTACTGGTCGGCGGAGCTGGCCCGGGCGGCGGCCGCGCGCGAGCACGCGCGGTCCGAGGCGCTGCTGCTGAACGTGCTGCCGGCCGCGGTGGCGGAGCGGCTGAAGGCGGGCGAGCACCAGATCGCCGACGGGCTGGACGAGGTCACGATCCTGTTCGCCGACATCGTCGGCTTCACCCGCTTCGCCGCGTCGCGCCCGCCGGCGGAGGTGGTGGGGGTGCTGAACCGGCTGTTCTCCCGATTCGACGCGCTCTGCGTCGCCCACGGGGTGGAGAAGGTGAAGACCATCGGCGACGGCTACATGGCGGTGGCCGGCGCCCCCGCCCCCTTCCCCGGCCACGCCCGGGCGGCGGCGCGGGTGGCGCTCGGCATGCAGGCGGCGATGCGGGAGGAGGCTGCCGCCTATCCGGAGCTGGCGCTGCGCGTCGGGCTCAACACCGGCCCGGCGGTGGCCGGCGTCATGGGCACGGTGAAGTTCGCCTACGACGTCTGGGGCGACGCGGTGAACCTGGCGAGCCGGCTGGAATCCGCCGCCGCCCCCGGGACGGTGCTGGTGTCGGAGACGACCTGCCGGGCGCTGGGCGCCGGCCTGACCCCGGTGGGGGAGGTGACGCTGAAGGGCAAGGGGCCGGTCGCGGCCTGGCGGCTGGACGGGCCGGTCTGACGGCTCAGTCGACCGACAGGCCGCAGAAGGTGCCGAGCGCCAGGTGCCCGGCCAGGACCGCCGTCAGGTCCATCGCCGGTTCCGACAGATGCGCGGCGGCCGCCGCCTCGCCCAGGGTCATGCCGGCGCCGACCGCCAGCAGGAAGCCGAAGGCGCCCGGCGACAGGCGGCGGTACAGCACGTCGAGCCCCGGGCGCACCACCAGCAGGCGCTCCGGTCCCGGCTCCGGCGGGGCCGGAGGGTCGCCGGCCGCCGCCGCCTCCAGCACGGCCAGCGCGCGGTGCCCGGTGGCCAGCAGCCGCGCGGAGGGGTGCAGCAGGAAGCGGATGCCGGCATGCAGGTCCGGCGGCACGGCGCGCACCCGCTCCAGCGGCAGGGGCGTGGCGTCGGCGGCGAAGTAGGCGCCGTTGCGCGCCCATTCCAGCCGCGCCAGCGATCCCGCCCCGGGCGGCAGCCCCGGGCATTCCTCCAGGTGGTCGGGGAAGCCGCCGCCGTAGGCCAGCAGCTGCGGCGCCTCGGGCGGGCTGGCGGCGGCGTAGGCCAGGGCCAGGGGGCGGAAGACGGCCGCGCCCAGCAGACGCTCCGTCACCGGGAAGGCGTCGGCCAGCGCGCCGGCGAGCGAGCCCAGCACGTTGCTGCGCAGCACCGCCAGCCGCGTCGCCGGCACCGGCCCCTCCAGCCGCCGCAGCACCGGGCCGGGGTCGCCGCCCAGGACGGCCGCGCGGAGGTCCTCCTGGAAGCCGCGGAGGCGCGGGAAGTCACGCGGCATGGCAGGCCTCTGCGGCGAGCACCCGGTCGGCCCGGGCGGCCTGGTCCAGCAGCACCCCGGCCCCGGGCACGCGGGTGTCCCACTCGACCAGGACGGGGCGCGGGCCGTGGCGGCGCACGAAGGCGGCCAGCAGGGACCAGACCGCCTCGCCCACGGCGTCCCCATGGTCGTCGATCAGCAGCATCCCGCCCGGCCCGTCGTGGCGCAGATGGCCCGCGACGTGGATCTCGGCCACGGCGGCGGCGGGGAAGGCGTCGAGGTAGGCTTGCGCGGAGAAGCCCAGGTTGGCCGCCGACACCACGACGTTGTTGAGGTCCAGCAGCAGGCCGCAGCCGGTCCGCCGCGCCATCTCCGCCAGGAACTCCGGTTCCGGCACCGTCGATTCCGCGATGCGCAGGTAATGGGAGGGGTTCTCGACCAGCAGCCGGCGGGCGAGCGCGTCCTGGGCGTCGGCCACGTTGCGGCAGACCGCCTCCAGCGCCTCCTCGGTGCCGGGCAGCGGCAGCAGGTCGTTCAGGTAGGCGCCGTCCTGGACGCTCCAGGACAGGTGGTCGGAGACCAGCCCCGGCTCGATCCGGTCGTAGAAGGCACGCAGCCGCGCCAGGTGCCCGGGGTCCAGCCCTTCGGCGGAGCCCAGCGACAGGCCGACGCCGTGGCAGCTCAGCGGGTGGTCGCGGCGGATCGCCTCCAGCGCGCGCAGGCGGGGGCCGCCGGGGGCCAGCCAGGTTTCCGAATGCACCTCCAGCCAGGCGGCGCGGAGCCGCCCGGCCAGGAAGTCGGGGACGTGGGGGTGCCGCAACCCGACCCCGGCCGCCGGCGGGATCGCAGGGGCGGTAGGGTGGCCGGGGTCGGGTGCGGCGTCCATCGGGCGTCTCCTCAGCCCTTCTTGTCCGCGGCCTCCTTGGGCGTGCCGGTGCCCTTGAAGGGCTCCAGCTTGCCGCCCTGGGTCTCGCAGGTGCCGGCCTTCACCGACTTCCACTCCTGCCCGTCGTAGTCGACGGTGGACTGGCCGGCGCAGGAATGCGTCCCGGCGGAGTTGGCGCAGGAGTTCTGCCCGGCCTTGGCGATGCCGTAGCACTTCTCCATGCTGGTCTCGCCGGCGGCCCAGGCGGGGCCGGCCGCGGCGGCCAGCGACAGGGCGCCGGCCAGCGCCGCGGTCACGCCGAGCGTGGTCTTGTGGCTCATGATGCTCTCCATGGTCTTGTGGGTGCTGGTGACGGCAGGGGGTGGTCCCTTGCGCCATCCCCGCCATCCTGGGCCGCGGCGCCCCGGCACCGGAAATGCCGTCGGTCTATCGACAGGATAGCCGGCCGCTATGGCGGTCCCGGTGGCGCGCGCCCACCCGCGCGAGTAGTCTTTTCCCAGGAAAACGGCGCGGTCCGGCAGGCCCGCGCGACGACCGGAGGGACCGGCATGAACAGCCTTCGACCCCTGATGCTGGCTGCGGCGCTGCTGGCGGCGTGCGCCGCGCCGGCCCTGGCCGACGAGGCCGAGGACCGCCGCAAGGCGATCGAGATGCAGAAGCAGAACGAGGAGGCGGAGGCGCTCTGCCGCGTCGTCCGCGAGAAGGACCAGCGCGAGCGCTGCCTGGAGCTCTATTTCACCGACGAGCGCGCCTTCGCCGAGTTCCTGAAGGACTACCGGGCAGGGGCCGCCCAGCGGCGCTGAGCCCCCGGCGGGCGGTCCGTGCGGCGGCGCGCTCGCGCGGATGTGAACGGCGCCGCCGCCGGACCGTCCCGCCGCCGGTGTAGAACCGGCCGCGGGGCGATCGAGGGAAAGGAGCCGTCCAGACCATGGAGATGCACCAGATCCGCTATTTCCTGGCCGTCGCGGAGACGCTGAACTTCACCCGCGCGGCCGAGCTGTGCAACGTCACCCAGCCCTCCCTCACCCGCGCCGTCAAGAAGCTGGAGGAGGAGTTGGGCGGGCTGCTGTTCTCGCGCGAGCACCACAACACCCACCTCACCGAGCTGGGCCAGCTGATGCGCCCGCACCTGGAGGCGATCTGGTCGACCGAAGGGGCGGCGCGGGCGCTGGCCAAGGGCTATTGCCGGCTGGAGCAGGCGACGCTCCGCCTCGGCGTGATGTGCACCATCAGCCCGATGCAGATGGTCGAGCTGCTGGGCCGCCTGCACGAGCAGGTACCGAACCTGGACCTGACCCTGGTGGACGCCCCCGCCCGCGAGGTGGTGGAGCAGCTGGAGGCGGGGGAGGTCGACATGGCGCTGGTGGCGCTGCCGGAATTTCCCGAGAAGTGCCACGCCCGGCCGCTGTTCACCGAGCGCTACATGATCGCCTTCCCGCGCGGTCACCGGTTCGAGCGGATGAACGCGGTGCCGTTCCACGAGCTGGACGGCGAGGACTACCTGCAGCGGCTGCACTGCGAGTTCCGCTACCACTTCGAGGCGCTGGACGTGCCCAAGCGCCACAAGACGGTGCAGCGCTACCGCAGCGAGCGGGAGGAGTGGATCCAGGCGATGCTGCTGGCGGGGCGGGGCTGCGCCGTCATGCCGGAGTACCTGCCGGTCCTGCCCGGGATATCCATGCGCCCCATCGTGGAGCCGGAGGTCAGCCGCACCGTCAACCTCCTGACCATCGCCGGCCGGCGCTTCACCCCCGTGGCGGAGATCTTCGCCCGGCTGGTGCAGCGCCATCCCTGGACCGCCCAGCCGGCTCCGGCCGAGGTGCCGGAGCCGGTCGCCTGAACTTCCCGCCGGGGCTTCCCCGCCTCAGCCCCCGCCTCAGCCCCCGGTGATGAGCCGGGTGCTGCGGCGGAAGGTCAGGTAGGCCCAGAACCACTCCATCGCCACGGCGATGCGGTTGCGGTTGCCCACCAGGAACAGCAGGTGGACGGCACCCCAGAACCACCAGGCCGGTGCGCCCCGCAGCCGGAGGCGGCCGAAGTCGGCCACCGCCGCCTTGCGGCCGATGGTGGCGAGGCTGCCGGGGTGGCGGTAGCGGAAGGGCGCCGGCGCCGCCTCGCCCAGGAGCCGCGAGCGGATGACCGACGCGGCGTAGCGGCCGGCCTGCTTGGCCGCCGGGGCCACGCCCGGCACCGGCTTGCCGTCCCAGCCCAGGCTGGCCGCGGTGTCGCCGACGACGAAGATCTCCGGCCGCCCGTGCACGGTCAGGTCGGGGCCGACCCGGACCCGGCCGGCGGCGTCCGCCGGCGCGTCCAGCCAGCGCGCCGCCGGCGACGCCATGACGCCGGCCGCCCACAGC
>DASPKT010000286.1:0-8489 GCA_035627915.1 Azospirillaceae bacterium
CGAATGGGCGTGGCCCGGGTCCGGGTTAACCAGGATCAGCGCGCTCTCGGTCCCCGCGGGATCGGTGCGCAGCAGCCCGACGATGGCGTCGCCGGGGGAGGTCACCCGGCGGATCGGCCCCTCCACGTTCAGCGCCGGCACCGCCGCCTTCATGGCGTTCACGTCGGCGATGAAGCCGGTCAGGTCCAGGCGCCGCCGCTCCGCCTCGTCGCGCCAATGGTCGGGCCGGGTGTTCACCACGTCGAGGCGGCGGGCGAAGCCGTACTCGAACCCGGCCGGCATCATGACGCCGGTGGAGATGGCGGCGGCGAACAGGTAGCGCATGCGCGCCTCCGCCGACAGGCGGCGCCCGTCCTCCGTCCCCACCTCGGCCGCCAGCCGCTCGGTGTCGTGGCTCTCGGGGAAGGCGATGGAGGGGGCGATGGTGCGGTACAGCTCGAACTGCTCCAGCAGCCAGTCGCCCTTGAAGTCCCACCACTTGGCGCTGTTGAACAGGTAGTCGAAGCCGGCGTCGGCGAGGTCCTCCACCTGGTCGGGCGAGCAGCCCAGCGTCTCCGCGAAGAACTGCGCGTCGGGATCGACCGAGCGCGCCGCCTCGATCAGCGCGCGCCAGACGCCGGCCGGCACCTGGTAGGCGGCATCGCAGCGGAAGCCTTTGGCGCCCAGCTCCACATGGTGGCGGACCCAGTCCGCGAAGTAGCGGATCAGCGCCTCGCGCGGCCGCGGGTCGTCGTAGTCCAGCTCCGCCAGGTCGCCCCACTCCACCCAGCCGCCGGGGGCGTCGGGATCGACGGCGCCCGGGCTCTTCAGCGAGCCGTCGGGGTTGCGCCGATACCAGTCCGGGTGCTGGTCCACCAGCACGGAGTCCTTGGCGGTGTGGTTCACCACCAGGTCCAGCATGACCTTCAGCCCGTGCCCGGCCGCCTCCTCGAAGAAGCCCCGCAGCAGGTCGTCGTCGCCGGCTTCCGAGCCGCCGCGGAACAGGTCGTGCAGCCGGTAGGGGTCCTTGACCGCGTAGAGGCTGCCGGAGAAGCCGGGATAGTTGACCGGGTTCAGGTACACCCAGTCGAAGCCCATGGAGCGGATGCGGGGAAGGTGCCCCTTCCACTCCTCCACCGAGCCCGCCAGCAGCGGGAACAGGTTGTAGATGCGGGGACCGGTGTCCCCGACGCGCGGCGCGTAGGCCCGCTCCCTCGGGGCGCGGGCAGTCAGGGAACCGGCACGGGCGTTGGCGATGTTCTTCATGGGCGGCACACTGTCGGCCAGGGGCGGGAAGGGGGCTTGCACCCCCTGGCGCCTAAACCACCCGGTGGGGTTGCCGGTTCCGCTACGAGGGAGTTACGGCATGGTGAAGGATGGACCCGGCGCGCTCGCCCGGCTCGACATGAAGGCGGCCAAGCTGGTCGACCGTGACGACTACGAGAGGCGGCTGGAGGAGCTGCAGGAGACGGTCTCCCACATCCAGCAGGCCTACTGGCACGGCAAGCGGCGGGCGGTGATCGTCTTCGAGGGGTGGGACGCCGCCGGCAAGGGCGGCGCCATCCGCCGCATGACGGAGAAGCTGGACCCCCGCGGCGCCCACGTCTGGCCGATCGGTGCCCCTTCGGCGGAGGAGCAGGGGCGGCACTATCTCTGGCGCTTCTGGCAACGCCTGCCCACCCCCGGCACCTTCGCCATCTTCGACCGCTCCTGGTACGGGAGGGTGCTGGTGGAGCGGGTGGAGGGCTTCGCCGACGAAGCCGCCTGGCGCCGCGCCTATGACGAGATCAACGAGTTCGAGCGGCTGCTGGCCGACGACGGGGTGCGCATCGTCAAGCTCTACCTGCACATCAGCCGGGAGGAGCAGCTGAAGCGCTTCCGGGAGCGGCTGACCAACCCCTACAAGCGCTGGAAGCTGACCGGCGAGGATCTGCGCAACCGCGCCCGCTGGACCGACTATGTCGAGGCGGTGGACGAGATGGTGGCGCGCACCTCGACCCCGCAGGCGCCCTGGCACCTGGTCCCGGCCGACGCCAAGTGGTACGCGCGGGTGGAGTGCCTGCGCATCGTCGTCCACGCGCTGGCCCGCGGCGTCGACGTGTCCCCGCCGCCGCCGGACCCGGAACTGGTCAAGGCCGCGGCTGAGATGCTGGGGGTGGAGCTGTAGCGGAAAAAGAAAACGCCCCCTCCCGCGGGGGAGGGGGCGTTCCGGCCGGGGGCGCGGGTGCGTCCGGTTACTACTGCTTCTTCGGCGCCGCGGCGGCCGGGGGCTGCTGGCCCTTGGCGGGCGCCTGGCCCTGCTGCTGCGGCGGCTTGTTGGCGAGCTCGCGCAGCACCTTGGCGATGCCGGTGCTGGCCTCCTCGGCCTTGGCCTTCTCCGCCTCCATCGCCTCGTGGCTGAAGACCGCGAAGGTGCCGTCGGCGTTGCTGCGGTACATCACCATCGACAGGTGGACGGTGCCGCCCTCCTTCTGGGCGCAGGTCGCGGAACCGGTGCGCAGCGCCACCTGCTGCAGCGTCTCCACGTCCTTCAGCGCGGGCGTGAAGGTGCCGGTGCAGCTCTTGCCCAGCGCGTCCACGAACTCCTTGCTGATCTTGGCGAGGTCGCCGGTCTCGGCGGTGGTCGGGAAGTAGCGGACGGAGCCCAGCACCTTCTCCCCGATCTGCCAGGCGAAGTTGCCCGGGCGCTGGTCCGGCGGCAGCTTGTCGACCGGGATGGCGCGGGCGTCGCGCAGGCCGGCCTGGACCAGGATGTTGGCCAGCTGCGGCGGGATCGCCGGCGGCGGGGCGGGCAGCTGGATCTGGCCGGCCTTCGCCTTGTCGACGCAGGCCATCAGGTCGGCCGTCATCTTCGACGTGCCCTTCAGCTGGAACGCCGTGACGTCGCCCGGGATCTCCACCGTCAGCGAGCTGCCGGTGCCGATGCCCTTGATGAACTCCTGGTCGTTGCCGACGCCCGTCATGATGACTTCCGGGCTGGCGGTCATGCCGGCGCGCTGGCGCTCCAGCTTGCCGTCGATCTTCAGCGTGATGGGGAAGCGCTGGCCGGGCGGGAAGCCGCCGCCCTGCTTGGCGATCATGACGTTGAGGTGCTTCTCCGGGCTCGCCATGAAGATCAGGAAGAGGCCGTTGTCGAAGCTGTTCTCCGCGGCGCACAGCTTGAAGCTGCCGTCGGAGAAGACCTGCGGCGCGATCTCCCAGTCCGCCCGGGGGGCGGCGGGCTTCGGCGGCGCCTTGGGGGCACCCTGCGCGGCCGCGGCGGCGGGGGCCGCCTGGCGCGGGGTCTGCTGCTGGCCGGCCTGCGGGGCGGCCGGGGGACGGGCCGCGGCGGGCGCCTGCGCCGGGGGCTGCGCCACGGGGGCGGCCACGCCGGGGGCGGGGGCCACGGCGCCCGGGAGGATCAGGCCGCCGGCCTGCGGCTGCGTCTGCTGGGACGGCGGGACGGTGCCGGCGGCCGGGCTGCCGGAGGACTGGGCATGGGCGGCGCCGGCGAGCGCGATGGCGGTGCCGGCGGCCAGGATGCGGAGCGTGGAACGGGACACGGGATCGACGCCAATCTACTGATGGTAAGGGCCGCGCGACCCTAGGCCACGCCTGGGTCCGGTGCAAGGGCCATTGCGGCGGAACCGGGGGCGGGAAAGGCCCGTTCCGCCCTTGCGCGCCACCCGCCTTCCGGTGCGCCGGCCGCCCGCCGCCCGCCGACTCAGGACCGACCGCGCATGACCCTGGAGACCGCCCGCCGCCTGAACCGGCACCTCCCCCGCACCGCCAGCCGCGTCGCCGAGCACTCCCCCGGCGAGGCCAACCGGCGCATCTGGCGGGCGATCGAGGACAGCGTCCACTACTACGCCCGCCACCCGCACCTGATCGGCGAGCGGCTGCGCGAGCTGGACGAGGAGTGGGACATCGAGCGGGCGCTGGGCGCCAACGCCGCCACCCTGTCGCTGCTGGGCCTGGCGCTGGGCAGCACCTGGTCGCCGCGCTTCCGCCTGCTGAGCGCCGCCGTCGCCGTCTTCCTGCTGCAGCACGCGCTGCACGGCTGGTGCCCGCCGGTGGCGCTGCTGCGCCGGCTGGGCGTGCGCACGGCGTCGGAGATCGACGCCGAGCGGCAGGCGCTGCGGGCGCTGCGCGGCGACTGGCGCGGCGTCTACCGCCAGCCCGGCGCCGACCGCGACGCCCAGGCCCGCGCCGCCCTGGCCGCTGCGAGGGAGTAATCCGAACGGGGTAAACCCCGCTCTCTCGCATTTTATGCAAATTCTTCGACAATGATCACGTTGCGTTGTGCCGAATCGGCAGCTGCAACCGTGACAAATTGAAGACAATTTTACCCAAATGGATGGTGTTAAGTATTCAAGCGGATTACTTTTCTGTGGATGTCTTGACCATTTGGCAGTATACATACCCCGGTCGATTGGGGATCTACGTCAATGCGCCTCGCGGTTGTCTCCCTGCTCTTCATGCTCTCAACGCCGCTGATCGGACGGGAACCGCTGACCGCCGACCAGGTGGGCCGCTTCGTCGCGGCCGCGGAAGAGGTGCTGGCGGCGGTTCCGCCCGACGGGCGGGAAGGGCTCGCCCACAACCTGCTGTCGCGGGAGGAGGCGCTGGCCGCCGCCGCCCGCCACGGCTTCGGCGAGACGGAATGGCGCCAGGTCGGCCTGCGGGTGATGGCGGCGCACAAGGCCGCGCGCCTGGGCGACCTGCCCGAGGGCAAGGGCGGGCTGGAGCGCAAGCTCGCCTCCATGCCGTCGCTCTCCAGCAGCGAGCGCGACGACCTCCTGACCGTGCTCAGCATGGCGGAGCGCGACCGCAAGCTGCGGGCGGAGGAGGCGGCGCCCGACCAGGTGGCCGTCGCCCCCTACCTGGACCGGCTGGACGGATTGGCGGACCAGGCGCGCCCCTGAGGGGCGGCGGGTCCGCGGATAGGTCGAAGGAACGCAGCCGCCGGCGGGTTGGGTCCGGCGGCGCGGCAAGCCCCTCTCGGGGGGGAGGGGCTGCAGGGCGGGGGTGCCGGCGCCGGCTTGGGGGCTCCAAGGCGCCGGCACCCCCGCCGCCTTTTTGCCCACACCTCCCGGTCAGCGCGACGCCCGCTCCAGCGCCTGCTCCAGGTCGGCGATGAGGTCGGCGGCCGACTCGATGCCGCAGGACAGGCGCAGCAGGTCGGGCGGCGCCGGCGTGTCCGGCCCCTCCACCGAGGCGCGGTGCTCCATCAGGCTCTCCACCCCGCCCAGCGAGGTGGCGTGCTTCCACACCTCCGTCAGGGCCGGCACCTTCAGCGCGGCCTCCCGGCCCGCCTTCACCCGCAGCGACAGCATGGCGCCGAAGCCGCCCCGCATCTGGCGCGCCGCCACCGCGTGGCCGGGATGGGAATGCAGGCCGGGATAGAGCACGCCCGCGACCAGCTTGTGCCCCTCGAAATGGGCGGCGACGCGGGCCGCGTTGGCCTGGGCCCGGTCGAGGCGCACCGACAGGGTACGCATGCCGCGCTGCAGCAGCCAGGCCTCCATGGTGCCCAGGATGGCGCCGCCGGCTGCCCGCACCGCCACGATGCGGCGCCAGTACTCGTCGTCCGCGCGCCCGACCAGCGCGCCCGCCACCACGTCGCTGTGTCCGTTCAGGTATTTGGTGGCGGCGTGCATGACGATGTTGGCGCCGAGGTCCAGCGGCCGGGTCAGCAGCGGCGTCGGCACGGTGTTGTCCACCGCCAGCCGCGCCCCGGCCGCCCGCGCGATCTCCGCGGCGGCGGCGAGGTCGGTCACGTCCCAGGTCGGGTTGGCCGGCGTCTCCGCCCAGACGATCTTCGTGGCGCCCGGCCGCACGGCGGCGCGCAGGGCGTCCAGGTCGGTCATGTCGACCAGCGTCGTCTCCAGCCCCCACTCCGCGGCGTAGCCGGTCAGCCACTTGCGCAGCGCCCAGTACATCACCCGGGGCGCCACCACGTGGTCGCCCGGCTTCAGCGCCATGAAGACGGCCGTCGCCGCCGCCATGCCGGAGGAGAACAGCAGCGCCCGCTCTCCCCCCTCCAGCGCCGCCAGCAGCTCCTCCGCCGGCTCGAAGGTGGGGTTGTCGGCGCGGGCGTAGGTGCGCCCGGTGCCGTCGTACCCGCCCTCCGGCCGCCGCTCGTAGGTGCTGGCCATGTGGATGGCGGGCACCACCGCCCGGGTAACGGGGTCCACGCCGGCCAGGGTCTGGGCCAGCAGCGTGTCGGGGTGCCGGCTGGCGGACTGTCCGGTCTTGGGCGCGGTCGGCATCGGTGGGGTCCCTCGGCGGAGTGGGGGAGGGGAGCCTAGGGCCCCGGGCCCGCGCGTGCAATGCGGCATGGCCGCGGAAGGGCCGCAGATGGGCCGGCATAACCCCTCCGCAAGGGCCCGTTCCGGCGGGGTCCGGGCACATCAGGAGTAGCGGCGGACCCTTTGGGACGGGGTTCAAAGAAGAAGATGACGGGGACCAGGAACCATCCCCGGAAAGCGCCGTTGTTCCCGGGACTTGGCTCCCTGTTCGAACGGGCGGACATGCGCCTTTGTTGCGCTCCCCACGGCGGCGGCCGGCCCGGCTGCCTGCCCGGCCTGTGCCGCGAGGTGCCGCATCTTTGCGGCGCGGGGCGCCCGACCGACTCCAGCCGACGATTCGAGCCACCGACTCCAGCCATCGAGGACTAGATGCCCAAGACCATCCTGATCACGGGCGGCGCCGGTTTCATCGGTTCCCACCTGGCCGACGCGCTGCTGGCCGCCGGCCACGCCGTCCGCGCGCTGGACTGCCTCTCCCCGCAGGTCCACCCCGACGGGCAGCGGCCGGACTACCTCGACCCCGAGGTGGAGCTGATCGAGGGCGACGTCCGCGACCCGGAGGCGGTGCGCAAGGCGCTGAAGGGCGTGGACGAGGTGGTTCACTTCGCCGCCATGGTCGGCGTCGGGCAGAGCATGTACCAGGTCGCCGACTACACCGGCGTCAACGAGCTGGGCACCGCCGTCCTGCTGGAGGCGCTAATCGAGAAGCCGGTCCAGAAGCTGCTGGTCGCCTCCAGCATGAGCATCTACGGCGAGGGCCTCTACCGCTCCCCCGCCGGCACCACGGTCGAGGGCGAGGAGCGGCCGCTGGAGCAGCTGAAGCGGGGCGAGTGGGAGGTGCGCGACAGCGCCGGCCAGGTCCTCTCCCCGCTGCCGACCCCGGAGGAGAAGCGCCCGGCGCTGGCCTCCATCTACGCCCTGTCCAAGTACGCGCAGGAGCGGCAGTGCCTGCTGATCGGCGGGGCCTACAACATCCCGACCGTCGCCATGCGCTTCTTCAACGTCTACGGCACCCGCCAAGCGCTCTCCAACCCTTACACCGGCGTGCTGGCGATCTTCGCCTCGCGCCTGCTGAACGGGAAGCGGCCGATGATCTTCGAGGACGGCCGGCAGATGCGCGACTTCGTCTCGGTCAAGGACGTGGCGAGGGCCTGCGCGCTGGCGCTGGAGAAGCCGGGTGCCGCGGGCCATACCTTCAACATCGGTTCCGGCCGCAGCTACACGGTCAACCAGATCGCCCAAAGCCTGGCGGAGACGGTCGGCCGCCCCGACCTGACGCCGGAGATCACCAAGCGGTACCGCGTCGGCGACATCCGCCACTGCTTCGCCGACATCGCCAAGGCCCGGGCGCTTCTGGGATACGAACCTGCGGTCCAGCTGGAGGACGGCCTCGCCGAACTGGCGGAGTGGCTGTCCGGCCAGGTGGCCGTCGACATGGTCGAGCAGGCCTCGAAGGAGCTGGCGCGGCGGGGGCTCACGGTATGAGGGACGGAACCATGATGGGCCGGCAGGGGGGCGAGCGCCCCGTCCTCATCACCGGCGGCGCCGGCTTTGTCGGCACCAACCTGGCCGACCGGCTGGTCCGCCAGGGCCGCCGCGTCATCGTCTACGACGACCTGTCCCGCCCCGGCGTGGACCGGAACCTGCACTGGCTGCTGGAGACGCACGGCGACGCGGTGCAGGTGGAGACGGCCGACGTGCGCGACCGGGAGCGGCTGACCCGCGCGGTCGGGCGCTCCTCCGCCGTGTTCCACTTCGCGGCGCAAGTGGCGGTCACCACCAGCCTGACCGCGCCGCGCCACGACTTCGAGGTCAACGCGCTGGGCACGCTGAACCTGCTGGAGGCGGTGCGCGCCCAGGCGGAGCCGCCGCCGGTCCTGTTCAGCTCCACCAACAAGGTCTACGGCAGCCTGCCCGACCTCAGCCTGGACGAGCTGGAGGACCGCTACGCCCCCGCCGACGGCGCCCAGGCCCGTGGCGTGCGGGAGAGCCGGGCGCTCGACTTCCACAGCCCCTACGGCTGCTCCAAGGGGGCGGCCGACCAGTACGTGCTGGACTACGGCCGCAGCTACGGGCTGCGCACGGCCGTGTTCCGCATGAGCTGCATCTACGGCCCGCACCAGTGCGGGACGGAGGACCAGGGCTGGGTCGCGCACTTTCTGCTGGCGGCGCGCCAGGGCCGGCCCATCACCCTCTACGGCACCGGCAAGCAGGTGCGCG
>DASPKT010000287.1:0-48249 GCA_035627915.1 Azospirillaceae bacterium
GTGCTCGGGCCAGCCCGCGTACCCGTCGCCTTCGCGCACGTGGACGTTGTCGAAGCGCAGCTCCTTCAGCGTCTCGGCCGCCTCCCGCGCGAGCTCGGGCACGATCTCGATCGTGTAGACCTCCTTCGCCAGGCGCGCGAGCACCGCCGCCTGGTAGCCCGACCCGGTGCCGATCTCCAGCACCCGGTGCCGGTCGGTCAGCTCCAGCACCTGGGTCATCAGCCCGACCACCAGCGGCTGGCTGATGGTCTGCCCGTGGCCGATGGGCAGGGCCGTGTCCTCGTAGGCCTGGTCGTGGAAGGTCGGGGGCACGAACGCCTCGCGCGGGACCAACTCCATGGCGCGCAGCACGGCCGTGTCGTTGACGCCGTTCCGGCGCAACAGCATCAGCAGCCGGATCTTGCGCGCCGCACTGCTCACGCGAAGGCTCCCTTCAGGCGCTCCAGCGCCGCGTAGTGGGTGAGGTCCAGGTGCAGCGGCGTCACCGAGATACCGCCGTCGCGCACCACATGGACATCGGTGTCCTCCTCCACGGTCGCGTCGGCGCGCACCGGCCCGACCCAGAAGTAGCGGCGGCCGCGCGGGTCGATGCGCTCATCCAGCTGGTCGCCGATCTTGCGGTTGCCGTGGCGCACCACCCGGATGCCGGTGACCCGGTCCGGCGGCACGTGGGGGAAGTTCACGTTGACCAGGACGTGGCGCGGCCAGTCGATGGCGGCGGCCTTGCGCACCACCTCCGGGCCCCAGCGCTCGGCGGTTTCCCAGTAGGGGGCGTGGTCGTCCTCGATGCGCTGGCTCATGGCGATGGCGCGCACGCCCAGCAGCGTCGCCTCCATGGCGCAGGCGATGGTGCCGGAATAGGTCACGTCCTCGCCTAGGTTGTTGCCGTGGTTGACCCCGGACAGCACCAGGTCGGGCTTGCGGTCGGCCAGCAGGTGGTTGATCGCCAGCAGCACGCAGTCGGTCGGCGTGCCGTCCACGGTGTAGCGCCGCTCCCCCACCTCCTTCAGCCGCAGCGGGCGGTGCAGCGTCAGCGAGTGGCTGGCGCCGGACTGCTCGGCCTCCGGCGCCACCACCCAGACGTCGTCGCTCAGCGCGCGGGCGATGCGCTCCAGCACGCCCAGCCCGGTGGCGTGGATGCCGTCGTCGTTGCTGATGAGGATGCGCCGTCCCCGCAGGTCGGCCTCAGCCATGACGGGTGATCCGCTCCAGCCCGCCCATGTAGGGGCGCAGAACCTCGGGCACCACGATGGAACCGTCGGCCTGCTGGTAGTTCTCCATGACCGCGATCAGGCAGCGCCCGACCGCCAGGCCCGAGCCGTTGAGGGTGTGGACGAACTGGGTGTTCTTCTCCCCCTTGGCGCGCCAGCGCGCCTTCATGCGCCGGGCCTGGAAGTCGCCGCAGTTGGAGCAGCTGGAGATCTCGCGGTAGGCGTCCTGGCCGGGCAGCCAGACCTCGATGTCGTAGGTCTTGCGGGCGCCGAAGCCCATGTCGCCGGTGCACAGCACGACGGTGCGGAACGGCAGGCCCAGGCGCTTCAGGATCGACTCGGCCGCGGCCGTCATCCGCTCGTGCTCCTCCACGGAACGGTCGGGCGTGGTGATGCTGACCAGCTCCACCTTGTAGAACTGGTGCTGGCGGATCATGCCGCGGGTGTCGCGGCCGGCCGCCCCCGCCTCGGCGCGGAAGCAGGGGGTGCGGGCGGTGAAGCGCCAGGGCAGCTCGTCCGCCTCGATGATCATGTCGGCGGCGAGGTTGGTCAGCGGCACCTCCGACGTCGGGATCAGCCAATAGCCGTTGGTGGTCCCGAACAGGTCGTCAGCGAACTTGGGCAGCTGGCCGGTGCCGAACATGGCGCCGTCGCGCACCAGCAGCGGCGGCGACATCTCGGTGTAGCCGAACTCCGAGGTGTGGACGTCCAGCATGAAGTCGCCCAGCGCCCGCTCCAGCCGCGCCAGCGCCCCGCGCAGCACGGTGAAGCGCGCGCCCGACAGCTTGGCGCCGCCGCCGAAATCCATCAGGCCCAAAGCCTCGCCCAGCTCGAAATGCTCCTTGGGCGACGCGATGGCGGGCTTCTCGCCGACACGGCGGACCTCGACGTTGCCGCTCTCGTCCGGGCCGTCGGGCACGTCCTCGGCCGGCAGGTTGGGCAGGGTCGCCAGGATCGCGTCCAGCTCGTCGGCGAGGCGTTTCTCCTCGATCTCCGACTCGGCCATGCGGTCCTTCAGGCTCGCCACCTCGTCCATCAGCGGCTGGGCGTCCCGGCCTTCCTTCTTGAAGGTGCCGATCTGGCGGAAGACGTCGTTGCGCCGGGCCTGCATGTCCTGCAGCGCCGTCTGGGCGGCGCGGCGGCGCTGGTCCAGCGCCAGGATGGCCTCGGACTGGGGCTCCAGGCCGCGGCGGCGGAGGCCGGCGTCGAAGGCGGCGGGATTGTCGCGGATGGCGCGCAGGTCGTGCATGGGGACAGGGGTCCGGAGGTGGTCGGGTCCCTGCTTATAAGGCCCCCGCCCCCGTCCGGTCCAGTGACCCCGGCGGGTCCGGGCGAGGCAGGCGGCGGACGCCGGGGTCCCAAGGCATCAGGCTGCGGGCGTCAGGCGCCCGCCTCCTCCGCGGCCTCCTCGGCGGCGCGCTTCTTCTCCATCCGCCGGGCGATCAGGACCGAGACCTCGTAGAGCGCCAGCAACGGGATGGCGAGGCCGATCTGGCTGATGACGTCGGGCGGGGTCAGGATGGCGGCGGCGATGAAGATGAAGACGATGGCGTAGCGCCGCTTCTCCGCCAGCCCGTCGGCGGTGACGAGGCCGGCGCGGGCCAGCAGGGTCAGCAGGACCGGCAGCTGGAAGGCGATGCCGAAGGCGAAGATCAGCGTCATGACGAGCGACAGGTACTCCGCCACCCGCGTCTCCGCCACGATGGGCAGGACGCCGTCGCCGCCCACCGTCTCGAAGCTGATGAAGAACTTCAGCGCCATCGGCATGACGAAGAAGTAGACGAGGCAGCCGCCCAGCGTGAACAGGACCGGGGTCGCCGCCAGGAACGGCAGGAAGGCCTTGCGCTCGTGCTTGTAGAGGCCGGGTGCCACGAACTTCCAGATCTGGTTGGCGATCAGCGGGAAGGCCAACAGCGCGCCGGCCCAGAACGCCACCTTCACCTGGGTGAAGAAGGCCTCCTGCGGGGCGGTGTAGATCATGCGCGCCGTGCGCATCCGCTCCTCCCCGTAGGCGTCGGCCAGCGGCAGGGTCAGGATGTCGTAGATCTGCGGCGCGAAATAGTAGCAGGCGATGAAGGCGACGAAGAGCGCCGCCACGGACTTGACCAGCCGGTCGCGCAGCTCGATCAGGTGGTCGAGCAGCGGCATCTTGCTGTCGTCGATCTCGTCGGGCCGGTCGCTCATCGCTTGTCGTCGGCGGCCGTGCCGCCCTGGCTGGAGGCATCGGGGGCGGCGGGCGGGGTCGGGAAGACCTGCGCCATCGGCGCCGTGCTGGGCGGCACCGCGCCGGGCGGTACCGTAGCGGGCTGCTGCCCGGCTTCAGCCCCGTTCTGCTGGGGGATGCCCGGCTGCGTCGCCGCGGGTGCGGCGGGCGGAGCCGCGGGGGTGGCGGGCGGGGCGACCGGCGCGGCCGGCCCCGGGTCGGGCCCGAACAGGCGCGGCGCCGCGCCGAGGTCGTCCATGGACAGCGCCCCGGTGATGTCGCCGGCGGGGTCGATGGCCTTCTTGACCTGCTCGCCCATGTTGAAGCCGCGCACCTCGTTGACCTGCTTGCGCAAATCGTCGAGCTCGGCCTGCCGGACCATCTCGTCGATGTTGCCCTGGAACTCGCGGGCCAGCAGGCGCGCCTTGCGCACCCACTTGCCGACCGTATAGAGCGCCTTGGGAAGGTCCTTGGGCCCGATCACGACCAGGGCCACGACGGCGATGACCACGAGTTCGGGCCATCCGATATCGAGCATGGAGCGGGCTTCCCGTTACCTGCGGGCGGTTGGGGCCGTGCGGTTCAGGCCAGGTCGCGGGCGGCTCAGCCCTTGACGGCCTGGTCCTTGGCGCCGGCGCTGGCGTCGTTGGCGACCGTGGTGCCGTTGCCGATCGGCTTCGGCTCGGCGGTTGCGGCGGCGTCCGCCTCCTCGCCGTCCTTCAGGCCCGACTTGAAGTTCTTGATGCCCTTGGCGAGGTCGCCCATGACCTTGGGCAGCTTGCCGGCGCCGAAAAGCAGCAGAACGATCAGCAGAACGATCAGCCAGTGCCAGATGCTGGTGATACCCATGGCGGCGTCCGTATCCTGGAATTAGTGGCGGTCCGAAAGGCGCGGCACTATGGCATGCGGGGTTTCCTGCCGCAATGCGCCGCCGTCCCTTCCCGATCAGATGGTGTCGCCGGCCGCGAACACAAAGGCCTGGCGTGGATCGAGGGCGACGGACACGTGGCTGCCCTCCTCCGGCAGGAACAGTCCCGGCACGCGGGCGTGCAGGTGGACGGTGCCGCCGCGCCCGTCATGGACGCGCAGATGCACCAGGCTGGTGCGGCCCAGCAGCCGGGCCGCCTCCACCCGCGCCAGGTTGGGCAGCTCCGGCCCGCCCGCGGGCTCGTCCGACAGGCGCAGCGCCTCGGGGCGGATCAGCACCTGCACCGCCTCCCCCTCCGCCCGGCCGGCGACGGGGACGGCGCCGACCGGCGTCTCCACCCGGCCGGCGCGCACGGTGCCGGCCATGCGGTTGACCTCGCCGAAGAAGCTGGCGGCGAAGCTGTCCACGGGGCGCATGTAGAGGTCGGCCGGCGTGCCCAGCTGCACCAGCCGCCCGTCGCGCATCAGCGCGATGCGGTCGGCCAGGAACATCGCTTCCTCGGGGTCGTGGGTGACCAGCATGGTGGCCGCACCGCTGCGCTTCAGCACGTGCAGCGTCTCGTCGCGCACCTGCTCGCGCAGCCGCGCGTCCAGGCCGGAGAAGGGCTCGTCCAGCAGCAGCACGGCCGGGTTGGGCGCCAGCGCGCGGGCCAGCGCCACCCGCTGCTGCTGCCCGCCCGACAGCGCGTGCGGGAAGGATGCCGCGTGCGCCTCCATCCCGACCTGGCGCAGGCTGGCCAGCGCCCGCTCCCGCTGCTCCGCCGCCGGCAGGCGGTAGAGGCCGAAGCGCACGTTGTCCAGCACGTTCAGGTGCGGGAACAGCGCGTAGTCCTGGAAGACGAGGCCGATGCCGCGCCGCTCCGGCGGCAGGGCGTAGCCGGGGCCGGCGATCGGGGTCCCGCCGATGGAGACGGTGCCCTCCTGCAGCTCCTCCAGCCCGGCGGCAAGGCGCAGCAGCGTCGACTTGCCGCAGCCGCTGGGGCCGACCAGGCAGACGATCTCGCCCGCGGCGATGGAAAGGCCGACCCCGTCCACGGCGACCTTGGCGCCGAAGCGGTGGCGGACGTCCTCCAGCGTCAGGGCGGGGAAGCCGGCCGCCGCGCGCGGCTGCACCGGGCCCAGCGCGTCCACCGGCAGGGCGCCGGCCATGGGCGCCCGCGCCGCCGGCGCCGCCCCCAGGCGGGAGGAGAGCGAGCGCCAGGCGCCGGTCAGCGGGTTCGCGGCATCCGTGAGGGTCTGGTCCATGCGCGTGCGGGCGCCTCGTCGGAACGGGCCGCCCCCGGGACAGGTTGGGGGGCGCTGCCCCAAATTAGGGCACGCAAGCTGCTATTTGCAAACGCTTCTTAATTCGCCCGACGAACCGGGCGGCGCCGGGCCTCAGCCCTCCGCCGGTTCCTCCACCCTCTCCGCCAAGCCGGAACGGAGCCCGCCCATGCCGGGGATGGCGTCCACGGCCGGCCGCGGGTCCAGCAGGCCGGCGGCGCGCAGATCGTCGATGCCGGGCAGGTCGCGCAGCGATTCCAGACCGAAATGATCGAGGAATCCCGGCGTGGTCAGCCAGGTCAGCGGCCGGCCGGGCGTTTCCCGCCGGCGGCCCGGCTTGATCCAGCCGGCCTCCATCAGGATGTCGAGCGTGCCCTTGCTGGTGGCGACGCCGCGGATGCTCTCGATCTCCGCCCGGGTGACGGGCTGGTGGTAGGCGATGATCGCCAGCGTCTCGATGGCGGCGCGGGACAGCTTGGACTGGACCTCCGTCTCCAGGCGGAGCGCGTCGGCCAGGTCGGGTGCCGTGCGGAAGAACCAGCGCCCGCCGGCCGCCACCAGGTTCACCCCCCGGTTGGCGTAGAGCGCCGCCAGGTCGGCCAGCAGCCCCCGCACGTCCGTCCCCTCGCCCAGCCTGACCTGCAGCGCCTCCTCCGGCACCGGCTCGGCCGACGCGAAGAGGAGCGCCTCGATCAGGCGGATCTGCTGGTTGCGGTCGGCCATGGGGCCGGCGTCGATCTCGGTAGGCATGGCCGTATCTATCGGCAAGTCGGGAACCCCGTCCAGTGAAAGCGATGGGGCTTCAGGCGGCCTGCGCCTGAGCCCGCTGCCACAGCACGGTGCAGGGCAGTTCCATCAGGTCGCTCCACCGCACGTCGTAGCCGTACTCCCCCACCTCGACCGCATCGAACAGGGCCGGGTTCTCCCGGATGCCGGCATAGAGCGGATGCGACCCGACGATGTCGGAGACGTCCACCATGCTCACCTTGCCGGTATCCCAGGTGATCGATAGGCGGTAGCCCGGGGCCGGGGCGACGGCGGTGATGCGGGGCGTCGACATCTCTCATCTCCGTCCAGGGTTGAGGGCGTTCCAGGCGTTCAACAGCACGTCCCGGTTCTCGGACGCCCACGCCATCGCGTCCGCAGCCCGCCGGACATCCCCTTCGATCACCCTCAGCGTAGCGATTTCCACGAGCGCCGAGAAGTCCGGGCCGACGATATGGAAATGCGGCGGGCCGTGGTCGGGTCCATAGACCGACAGCTTGCACCCGGCGAAGCGCTTGATCGTCGGCATCAGCCCTGGGCCGGCGGGCGGCGCAGGTAGATCGGCTGGAAGGCGCCTTCCTGGCGGATCTCGATCTGGCCGGACTTGGCCAGTTCCAGGGTGGCGACGAAGGTCGCGGCCAGCGCGGAGCGGCCGCGGATGCCGTTGCCGCGCCAGCCGGCCGGCAGGAAGCTCGACAGGCGGGTCCAGTCGGGCAGCCGTCCCAGCATCTCCTCCACCCGCCGCACCGCCTCCTCGATGGAGAAGAGTTCGGTCGGGCGGATGTGGAAGGGATCGGTGCGCTGCTGGCGGCGCTTGTGGTCGCCATAGGCCTTCAGCAGGTCGTAGAGGGTCACGTCGAGGACGCGCTTCTCCAGGATCGGCAGGTCCTCGGGCGCGCCGCGGGGGAAGAAGTCGCGGCCCAGCTGCGGCCGCGCCATCAGCCGCGCCGCGACACCCTGCATCGCCTCCAGCCGCTGCAGCTGGAAGGCCAGCGCGGCGGCCAGCTCCTCGCCGCTGGGCTCCTCCGTCTCCGGTTCCGGCAGCAGCAGGCGCGACTTCAGGTAGGCCAGCCACGCCGCCATCACGAGGTAGTCGGCCGCCAGCTCCAGGCGCAGTGCCCGGGCCTTCTCCACGAACTCCAGGTACTGCTCGGCCAGTTGCAGGATGGAGACGCGGGTCAGGTCGACCTTCTGGTCGCGCGCCAGCGTCAGCAGCAGGTCGATCGGCCCCTCGTACCCGTCGATGTCGAGCAGCAGCTGCGACTCCGGGTCGGCCCCGCCCTCGCGCCGGTCCTCGAAATCGTCGTTGGCGGGGGTGGCGTCGGCCATCAGGCGGAGAGACCGGTCAGTCGCATGATCAGGTCGACAATGTACGCCGCCGGCCCGCCCACGAGCCAGCCCATCACGTCGAACTCAACCCCCGCCTTGCCCGCCGCGTAGGGCAGCAGGAAGGCGACCAGCAGGATGATCAGGATGCCGACCCGCTCCAGCCGCGCCAGCGGCCGGGCCAGCGGGCCGGGCAGCACGCCGACCGCCACCCTTCCCCCGTCCAGCGGCGGCAGCGGCAGCATGTTGAAGACCGCCAGGATGACGTTGATCCAGACGGAAACCTCGAGGTTCGCCTGGAGCCAGGGCGCCACGCTCTCCGGCAGGAAGACCGTCACGTGGTAGAGCAGCGCCGAGGCGACGGCGAGGACGATGTTGATCCCCGGCCCCGCCAGCGCCACCCACACCATGTCGCGGCGCGGATTGCCGAGGCGGCGGAAGTCCACCGGCACCGGCTTGGCCCAGCCGAACAGGAACCCCGTCGACAGCGCCATGACCGCCGGCAGGATCAGCGTCCCGAACGGGTCGATGTGGCGGATCGGGTTGAAGGTGACGCGGCCCAGCCGCTGCGCCGTGTCGTCTCCCAGCCGCAGCGCCACCCAGCCGTGCGCCGCCTCATGAAACGTGATGGCGACGATGATCGGCACCGCCATGAAGGAGAGCTGGAACAGCGCGTCGGTCAGGAAGCTGGCGTCCATCGTCGGTCCTTCAGCGCCGCAGCCGGGATGGGGCTTCGATGATGAGCCCGCCCTTCACGTCCGTCATTCCGGCGCAAGCCGGAATCCAGGGGCGGCCGCCGTCACGGCCAACGGCCCCTGGACCCCGGCTTTCGCCGGGGTGACGACGAAGACAGTAACCGGCGGCGCGCCCCATGACGCCCCGTTCCGTACCCGTCATTCCGGCGTTTGCGCAGCTGACGCGCAGCGTCAAAGCCGGAATCCAGGCGCGTACGCCGCCACGGCCAGCGGCCCCTGGACCCCGGCTTGCGCCGGCGTGACGATTAAAACTGGGACCGGTGGCATACCCCATGTCCTCCCGTCCCGTGCCCGTCTTTCCGGCGGAAGCCGGAATCCAGGCGCGGCCGGGGTCACGGCCAACGGCCCCTGGACCCCGGTTTCCGCCGGGGTGACGATGAGAATGGGATATGCCCGCGCGCCCCATGCCGCCCCTCACGCCGTCGGGATGCCGGCGAGGTCCGCCAGTTCCGCCAGCAGTTCCGCCGGGTCGGCGGCCCCGGGGGCCCGCAGCAGGGCACGGGCGCTGTCCCAGCGGGCCGCCCCGTCGGGGGTCAGGCGCGGGGCGACGGCGGCGATGGCCTCCATCTCCTCCAGCCTGCCGTTGCAGTGGAGCGCCACGTCGCAGCCGGCGGCCAGCACGGCCAGCGCCCGGTCGGCCGGGCCGCCCTTCAGCGCCTCCATCGAGAGGTCGTCGCTGAACAGCAGCCCGTCGAAGCCGATATGGCCGCGCACCACCTCCCCGATCACGCGCGGCGAGGTGCTGGAGGGGACCAAGCTGTCCACCGCGGTGTAGACGACGTGCGCCACCATGGCGAGCGGCAGGTCGGCAAGCGCCCGGAACGGGGCGAAGTCGGTCGCCTCCAGCTCTGCCCGCGGCGTCGGCACCACCGGCAGTTCCTTGTGGCTGTCCACGTGGGCGCGGCCGTGGCCGGGGATGTGCTTGACGACCGGCAGCACGCCGCCGGCCAGCAGCCCCTCCGCCTGCGCCCGGGCCAGTTCCGCCACCAGCGCCGGGTCCTGGCCGAAGGCGCGGTCGCCGATGACGTCGTGGGCACCCGGGACCGGCACGTCGGCGACCGGCGCGCAGTCCACGTCGATGCCGAGCGGCTGCAGCAGCCCCGCCAGCAGACGCCCGTGCAGCCACGCCGCCCGCGCCCCGCCCGGGGCGACGGCGGCGGCGGCGGGCAGCTCCATCCAGTGCGGCCGGCGCAGGCGCGCCACGCGCCCGCCCTCCTGGTCGATCAGGACGGGGGCGTCGCGGCCGACGCTGTCGCGCAGGTCGGCGACCAGCCGGCGCACCTGCTCCGGCGCCTCGCAGTTGCGCCGGAACAGGATGAAGCCGAACGGGTCGGCGGCGCGGAAGAAGTCCCGTTCCGCCGGCGCCAGCTCCGTGCCGGCGCAGCCGTAGACGAGCGCGGTCGGGCGGGCGTCAGTTGCGGACAAGGATGCAACCGTCGCTTTGGGCCTTCATGGCGTCGCAGATGCTCTTGGCCCGCGCCTCGTCGGTTGGGCCGGCCTGAACCCGGTAGTAGACGCCCTTGGCGCCGAGGTCGGCCTTGACGATGCGCATGCCGAGCCCGCCCAGCGCGCCGGCATGCTTGCGCGACAGGCGCTGCCACTCCTTGTTCGCCACGTCCTCGCTGGGCACGGAGGCGATCTGGATGCGGACGCCGCCGGTGGCCGGCACGACGGCGGCCGCCGCCGGGGCGGTGGCGGCCGGGGCGGCCTTCTGCGGCGCCGGGGCGGCCGGCGGGACCTGGGCCGGGGCTTGGGTCGGAGCCTGGACCGGCGGGACTGCCGGCGGGACGGCCGCCGCCTGCTGCTGGGCCGGGGCCTTCTGCGCGAGCGCCGGCTGGACCGGTGCGGCGGCAGCAGGTGCCGCGGGCTTGGCGGCCGGGCCAAGCGGGACCGGCGCGCCGGTGGCGGCCGGCGGCTCCTCCGGCGGTAGCTCGGCCTCGGGCGCGGTGGCGGCCAGCTCGACCGGCGGCTCCTCCGCCGCGGCGGGGGCAGCGGGCGCCGGGGCGGCCTTGGGGCGTTCCAGCGGGGTCTCGGGCGGCGGCAGCAGGCGCTCCACCCCGGCCTCGCCCGAGGTCGGGTTCAGCCGGTCGTAGACCAGCTTGTCCTGGTGCGGCACCTCCATCCCGCCCGGCTGCTCCGGCCGGACCTTGGTCGGGCTGGGGTCGGCGCGGACGATGGGGGCCACGCTCTCGGTGCCGGCGCGCATGCCCTGGCTGTAGGCGTACCAGATGATGCCGCCGAAGGCCGCCAGCCCCAGCGCCACGACGGCGGGGCCGACGATGCTGCGCCGCGGCGGCGCGTCGTCGGCGTCCTGCCGGTAGTCGCCGTAGCCAGGGTCGGCGGGGTAGTCGTCACGCTCGCTCATGACTCAGCGCATCTCCTCGACGGGGTCGACGCCCATGATGGCGAGGCCGGAGGCCACGACAAGCGACATCGCCTTGACCAAAGCGAGGCGGGCGCGGGTCAGCTCCGCGTCGCCCTCGATCAGGAAGCGCAGCGAGGCGTCCTCCTTGCCGCGGTTCCACAGGGCATGGAAGGTGGAGGCGAGGTCGTGCAGGTAGAAGGCCACGCGGTGCGCCTCGTGCGCCTCGGCCGCGGCCTCGACCAGGCGGGGCCAGTTCAGCATCTGGCGGATGAGGTCGATCTCCTCAGGCGCCTCCAGCCGGTGCACCGGGGCGGCGGCCAGGCCGGGGCCGCTCAGGTCCCAGTCCGGGTGCACCTCCGCCGCGTGGCGCAGGACGGAGTGGCAGCGGGCGTGGGCGTACTGCACGTAGAAGACCGGATTGTCCTTGGACTGCTCGGTCACCTTCGCGTAGTCGAACTCCAGCGCCTGGTCGTTGCGCCGGGTCAGCATGATGAACCGCACCACGTCGCGCCCGACCGCGTCCAGCACGTCGCGCAGGGTGACGAAGGTGCCGGCGCGCTTCGACATCTTCACCGGCTCGCCGTTCTGCAGCAGGCTGACCAGCTGGCAGATCTTCACGTCCAGCTCGGCCTTGCCGCCCGACACGGCCCGGGTCGCCGCCTGCATGCGCTTGATGTAGCCGCCATGGTCGGCACCCCAGACGTCGATCTGGACGGGGCAGCCGCGGCGATATTTATCAAGGTGATAGGCGATGTCGTTCGCAAAGTAGGTCCAGGAGCCGTCCGACTTCTTCAGCGGCCGGTCCACGTCGTCGCCGAAGTCGGTGGCGCGGAACAGGGTCTGCGGCCGCGGCTCCCAATCCTCGGGCTTCTTGCCCTTGGGCGGCTCCAGCACGCCGACATAGATCAGGCCCTGGTCCTCCAGCGTCTTCAGCGCCGCGTCGACCGCCCCGCTCTCCACCAGCGCCCGCTCCGACGTGAAGACGTCGTGGCGGATGTTCATGGCGGCCAGGTCCTCCTTGATGCCGGCCATGATCTGCTCGATGGCGAAGGCGCGGACCGGGGCCAGCCATTCCGCTTCCGGAACGTCCCGCCATTTGGTCCCGTCGCGCGCGGCGAGCGCCTGCCCGACCTCGCGCAGGTACTCGCCCGGGTACATGCCGGCCGGGATCTCCCCGACCTCCTCGCCCAGCGCCTCGCGGTAGCGGTGGTGGGTGGAGCGGGCCAGGACGTCGACCTGGGCGCCGGCGTCGTTGATGTAGTACTCGCGCGTGACCTCGTACCCCGCCTTCTCCAGCAGCGCCGCCAGCGCATCGCCGACCACGGCGCCGCGGGCGTGGGCCGCGTGCAGCGGGCCGGTGGGGTTGGCCGAGACGTACTCGACATTGACCTTGACGCCGTTGCCCATGGTGCTGGCGCCGTAGGTGACGCCCTGCACCAGGATGTCGGTCATGCGCCGGCGCCAGTAGTCGCCCGCGATCCGGAGGTTCACGAAGCCCGGGCCGGCGATCTCCGCCGCGGTCACCTCCGGCAGGGCGGCGAGCTTGCCCACCAGCGCCTCGGCGATCTTGCGCGGCGGCTGGCCGGCCTGCTTGGCCAGCACCATGGCGGCGTTGGTGGAGACGTCGCCGTGGGCGGCCTCGCGCGGGGGTTCCACCGCCAGGCGCGACAGGTCCAGCCCGGACGGCAGGGCGCCGGCGGCGGCCAGTTCTTCCAGCGCGGCCTTGATTCTGGCCTCGAAGTCCTTGAAGACGTTCATCTTAATCCAGATCGACAGGAAGGCGCGTTCGGCCGCGCCCTTCGCCTTGGCCCCACCCGGGGGCGCCGCACCATAGCGCGTCCGCGGGCGCGAGCGAAGTCCCCTTGCCGCACCGCACCCGTCTGCGCAAGGCCGCCCCGCGCGGACGGCGCTCAGCCGGCGATGAGCTGCGCCTGGCGAAGCGCGAAGCGGTCGGTCATGCCGGCGATGTAGTCGAGCAGGCCCCGAACCCATTCGGTCCGCTCGAACGGCAGCCGCCGGAAGCCCGGCATCGTCTCCAGCAGCGAGGCGGAGCGGCGCGGCAGGCTGCCGTCCGGCCCCGCCTCCTCCCGCTCCAGCAGCGCCTCGCCATAGGCGTCCAGCAGGGTGGTGATGGTGCGGGCGGCGATGATGTCGGTCTCGCAGCGCTGCTGGCCGCGGTAGATCTGCTCGTGGCTGACCCGCTCGATCGCCTTCAGCGCCTTCGCCCGCTCCGACATGTCCAGGAGCGGCGGGCAGCGGCGGCCCTCCATCAGGTCGGGCAGGTGGTCCAGGAACTGCTCGGCGGCGTCGCGGACCAGCCGGTCGATGGCGCGGGCGCGCAGGTAGATCAGCTTGCGGTCCTCGTCATCGATGGTGGCGTACTCCTCCGGTTCGATCTCGACGCAGGGGGCCAGCAGCTCCTCCGCGTCCCGGAAGCTCACCATGCGCATCTTGCAGGCGTCCTCGATGTCCACCACCCGGTAGCAGGCGTCGTCCGCCGCCTCCATCAGGTAGGCCAGCGGGTGGCGCATCCAGGCCTCGGGCCCCACCTGCTCCAGCCCGGTCTCCTTCGCCACCTCGGCGAACAGCTCGCGCTCGCTGGCGAAGAAGCCGTATTTGCGGGGGTGCGGGCGCGGGTCGCCGGCATGCGCGGGGGCGGTCCAGGGGTACTTGCTGTAGGTGGCCAGCGTCGCCGCGGTCAGCTGCAGCCCGCCGGTGGCGCGCCAGCCCTGCAGGCGGGTCAGCACCCGGAAGCCCTGGGCGTTGCCCTCGAAATGGCCGAGCTCGTTGCGCTGCTGCTCCGGCAGCCCCTCCAGGATGCGCTTGCCGACGGCGCTGCCGCGGAACCAGTCGGAGATGATGTCCTCGCCCGTGTGGGCGAAGCAGGGGGTGCCGAGGTCGTGCGCCAGGGCGGCGGCGGCCACCACATGCCCGATGTCGAAGGGGGTGGCGTTCAGCCTGCCCTTCTCCCGCTCCACGATGGTGCGCCCGACCCAGGTGCCGAGCGAGCGGCCGACCCGGGCCGCCTCCATGGAATGTGTCAGGCGGGAGCGGACGTAGTCGGAGCCCCCGATCCCGTGCACCTGCTGCTTGTCGGCCAGGCGGCGGAAGCTGGTGGAGAAGGTGATGCGGTCGATGTCGATCTCGAAGGCGCTGCGGTAGGGCAACTCCTGGTCGCGGCCCGGCTTGGCGAGGCGCTTTCGCGACAGCAGGATGTTCCAGTCCATCGACATGTCCGGTCTCCAAGGGCGGCCGGCGCGTGCCAGCCATGTCGGCCCCCGGCGGAAGAACGCGCGCGGGGGCTTTGACGCTCCACTCCCGGCCGCTTACATAGTAAACAACCCTTTGTCCAGGGCGCATCCGCCGCCCGACCAGCCCCGAGAGGTCGCCCATGGCGAACCCCGCAGCAGACACCCCCCCGCCCGTGCCGCCGGCGCCCCCGTCGGGGCGCGCCGTGGCGCTGACCGCCAGCGCCGCCCGCCGGATCAAGGTCCTGGCGGAGAAGGAGGGCAGCCCGGACCTGAAGCTGCGCCTGTCCGTCTCCGGCGGCGGCTGCTCCGGCTTCCAGTACGGCTTCACCTTCGACGACACGGTGAACGACGACGACCACGCCTTCGAGCGGGACGGCGCCGTCCTGCTGGTCGACGACGTGTCGCTGGACCTGCTGTCGGGGGCGGAGGTCGACTATGTGGAGGACCTGATGGGCTCCTACTTCAAGGTCCAGAACCCCAACGCCAGCTCCTCCTGCGGCTGCGGCACCTCCTTCGCGGTCTGACGGGGCATCATGCGCATCGCCACCTGGAACGTGAACTCGGTCAAGGCTCGCCTGCCCAACGTGCTGGCCTGGCTCTCCAAGGCGTCGCCCGACGTCGTCCTGTTCCAGGAGATCAAGTGCGAGACCGCCGCCTTCCCCCGGGCGGAGTTCGAGGCGCTGGGCTACCGCTGCGAGGTGGTGGGGCAGAAGAGCTACAACGGGGTGGCGCTGCTGTCGCGCCAGCCGGCGGAGGACGTGGTCTACCGCCTGCCCGGCGAGCCGGAGGACGAGCAGTCCCGCTACGTGGAGGCGACCGTCGCCGGCGTCCGCATCGCCAGCCTGTACCTGCCCAACGGCAACCCGGTGGGGACCGAGAAGTATCCGTACAAGCTGCGCTGGATGGGCCGGCTGAAGGCGCACGCCGCCGACCTGCTGGCGCGCGAGGTCCCGGTCGTGCTGGGCGGCGACTACAACGTCATCCCGGGGCCGGAGGACGTGTACGACCCGCTGGCCTGGAGCACCGACGCGCTCTTCCGCCCGGAGACGCGCGCCAAGTTCCGGGAGATCCTGAACCTCGGCTTGGTGGAGGCGTTCCGCGCCCTGCACCCGACCGAGGCGCACGCCTACAGCTTCTGGGACTACCAGGCCGGCGCCTGGCAGCGTGACCGCGGCCTGCGCATCGACCATTTCCTGCTGTCGCCGCAGGCCGCCGACCGGCTGCTGGACTGCCGCATCGACCGCGGCCCCCGCGGCGAGGAGAAGGCGTCCGACCACACCCCCGTGCTGCTCGACATCGCCGACTGAGCCGACGCGCCTCCGTCCGCGTTCCCTCTCCGGGACCAACCGACCCGGAGGAGAGGATGTCCGTGCTCGAAGGGGGATGCCTGTGCGGGGCGGTGCGCTACCGCATCGAGGGGGGCCTCGGCGGGGCCGACGCCTGCTACTGCCATTGCGCGACCTGCCGGAAGGCGGCCGGCGCGCCCGTCGTCGCCTGGGTCACCTTCCCGCGCGCCCGCCTCAAGGTCACCAAAGGCGCCACCGCCTCCTTCGCCGCCAGCGACCGCGCGGTGCGGGAGTTCTGCCCGGACTGCGGGACCCAGCTGTTCTTCACCTACGTGAAGGGGCCGGAGGAGACGGACGTGACCGTCGCCAGCCTGGACGACCCGGACGCGGTGCGCCCGCAGCAGCACATCTGGCACGAAAGCCGCGTGCACTGGCTGGAGATCGAGGACGAACTGCCGCGCTTCGAGCGCGAGGGACCGGACGCGCCGGAGGAATGGAAGGAGGAAGGAGGCCGCGCCGCCGGGTGACGGGATGCGGCTTGGGGGTGCTGGACCGGTCAGCTACGATCCGGCCGCTCCGCCACCTGGGGGGCCGAGGCCCGTTCCAGGCAGGCGGCCAGCCGCTCGGCCCGCGCCTCGCTCTGCGACTCGCCGGGCAGGCTGGCGCCCACCGTCTGCACGCAGGCGGGGAAGGCGCGGTTCTCCGCCACATCGGAGCGGGGGGCCGCGGGGCCGCCGGCGCAGCCCGCGGCGAGGAGGAGAAGACCGGCAAGGAGGATCGGGCGCATCTTGGGCCTCTGGTGTGCCGCTCGGGATCGGGACGGGCGGACCATGGACCCCTGCCGGGGCCCGCGAAGTGACGGGCGTCACTGGCTGAGGAGTGGCCCGCACCCCGATCGGAGGGGCTACGTTAAGCCATTAATACACCGGGGCTTTCCAGGCGCATGGCTTTGCCCGCGATGGTCCCAAAAGCATCTCTTGTCATCCCAACGAACGGGCGTAATCATGGGTGCGCTCCCCAACGCGGGGTAACCCCTGGAGACGTGCGCCGACGATGACCGTCACCCGATCGCCGCGACGCATGGCGTCGCCGTCCCTCGCCTCGGTCCAGTCCCTTCCCTTCTCCTCCCAGCCGGCCTCGCGTTCCCTCTATCCCGACAGCTTCCAGCTGGGAGAGGGCTACCCGACGGAGGAGGATTTCTTCGTCGCCCGGCAGGAGGACGGCAAGGGCCTCGGCGTCTACACCAAGCGCGCCTTCCCCCGCGGCTATCGTATCTGCCTCATCAGCGGGATGATCGTGCACGAGGTTATGCAGCACACGCTGCAGATCGCCGGCACCAGCCACCTGTACGACCCGTACTTCACGGGCTACCTGCTGCATTCCTGCGATCCCAACACCTTCCTCGACATGCAGCGGTTCGAGCTGTGGGCGGTCAAGGACATCGCCCCGGGCGAGGCCCTGACCATGGACTACGCCAGCACCGAGGACGTGCTGTTCAAGCAGTTCCCCTGCCTGTGCGGCTCGCCCAACTGCCGCAAGTGGATCACCGGCCGGCGGGAGCCCGCGCGCATGCCGCCGGTCGCCGAGTAAGCACGCCCGACCCCTTCCCCTTCCCCGCACCACCAGGCAGGCCCGCCGCATGACGCCCGACGATCCCGCCGCCCTCCGCACCGCGGACCGGGCGCCCGCCGCCGATTCGACCTTGTGGTGGGAGCGGCCGGACCTCGGCTACGTCGGGCGTGACCTGAGGCTCGCGGGCCGCAGCCTGGTGGAACTGGCGCACGCCGCCGGCGGCCCGGCCTTCTTCTATTCCGGCGCCCGGGTGCTGGAGAACCTGAGGCGGATCAAGGCGGCGCTGGCCTCGACAGGCCTCGACCACCGCATCTACTACGCCATGAAGGCCAACCGGTACGGGCCGCTGCTGACCTGGATCAAGGCCTCGGGTCTCGCCGGGATCGACGTCTGCTCGCCCAACGAGCTGCTGTTCGCCCGCCAGTGCGGCTTCCAGGCGGAGGAGATCTCCTACACTGCCACGTCCGTCTCCAACGCCGACCTCGACATCGTGGCGCGGCACCCCGGCACCTGGGTGAATGCCGACAGCCTCAGCACCATCCGGCGCCTGGGCGAGCGCTGCCCGGGCCGGTCCATCGGCATCCGGGTCAACCCGGCCATGGGCGTCGGCTACGGCGAGAACCAGCTGCTGCGCTACAGCGGCGACAAGACCTCCAAGTTCGGCATCTACCGCGACCGGTTCGAGGAGGCGCTGGACCTCGCCCGCTCCTACGGCATGAAGGTCCAGGGCATCCACTTCCACACCGGCTGCGGCTACCTGAACGCCCAGCTGCCGGCTTGGCGGGAGATCGTGCGGGAGTGCACCTGGTTCCTCGACCGGCTGGAGGACCCGCGCTACGTGAACCTGGGCGGGGGCCTGGGCGTGCCGCACGTGGCCACCGACCGGGCCCTGGACCTGGAGGCCTGGGCGGCGGTCATTCGCGACGCCTTCGGCGGCCGCGGGGTCCAGGTGGCGGTGGAGCCGGGCGACTACGTGGTGAAGGACGCCGGCGTCCTGGTGCTCCAGGTCAACACGGTGGAGCGCAAGCGCGGCACCGACTTCGTCGGGGTGGACGGCGGCTTCAACCTCGCCATGGAGCCGGTCTTCTACAAGCTGCCCTGCGAACCCGCCGCCTGCCGCCTGCCGGCCAACCGCGCCCGGGCGCTGGCGCCGGACGCGCTGCGCACCGTCACCATCGCCGGCAACATCAACGAGGCGCTGGACATCTGGGCCGACGGCGTCGCCCTGCCGGAGCTGGCGGAGGGCGACTACCTGGCGCTGCTGAACGCCGGCGGCTACGCCACGGCGATGGGCTCCAACCACTGCATGCGGGCCCAGGCGCAGGAGTTCCTGCTGGTCTGAGCCTCCCCTTCCGGCCGCTGGCGCGCCCGCGCCACGGCCGCTAGCCTCGGGAGAACGACGGGAGGACCAGGATGGACGAGCTGCTGGGAAGGCGCGCCGGCTTCACCGAGATGACGGCGGCGAGCCCCGAGGACTGGGACGTCATCAAGGCGCACGCCATGCACCACGCCGCCGGCCTGGCCGACCGGGTGGTGGTGCACCTGGAACTGCTGAAGGGCGATTTCGGCGGCTTCGCGGTGGACCGGCTGGAGCACAGCCTGCAGGCCGCCACCCGCGCCCACCAGGCCGGCATGGACGAGGAATACGTCGTCTGCGCCCTGCTGCACGACATCGGCGACACGCTGGCCGCCTTCAACCACGCCGACCTCGCCGCCACCATCCTGAAGCCGTTCGTGTCCGAGCGGAACCATTGGATGCTGGAGAAGCACGGCATCTTCCAGGGCTACTATTTCTTCCACCACATCGGGCTGGACCGCGACGCGCGCGAGGCGTTCCGGGGCCACCCGGACTTCGCCTACACCGCCGACTTCTGCGAGCGGTTCGACCAGAACGCCTTCGATCCCGCCTTCGCCTCCCTGCCGCTGGAGGCGTTCGTGCCCATGGTCCGGCGGGTCATGGCCCGGCCGCGGCGCAGCATCTACGTGAAGGCGGCCGAATAGCCCCCCGCAGCGGAACGGGCGCGCCTCAGCGCCGGGACAGCAGGACGATCAGCTTCTCGCGCAGGCCGGCGACCGTCACCGGCTTGGCGATGAAGGCGTTCACGCCGAGGTCGCGCGCCTTGATCACCGTGTCCTTGTCGGCATGGTTGGTCAGGAAGACCACCGGCGTGCGCAGGCCCACCTCCTCCTTGCGGCGCAGCTCGCGCAGGAAGGTCAGCCCGTCCATCGGCGCCATCTCGATGTCGCAGATGATGATGTCGGGGTGGCGGTCCAGCGCCATCTCCAGGCCGACGGACCCCTCCTCGGCCTCCATGATGCCGCCGAATTCCAGCTGCTTCAGGATCTTGATGACCACGCCGCGGATGAACGCCTGATCCTCGATGACCAGCGCGCTCATCCGGGAGAACGCGACAATTCCCATGATGTGGTCCTTGGCCCCTACGGCAAGTTGTGAAAATAAACCATCTCAGAAGCCGCCCCGTGCTGTCAAAGGGCGTGGACGGCCGCCTCGGCCCGGGCGAACGCCGCGCGCAGGCCGGCGGCGGCCGCGCGGGCCCCCGCCGCGTCGCCGCGGATCAAGCCCTGCTCCACCGCGTCGCCGAGCGCCCCCAGCTCCTTGGCGCCGGCATTCTTGGAGATGCCGGCCAGCGCGTGGGCCTGCTTGCGCGCCTGCACCGCGTCGTCGGCGGCGAAGGCGTTCTCCACCGCGTCCAGCAGGGGGCGGGCGGCATCCAGGAACTCGCCGAAGAACTCGCGCACCTCGTCGTTCACCTCGCCGAACAGGTCCAGCGCCATGCCGAGGTCCAGCACCTCGGCCGCCGGGACGGGCGGCGGCTCTGCCGCGGCCGGTGGCGGCGCGGCGTCCGGCGCGGCCTCGGGCCGGGCGGCGGGCAGCCAGCGGTTCATGCAGGCGTTGAGCTGGCCGAGGTCGACCGGCTTCGACAGGAACCCGTCCATGCCGGCGGCGAGGCAGCGCTGCTCCTCCCCCACCATGGCGTTGGCGGTCAGCGCGATGACGGGCGTGCGGGCCAACCCCTTCGCCGCTTCGTCCGCGCGGATGGCCTTGGTCAGCTCGAACCCGTCCATGTCGGGCATGTTGCAGTCGGTCAGGACCAGCCCGTAGCGGCCCGTCCGCCAGGCCTCCAGCGCCGGCAGCCCGTCGGGGAAGATCTCGCAGGCCAGCCCCAGCATGGCGAGCTGCCGGCTGATGACCATCTGGTTGACCTTCTGGTCCTCCGCCACCAGCACCAGCCGGCCGGCGGCCTCGGCGGTCGCCACGTCGGGCGGTGCGGCGCGGCCGGGGCGGCAGGGGTTGGCCGGCGGCTCGGCCGGGGCCTTCTGCGCCCGCCCGGCGGCCGTCGCGATGGCCTTGTAGAGGGCGCCGCGGCGCACCGGGCGGCCCACCTGCGGCACGGCCGGCGGCATGTGCAGCGGCCGCACCGAATCCGCGTCGGCCAGCAGCACCGCGGGCCGCAGCCCGGGCGGCGTCGGCCAGGGCGCGTCGCGCAGGCCGGCGACGAGCGCCACGTCCCACGGCTCCGCCGCCTGCAACACCGGCGTGGCGCCCGCCACCTCCAGGTAGGAGATCAGCGTCTCGCGGAGCGCCGCCTCCTCGGTGCCGACAAGGACGCGCAGGCCCGCCACGTCGGCCTCGGCGCCGCCGGCCTCGCCTTCGCGCGCCTCCTCCAGCTCCAGCCGGAACCAGAAGGTGGAGCCGCGGCCGAGCTCGCTCTCCAGTCCGATCTCGCCCCGCATCAGCTCGATCAGCCGGTGGCTGATGGACAGCCCCAGCCCGGTGCCGCCGAAGCGGCGCGAGGTGGAGCGCTCCGCCTGGGTGAAGGGCTGGAACAGCTGGTCCTTCATGTCGTCGGCGATGCCGATGCCGGTGTCGCGCACCTCCACCCGGATGCGGCGGCGGCCGGGCAGCGCCTCCTCCTGCTGGACGTGCACCGCGACCGAGCCGCGCTCGGTGAACTTGATGGCGTTGCCGGTCAGGTTGAACAGGATCTGCCGCAGCCGCACCGGGTCGCCCAGCAGGGCGAAGGGGATGCGCGGGTCGACATGGATGTGGAAGGCGACGCCCTTCTTGCGGGCGTTGGGCGCCAGCGTCTCCGCCACCCCCTCGACCAGCTGGCCGAAGTTCAGTGGCTGGCGCTCCATGTCCATGCGCCCGGCCTCGATCTTGGAGAAGTCGAGGATGTCGTCGATGATGCGCAGCAGGGTCCCGGCGGACTCGCGCGCGGTGTTCAGCATCTCGCTCTGGTCGCGGTCCAGCTTGGAGTGCGACAGCAGTTCCAGCATGCCCAGCACGCCGTTCATGGGGGTGCGGATCTCATGGCTCATCGCCGCGAGGAAGCTGGACTTCAGCCGGCTGGCGCTCTCCGCCGCGCGGGCGGAGCGGATGTTGTCGAAGGAGCGCAGGCCGGTGACGATGGTGATGAACAGCTTCTCCGAGGTCAGCTCGGTCTTCGACTTGTAGTCGTTGATGTCGTAGTTGACGATCACGTCGCGCACCGGTGCCTGGCCGGGCTGGCCGGTGCGCAGCACGATGCGCACGTCGCTGTTCTTGAACTCCTCGCGGATCTTGCGGGCGAGGCGCAGGCCGGCGTCGTCGGTCTCCATGACGATGTCCAGCAGCGCCACGGCGATGTCGTCGCGCGACTGGATGATGCCCTCGGCCTCGGCCGCGGAATGGGCCAGCAGCAGCTCCAGCGGGCGGTCCTTGTAGCGGAGCTTGCCGAGCACGAGGCGGGTCATGATGTGGACCTCCTCGTCGTCGTCGACGACCAGGACCGGCCAGGGCGGGGCGTCGCCCTCGGGCCCCGGGGCGGGGGCGGCGCCCTCCTCGTCCTCCGGGGCGAACAGCGAGTCGAGATCGTCCACGCTCATCCCATCACCATCCCCGCCGCACCGCCCGGGCCCGGTCCCCCGCACCCGTCCTGCACGCCATCCCTCCCGTCGCCGCCCCATCCGGCGGCCCTGCCCGTCGGTGATATCACAGCCGCCGGCGGAATTCAGCCTTTAGAGGTACATACCCCCGCCCCGCCCCTCTTGAACCCCCCTCTTGAACCCGGGGCCGCCAGCGGCTAGAGCTTGGAGCCAGCGGATGGGTGGCCGAGTGGTTTAAGGCAGCGGTCTTGAAAACCGCCGTGGGGGTGACCTCACCGTGGGTTCGAATCCCACCCCATCCGCCAGGAAGCACGCCGCCTCGCCGCATCCGCGACAGCGAACCGGCGTACAGGGCAGCCTTGGTTGGGAATGGCTTGATTCCGAGGAGCGCTATGGCTGACGGTGATACCCCCTCACCCGGATTCTACTGGGCCATGGGCAACGACTTCGGCGACCAGAGGCCGGCGCCATGGTCGTGGGACGGGACCAACTGGTGGCGCATCGGCAGTGACAAGGCCTATGGCGTCGACGACGTGAAGGTCCTCCAGGCGATTTCGCCACCCTGGTAGGCCCGGGCCGTGTCCGGGCGTCGACGCCAGGCGGCGCCGACAGTGCCCCGGCTCCTGGTCAGTACCCAAGCCCCCCTGTTACCGATCCGTTACCAAACCGCGCTGGCTTCCGCCGCCGGGGGTTGCCTAGCCTCGCGGCAAACCCTTCTGGAGGAAGCCCATGCCCGCCCCGCATGCCCCGTCCGGCCGCCGCCGCGCGCCGATCGCCCTTGCCGCCGCCATCCTCGCCGGGACCGCCGCCGTGGCGCTGGGGACCGCCCTGCCCGTCCCGGCCTTCGCGCAAGGGGCCCAGGCGGGACAGGCGGACGTGGCGGCGCTGGACGCCTTCTTCGAGCGGCAGTTCCAGCAGGCCATCGACCTTTCCCCTGAATCGCAGACGCAGCTCGGGATCAAGAAGGACTACGGCAAGTGGACCGACCAGAGCGACGCCTTCGCGGAGCGGGTCGAGCGGCTGAACCGCGACGCGCTGAAGGAGCTGCGCGCCACCTGGAAGCCGGACGCGCTGCCGCCGACGGCGCGGGTGAACTACCGGCTGTTCGAGTATGCGGGCGAGCTGTCCAGCGAGGCCTACAAGTGGCGCCGCCACGGCTATCCGCTGAACCACCTCTACGGCCGCCACAACCAGGTGCCGGCCTTCCTCATCAACTTCCACCGCATCGAGACGGCGGATGACGCCAAGGCCTACATCGCGCGGCTGAACGGCATCGCCGGCACCCTGGACCAGCTGATCCAGAACAGCCGGGAGAGCGCGGCCAAGGGCATCGTCGCGCCGAAATTCTCGCTCCAGCGCATGCTGCCGGACCTGAAGAGCAACGTGACCGGCGCCCCGTTCGAGGAGGGGGCGGCCCCGTCGTCGCTGCTGGCCGACTTCGAGGCGAAGCTGGCCGCGGCCAAGATCGACGACGCCCAGAAGAAGGCGCTGACGGAGGAGGCGAAGGCGGCGCTGCTGAACTCGGTCAAGCCGGCCTACGCGCGGCTCCAGGCGCACACGGAAGAGCTGATCGCCAAGGCCACCGACGACGACGGCGCCTGGAAGCTGCCGGACGGCGACGCCTACTACCGCTTCACGGTGAAGCAGTCGACCACGCTGGACGTCAGCCCGGAGGAGGTCCACCAGACCGGCCTGCGCGAGCTGGCCCGCATCCACGAGGACATGCGCGCCATCCTGAAGAAGGTGGGCTACGCCGGCACGCTGCAGCAGTTCTTCGAGGAGCTGCGCACCAGCGACCGCTTCTACTTCCCCGACACGGACGAGGGCCGCGCCGCCTACCTGAAGCAGGCGGAGGCCTACATTGACGGGATGCGGCCGAAGCTGGACGGGCTGTTCATCACCAAGCCGAAGGCGCCGCTGGTGGTGAAGCGGGTCGAGGCGTTCCGGGAGAAGTCCTCGCCCCCGGCCTTCTACAACCGCCCCTCGCCCGACGGGTCGCGGCCCGGCACCTACTACGCCAACCTCCAGCGCATGCGGGAGAACCCGAAATACTCGCTGGAGGCCATCGTCTACCACGAGGCCATCCCCGGCCATCACATGCAGATCGCCATCGCGCAGGAGATGCAGGGGCTGCCGAACTTCCGCAAGTTCGGCTTCTTCGGCGCCTACGCCGAGGGCTGGGGCCTGTACGCGGAGCGGCTGCCCAAGGAGCTGGGCTTCTACCAGGACCCCTACTCCGACTTCGGCCGCCTCAACAGCGAGGCGTGGCGCGCCATCCGGCTGGTGGTGGACACCGGCATCCACGCCAAGAAATGGACCCGCCAGCAGGCCATCGACTACATGGTCGAGAACGCGGCGCTGGCGCGCGACATGGCGGTGCGCGAGGTGGAGCGCTACATCGTCGATCCCGGCCAGGCCACCAGCTACTACATGGGCCTGATCAAGATCCTGGAACTGCGCGAGCGGGCGAAGAAGGAGCTGGGCGCCAAGTTCGACATCCGCGGCTTCCACGAGGTGGTGCTGACCAACGGCATGGTGCCGCTGAACATCCTGGACGAGCTGGTGACCGCCTGGATCGCCGAGCGCAAGCGCACCGCCTGAGGAGGCCCGGCATGATGCACCCGATCACCCGCCGCGCCCTGCTGGCCGGCACCGCCGCGGCCCTGGTGGCCGCGGCACCCGCCCTGGCGCAGACGGCGGCGCAGTCCGCCAAGGGCGACGTGGCGTCGCTGGACGCCTTCTTCGAGCGGCGCTTCCAGGAGGTCCTGGACCTCACGCCGGAGTTCCAGACCCAGCTCGGCATCCGCAAGGACTACGGGCGCTGGAACGACATCGGCGACGCCCAGGCGGAGCGGCTGCGGAAACTGAACGCCGAAGCCCTGGCGGAGCTGCGCGCCGGCTGGAACGCGGGCGCGCTGCCGGCCGACGCCCGCATCAACTACCGCATGTTCGAGTTCCAGGCGGAGCGCCAGGCCGAGGCGTTCCGCTGGCGCCACCATGCCTACGCGATGAACCACCTGAACGGCCGGCACAACCAGATGCCGGCCCTGCTGGTGAACCTGCACCGCATCGCCTCGGCGGAGGACGCGCGCGCCTACATCCAGCGGCTGGAGGGCATCTCCGCCAGCGTCGACCAAATTATCGCCAACAGCCGGGAGGGCCTGGAGAAGGGCATCCTGGCGCCGAAGTTCTCCCTGGTCCGCATGCTGCCGGACCTGAAGAGCACCATCACCGGCCTGCCCTTCGACAAGGGCCCGGAGCCCTCCACCCTGCTGGCGGACTTCCAGGGCAAGGTGGCGGCGCTGAAGATCGACGAGGCGCAGAAGGCCGCCCTGGTGGAGGACGCCAGCAAGGCGCTGCTCGCCTCCGTCAAGCCGGCCTATGAGCGGCTCTACGCCCACGCCGAGGAGCTGATCGCCCGGGCCACCGACGAGGACGGCGTGTGGAAGCTGCCGGACGGCGAGGCCTTCTACCGGTTCCGCGTGCGCCAGTCGACGACGCTGGACGTCGCGCCGGAGGAGGTCCACCAGACCGGCCTGCGCGAACTCGCCCGCATCCACGGGGAGATGCGGGAGATCCTGAGGAAGGTCGGCTTCCAGGGCGATTTGCGCGCCTTCTTCGACCATCTGCGGACCGACGACCGCTTCTACTACCCGGAGACGGACGAGGGCCGGGCCGCCTACCTGAAGCAGGCGGAGGATTACATCGCCGGCATGCAGGAGAAGCTGGACGGGCTGTTCCTGACCAAGCCGAAGGCGCCCGTGGTGGTCAAGCGGGTGGAGCCGTTCCGCGAGAAGACCTCCGCTCCCGCCTTCTACAACCGGCCGGCGCCCGACGGCTCGCGCCCCGGCGTCTACTACGCCAACCTCCAGCGCATGCGGGAGAACCCCAAGTATACGCTGGAGGCCATCGTCTACCACGAGGCCATCCCCGGCCATCACATGCAGGGCTCCATCCAGCAGGAGGCGCAGTCCCTGCCGAAGTTCCGCCAGTTCGGCGGCTACCAGGCCTACAGCGAGGGCTGGGGCCTGTACGCGGAGCGGCTGCCCAAGGAGCTGGGCTTCTACAAGGACCCCTATTCCGACTTCGGCCGCCTGACGACGGAGGCGTGGCGGGCCATCCGCCTGGTGGTCGACAGCGGCATCCACGCCAAGAGGTGGACCCGCCAGCAGGCCATCGACTACATGGTCCAGAACGCCGCCATCGCCGAGGACAGCGCGGTGCGCGAGGTGGAGCGCTACATCGTCAACCCCGGCCAAGCCACCAGCTACTACATGGGCCTGCTGAAGATCCTGGAACTGCGCGAGCGGGCGAGGAAGGAGCTGGGGCCGAAGTTCGACATCCGCGCCTTCCACGACGTGATGCTGGTCAACGGCTCGGTCCCGCTGGACGTGCTGGACGGCATCGTCACCGCCTGGATCGCCGAGCGCAGGCGCGCGGCATAGGCCAGAGGTGCAGGGGCCGGCGGCCGGGCTTGCGGCCCCGCCGGCCCCCGCCCTACCCTGCCCGTCATCGGCGGACCGGCCCGACAGAGGCCGGCCGCCCGCACCAGGGAGTTCTTCCATGTTCCCAGAGATGACCCGCCGCGGCCTGCTGCTGGCCGGGACCGCCGCCGCTGCGCTGGGCGCGCTCGGCACGCCGGCCCTGGCCGCCGCCTCCGGCGACGCCGCCCGGCTGGACGCCTTCTTCGAGGAGGAGTTCCAGCGCTACCTCGCCCGCACGCCGGAGGAGAAGACCTATCTCGGCATCGCGGACGCGGCCGCCTACGGCCGCTGGAACGACATCTCCGAGCTGTTCCTGGAGGCGACGTACCGGCTGCGCATGGCGTCGCTCGACGCGCTGCGCCGGGAGTTCGACCCCAAGGCCCTGCCGGAGGCGGCGCGGCTGAACTACCGGCTCTACGAATACGAGCTGCAGCGTGACATCGAGGGCCACCGCTGGCGCCGCCACTTCTACCCGGTGGAGCATTTCAACGGCCGCCATTCCGACCTGCCGGCCTTCCTCATCAACTTCCACACGGTGAAGTCGGTCGAGGACTACCAGGCGTGGCTGTCGCGGGTGCGCGCCATGCCCGCCGCCGTCGACCAGCTGATCGAGCGGGCGGAGGATTCGGCCCGCGCCGGCATCATCGCGCCCAAGTTCTCCCTCGCCAAGTCGCTGGCCAACGTCCGCGGCGCCATCAAGGGCGCGCCGTTCGAGGAGGGGGCTTCGCAGGACAGCGACCTGATGGCCGACATCCGCCGCAAGGTCGCCGGGCTGAAGCTGCCGGAGGCGGAGGCCGCGCGCCTGACCGCCGAGGCCACGACGGCGCTGAAGGAGGGGTTCGGGCCCGCCTACGCCAAGCTGGCGCAGTACCTGGAGACGCTGGAGGCGCGGGCGACGACCGACGACGGCGTCTGGAAGCTGCCCGACGGCGAGGCGTTCTACCGCTACTGCCTGAAGCGGCACACGACGCTGGACCTGTCGCCGGACGAGATCCACGCGCGCGGCCTGAAGCAGGTCGCCCGCATCCACGCCGACATGCGCGCCATCATGAAGAAGGTCGGGTTCGAGGGCGACCTGCAGGCCTTCTTCCAGCACCTGCGCACCGACCCGAAGTTCTACTTCCCCGATACGCCCGAGGGCCACGCCGCCTACATCGCGGAGGCGAGGCGGGTGCTGGAGGAGGTGGACGCCAAGATGGACACGCAATTCATCACCAAGCACAAGGCCAAGGTGGTCGTGCAGCGGTTCGAGACCTACCGCGAGCCGACCCAGGCCATCGCCCAGTACAGCCAGCCCACGGCCGACGGCGAGCGGCCGGGCATCTACTACGTCAACTTCATGAACATGAAGGAGATGCCGAAGTACCAGCTGGAGGTGCTGGCCTTCCACGAGGCCATCCCCGGCCACCACACCCAGATCGCCATCGCCCAGGAGATGGAGGACCTGCCGAAGTTCCGGCGATTCGGCGGCCACACCGCCTATGTCGAGGGCTGGGGCCTCTACAGCGAGCGGCTGCCCAAGGAGATGGGCTTCTACAAGGACCCCTACTCCGACTTCGGCCGCCTCAGCTTCGAGCTGTGGCGCGCCATCCGGCTGGTGGTCGACACCGGCATCCATGCCAAGCGCTGGACCAAGGAGCAGGCGATCGACTACTTCGCCGCCAACTCCTCCTTCCCGCGCGAGTCGGCCGCGCGCGAGGTGGAGCGGTACGTCGTCTATCCCGGCCAGGCCTGCGCCTACATGATCGGGATGATGAAGCTGCTGGAGCTGCGCGAGCGCGCCCGCAAGGCGCTGGGCGGCCGCTTCGACGTGCGCGAGTACCACGACACGGTGCTGCGCAACGGCTCGGTCCCGCTGGTGGTGCTGGAGGAGCAGGTGGACGAGTGGATCGCGCGGAAGAAGGCCGCCTGATCCGGGGGCGGGGCCGCGGGGTCTTCCGCGGCCCCTTCCCGCCTCAGAGCGTCGCGAGCGAGACGGCGACCGCCGGCGGGCTGCGCAGCGTCTGGTAGATCACGCAGTAGCGCTCCGTCAGCTTCAGCAGCGTGGCCTTCTGCTCCTCCGTCAGCTCGCCCTCGACCTCGAAGCTCAGCCGCACGTCGCGGAAGCCCACGGGCGCGTCCTTGGCCACGCCCAGCGTGCCGCGGAAGTCCAGGTCGCCCTCCGCCCGCACGGTGCCGCCCCGCACCGGCAGGCCGAGCGCGGTGGCGACGGCGCGCAGCGTGACGCCGGCGCAGGCCACCAGCGCCTCCAGCAGCATGTCGCCGGAGCAGGCGGCCGCCCCGTCGCCGCCGGTGGCGGGGTGCAGCCCGGCCTCCACGAGTGCCCGGCCCGTCTCCACCTTGCAGGTCAGCGAGCCCTCCTCCAGGCTGCCGGACGCCCGCAGCGTCACGATCGCGGTCTCCGGATCGTCCTTGTAGCGGGCCTTGATGGGTGCCTGGATGGCGCGCAGCTCGTCGGCGTTCATGGCTGGGTTTCCCGGTCGGTGGTGCGACGCCGGGGGAAGCCGGCATCCCAGGCTACATGCGCCGGCCGGCGCCCGGGATGCAATGGCCCGAACGTGGGAGCCGGGGCCGGCGGCCCCTTCCGGGATACGGTGGCGACGGCTCGAGAGAAAGGCGGATCATGCGGCGTGTACCCCACCCGGTGGGTAGTATTCCCGCCACCCCGCACGCTTCGATTGCAAAAAACGTCAAGCCCCTCCTAAAGCCATAAACCCCCTGACCGAGCGGGGGGGTTGCCTGGAATCCTTCCTTGCCTTAACCAACTCAGGCCGGGCACCGTCGCCAACCAGCAACCGCCATCCCCGATGCATCCGATCGATCGGCCGGGCCCCTCCACCGCCATTCCCCTGGAAGAGTACGCCTGACCTGATGGGACAGACCGCACCGACCGAAGCCGCCCGCGTCCGCATCCTGATCGTGGAGGACGACGCCCTGGTGGCGCTCGGCATCCGCCTCACCCTCCAGGAGCTGGGCTACTCGGTGTGCGGCATCGCCGCGTCGGAACCGGAGGCGGTGAAGCTGGCCGGCGAGACGCGGCCGGACCTGGCCCTGATGGACATCCGGCTGAAAGGGCCGGTGGACGGCATCGACACGGCGCGGCGCCTGCGCAGCGAATTCAACATCCGCTCGGTCTACCTCTCCGCCTATACGGACGAGCAGACCATGTCGCGGGTGAGCCAGACCTATCCCCTGGGTTTCGTCCAGAAGCCCTACTCGGCCAACCAGCTCAAGGTCGCCCTCGATCTGGCGCTCCGGCGCCTGGGCGGCACCGCCTGAAACCCCTCCGCGGCGGCGTCCGCGGCACGGGTCCGATCCTTGTCCCACGCGTCGCGGGAATATCCCGGCGCGTTCCGGTGTTAGTCCAGGTGCCGGTATGCCGGACGCCAGCTTGGCGGGGGTACGGCCGGCGACGATCGACGATGAGGAGAGCGACATGCGATCGAAGCTTCTGCTTCTTGCCCCGGTGCTGATGCTGGGCCTGGCGGCATGCGGTGACAGTGGCTCCAACACGGCGGGCGGTGGCAGCGGCGGCAGCAGCTCGCCGTCGACTGCCGGCTCCAACCCGCCGTCCGGCGACACCGCCGGCAGCGCGTCCACCTCGGGCAGCACCGCGGGCTCCACGACGGGTTCGGCCACCAGCGGCTCGTCCACGACCGACACCACGGGCACGACCGGCTCGACCACCGGCACCACCGGCTCCACCGGGTCGACCACCGGCGGCACGACCGACACGACCGGCGGCGCCACCACCGGCTCCACCGGCGCGACCGGCGGCTCGACGACCGGCACCACCGGCTCGACCACGGGCGGCACCTCGGGCACGACCGGCTCGACGGGCTCGCGTCCGGGCGGCGGCCGCTGATCTCAGGGCGGGCCCGCCCCCGGGCGGGCCCGGTAGCCCTGTAAGGCACGCTTCGGAGACTCCCGGCGGCGCCGCGTCCCCCGACAGGGGGGCGGCGCCGGTGGGAGTTTTCCTTTTCCGGGAGGCGCCAGCCCCGGGCCCGACGCTCAGGCCGGCGGGACCTGGCGCGGCCGGCGGTCCTCGCCGATCGAGACGTAGGTGAAGACGCCCTCGGTGACCTTGACCACCTCGGCGTCGAAGCCGCGGCGCACCCAGGTGTCGATCTTGACCCGGATCGAGGTGTTCCCGACCCTGAGCACGTGGGCGTAGAAGTTCACCTCGTCGCCGATGCTGACCGGGCGGTGGAACTTCATCGCCTCGATCCCGATGGTGGCGACCCGGCCGCCGGCGCGGCGCGCGGCGACGACGGCGCCGGCGACGTCCATGTGCGACAGCACCCAGCCGCCGAAGATGTCGCCGTTGGTGTTCACGTCGGCCGGCGAGGCGTAGACGCGGAGCGCCGGGGCCTTGTCGAAGTCCGGCATCTCCTCATGGGGGGCGGCGGTCATGGCGCTCTTCTCTCCGCTGGGCTGCGTGTCACAAAATCTTGTGGTCCGGGCGGCGCTGCGACACCGCATGTCCTTGAACACCGCCCCGGCCGAACTCTATAATGGGGCATGAGCGATCTGTTCCAGAATACCGCGCGCAAGCAGGACAGCTATTCGGCCGAGGACATCGAGGTCCTGGAGGGGCTGGAGCCCGTCCGGCGACGCCCGGGCATGTACATCGGCGGCACCGACGAGCGCGCCCTCCACCACCTCGTGGCCGAGGTGCTCGACAACGCCATGGACGAGGCGGTGGCCGGCCACGCCACCCGCATCGACCTGGAACTGGCTGCGGACGGGACCGTCACGATCCGCGACAACGGCCGCGGCATCCCGGTCGACGAGCATCCCCGCTATCCCGGCAAGTCGGCGCTGGAGGTCATCCTCACCACGCTGCACTCCGGCGGCAAGTTCTCCGGCAAGGTCTACGCCACGTCGGGCGGCCTGCACGGCGTCGGCCTGTCCGTGGTGACCGCGCTGACCGACCGGCTGACGGTGGAGGTGGCGCGCGACCGCCAGCTATTCACCCAGAGCTACAGCCGTGGCCACCCGCTGGGCCCGCTGGTCAATGCCGGGCCGGTCAACAACCGCCGCGGCACGACGGTGCGCTTCCACCCCGACGAGATGATCTTCGGCGAGGGCGCGCACTTCAAGCCGGAGCGGCTGTACCGCATGGCCCGCTCCAAGGCCTACCTGTTCCGCGGCGTCGAGATCCGCTGGAGCTGCGAGCCGTCGCTGCTGGCCGCCGACAGCGCGATCCCGGCCGCCGAGACGCTGCACTTCCCCAACGGCCTGCTGGATTACCTGACAGCCGCGCTGAAGGACCGGCGCACGGTGACGCCGCAGCCCTTCGCCGGGCAGGCGGAGTTCCCCAACCAGGCCGGCCGCGTCGAATGGGCCATCGCCTGGCCGGAGGACGACGAGGGCTTCAGCCACACCTACTGCAACACCGTACCGACCCCGCAGGGCGGCACGCACGAGCAGGGCCTGCGCGCGGCGCTGACCCGCGGCCTGAAGGGCCATGGCGAGCTGGTGGGCAACAAGCGGGCCGGCGTGCTGACTGCCGACGACGTGATGGACGGCGCCAACATCCTGCTGTCCGTCTTCATCCGCGATCCCCAGTTCCAGGGCCAGACCAAGGAGAAGCTGGTCAGCGCCGAGGCCGTCCGCCTGACGGAAGCAGCGGTGAAGGACCATTTCGACCATTGGCTCTCCGCCGCCCCGGACGCCGCCCGGGCGCTGCTGGACCGCCTCATCGAGAAGGCGGAGGAGCGCGCCCGCCGCCGCCAGCAGAAGGAGATGCAGCGCAAGTCGCCGACCCGGCGCCTGCGCCTGCCCGGCAAGCTGGCCGACTGCGCGCGGCAGAGCGCGGACGGGACCGAGATCTTCATCGTCGAGGGCGACTCGGCCGGCGGCTCCGCCAAGCAGGCGCGCAACCGCGAGACCCAGGCGATCCTGCCCTTGCGCGGCAAGATCCTGAACGTGGCCTCGGCCACGGCGGACAAGCTGCGCGGCAACCAGGAGCTGGCCGATTTGGCCCAGGCGCTGGGCTGCGGCACGGGCAAGGACTTCGCGGTCGACCGGCTGCGCTACGAGCGGGTCATCATCATGACGGACGCCGACGTGGACGGCGCCCACATCGCCTCGCTGCTGATGACCTTCTTCTACCGGGAGATGCCGGGCCTCATCCAGAACGGCAACCTCTACCTGGCCCTGCCGCCGCTCTACCGCCTGTCGCAGGGCGGCACGGTGCGCTACGCCCGCGACGACGCCCACAAGGACCAGCTGCTGAAGAAGACCTTCAAGCCCAACCAGAAGGTCGAGATCAGCCGCTTCAAGGGCCTGGGCGAGATGCAGCCGGCGCAGCTGAAGGAGACCACCATGGACCCGGCCAAGCGCACCCTGCTGCGCGTGGTCGTGCCCGACGTCCGCGATCCCGAGCAGGCCGACGACGCGGAGAGCACCAAGTCCCTGGTGGAGAGCCTGATGGGTCGCAAGCCCGAGCTGCGCTTCAAGTTCATCCAGGAGAACGCCCGCTTCGCCCAGGACCTGGACGTCTGAGCGCGGTGCCCGCATGCCCGGGGCGGGAGGCGGCTCCCGCCCCCTTCCCTTGCGGCGCGTCCGCGTGTAAAGCCCGGGTCCGGCCGACGCTTCAGGACCGACCGCCCATGACCCGCATCCTCCGCGCGCTTCTGATGACCACCGCCCTGGCCTTCGCCGCGGCGCCCGCCCTGCCCGCCGCCGCCCAGGACAAGCCGCGGGCCGTCCGCGCCGACGTCGGCAAGCCGATCCAGGAGGCGCAGGCGCTCAACAAGAAGGGCCAGTTCAAACAGGCCCTGGAGCGGGCGAAGGCGGCGGAGGCGGTCACCGACCGCTCGCCCTTCGAGACGATGGCGCTGGAGCTGACCATCGCCCAGTCCTGGCTGGGGCTGAAGGAACCGGCCAAGGCCGCGGCCGCCATCGAGCGGGCGGTGGCGACCGGCGAGATGACCCCGGACGACCGCGCCCAGCGCCTGGACACCATCGCACGGCTGCAGTACCAGGCCGGCGACTACGCCAAGTCCGTCTCCTTCGGCCAGCAGGCCATGAAGGAGGGCAACACCAACATGGAGCTGCGCGGCATGGTCGCGCAGGCCCTGTTCCTGGAGAAGCGCTTCGCCGACGCGGCGGCCACGGTGCTGCCCGTCATCCAGGAGCAGGAGAAGTCGGGGAAGAAGCCGCAGGAGGACTTCCTGCAGATGCGGGCCAACGCCTTCCACCAGCTGGGCGACCGCAAGGCGCTGATCCCGGCCATGGAGCAGCTGATCCGCCACTACCCCAAGCAGGACTACTGGAACGGCCTGCTGCACGAGCTGACGCAGATGCCGGGCTACAGCGGGGAGCTGGACCTGGACGCCGGGCTGCTGCGCATGCGCACCGGCTTCCTCATCAAGCCCGGCACCTTCATGGAGCTGGCGCAGACGGCGCTCTACGTGAAGATGCCGAACCAGGCGCTGGCGATCCTCGACAAGGGCTTCGCCGCCGGCGTGCTGGGCAAGAGCGCCGCCGGCGCCGACCGCGAGAAGCGCCTGCTGGACTTCGCCCGCAAGCGCGTGGGCGAGATCAAGGCGGAGCTGCCGACGCTGGAGCAGGAGGCCCGCGCGGCCGAGTCCGGCGACGGGCTGGTCGCGGTGGGGCGCGCCCACGCCGACTACGGCGACTTCCCCAAGGCCATCGCGCTGATGGACGAGGGCTTCCGCAAGGGCAAGCTCTCCAACATCGAGCATTCCCGCCTTCGCCTGGGCGTGGTGCTGCTGGAGGCCGGCCAGCGCGACCGCGGCGAGAAGCTGCTCAAGGCGGTGAAGGGTACCGACGGCGCCGCCGTGCTGGCCCGCCTGTGGCTGCTGGTCGGGCGCCAGGGCGCCTGAGCCCGCGCCGGCCGGCCTTCGACGTTCGATGCCGAACCCCGGGGGAAATGGAGGTAACCCAGCCTCCAAATCGCGCTCCCCGGGTTGATCCCGCGACATCCTGTCGCCACGATCCTGCGTGACCATCGGGATGTTGGAGCGCCCGGCTCCTGTCCGGCGTTCCGCCCGCAACGACACGCGTGGAGGTGGGAATGCACACGGATGGGCGTAGCAACCGCTTTTCACCGGCCCGGGGGGCGCGCGCGCTCCGGGTCGTCCTCATGGCGACCGCCCTGGCGTTGAGCGGCGCCGCCGTCGCCCAGGACAAGCCGGCGGCGCGGCCGGAGGTCGGCAAGCCGCTGCAGACCGCCCAGGAACTCGCCAAGAAGGGCCAGCACAAGCAGGCGCTGGCGGAAATCCAGAAGGCCGACAAGGTCGCGGGCAAGAGCCCCTACGAGCAGTTCCTGGTCGACCAGACCCAGGCCTACGTCTATCTCGGCATGAAGCAGCCGGAGAAGGCGGCCGAGGCGCTGGAGGCCGCCATGAAGGCCGGCAACCTCTCGCCCGAGGACCGCAAGGACCGGCTGGGCGCGCTGGCCAAGCTGCACTACCAGGCCGGCAATTACGACCAGGCCGTCGACTACGGCAACCGCGCCATCAAGGAAGGGGCGGACGACGGCACGCTGCGCGTCCTGGTGGCCCAGGCGCTCTTCACCCAGAAGAAGTTCAACGACGCCGCCCAGATGATCCAGCCGGCCATCCAGGCCGCGGAGAAGGCCGGCAAGCCGCCGCAGGAGGACTGGCTGCAGATGGCGGCCAACGCCTACCACCAGTCCGGCGACAAGAAGAATTTCGTCGACGCGATGGAGCGGCTGGTCCGCCACTATCCCAATCCCGACTACTGGGACGGGCTGCTGAGCGTCGTCACCCAGACGCCCGGCTTCTCAGACCGGCTGAACTTCGACGTGGAGAAGCTGCGCCTCGCCACCGGCTCGATGGGCGCGCCGGAGCAGTACACGGAGATGGCCCAGCAGGCCCTGCTGGCGAAGTTCCCCAACGAGGCGCGCGCCATCCTGGACCGGGGCGTCAAGGACGGCAAGCTGGGCACCGGCCCCGACGCAGCCCGCCACCAGCGCCTGCTGGAATACGCGACCAAGCAGGCCGAGGAAGGCCAGGCCGCGCTGGCGGCCCGCGAGCAGGAGGCACAGGCGGCCAAGACCGGCGACGCGCTGATCGACGCCGGCCGCGCCTATGCCAGCTACGGCATGTACCCCAAGGCCATAGCCGCCATGGAGGCGGGCATGAAGAAGGGCGGGATCACCCGGCCGGAGCATGCGCGCCTGCGCTACGGCGTGACCCTGCTGGAGGCGGGCCAGGACGCCAAGGCGCAGCAGGTGCTGAAGTCCGTCAAGGGCACCGACGGCGCCGCCCAGCTGGCGCGGCTGTGGCTGCTGCACAAGCGGCCGCAGGTCGCGACCGCCGCGGCTCAGTGATGCCCGTGGCCGCCATGGCCGTGGTCGTGCCCGTGACCATGGCCGTGGCCGGCCTGCGCCCCGGCGGGGCCGCCGACGGCGGAGATGCAGATGACGGCGAGGATGCTGAGGCCGAAGAAGGCGCCGATGCCGAGCGCGACCATGGGGCGGGACCCTTGCGGTTGGATGGTGTGAGCCGGGCCGGACCCTAGCGCAGGGCACCCGTCCCGGCAACGCCCCAGCCGCTTCTTCCCGGGCATCAGCCGTAGCGCAGCCACATCCGCATCAGCGCCGTGACCGCCTGCGGGCGCTCCATCGTCGACATGTGTCCGCACTCCTCCACGATGGCGAGCTTGGCGCCGGGGATGGCCTCCGCCATCTCCTCCGCCCGCTCCGGCGGGGTCAGCGCGTCCTCCCGTCCCACCAGCACCAGGGTCGGGCAGCGGATGCGGCCCAGGCTAGGGCGGCTGTCCGGCCGGCCCATGATGGCCCTCTGCTGGCGCACGAACGCCTCGGGTCCCATCCGTTCCGCCATCGCAACAAGGGCCGCGGTCAGCGACCGGTCCTCCTGGCGCGAGGCCGGGATCAGCATGGGCAGCAGGCGCGGCATGACGGCGGCGAAGCGCCCCTCCTCCGCCGTCGCGATGAGCGCCTGCCGGCGCTCCGTCTGCTCGGCCGTGTCGGGGCGCGCGCTGGTGTCCAGCAGGGCCAGCCGCTCCACCCGCTCCGGCGCCTGGCGCAGGATCTCCATCGCCACGTATCCGCCCATGGACAGGCCGGCCAGGGCGAAGCGGCCGGGTGCGCCCGCCAGGACCCGGGCGGCCAGCGCCGCAACGCCGTCGGCGCCGGTGAGGTCGGCGACCGTCACCTCGGCCAGGTCGGACAGGTGCCTGATCTGGTGCTCCCACAGGCCGGCGTCGGTCAGCAGGCCGGGCAGCAGGACAAGCGGGGTGCCGGGCATCGTCGGTCTCCCTGGGATCGGTCGGCCGGACACTACACCGCCGCCCCTGCCCCCGGGTACCCTGGGATTCCGGCGAATCGCCATGGAAATCCTTGCCTTTGCGCGCCGAAGTTGATATCGACGCTGCGACCCTGGACGATCCGTACCCGGCCGAAAAGGCGGGGCATGGTCGTCCTGCGCAATGGGCGTTTGACTCCGCTGAGCAAAAGCCCATCTATGCGCCGGACGTCCCGGCGGATCACCGCTTCAACTACTTAGAACCATAGGCCGAATGCTGTTCTCGGAACTTGGGCTCGGGCCCGAAGTCCTGCGCGCCGTCGAGGATGCGGGATACACGCAACCGACGCCGATCCAGGAGAAGGCGATCCCCTGGGTCCTCCAGGGCCGCGACGTGCTGGGCTGCGCCCAGACGGGCACCGGCAAGACGGCGTCCTTCACCCTGCCCATGATCGAGATCCTGGCCAACGGCCGGGCCAAGGCGCGGATGCCGCGCTCGCTGATCCTGGAGCCGACGCGCGAGCTGGCCGCCCAGGTCGCCGAGAACTTCGAGACCTACGGCAAGTACAACAAGCTGAACATGGCGCTGCTGATCGGCGGCGAGTCGTTCGGCGACCAGATCAAGAAGCTGGAGCGCGGCGTCGACGTGCTGATCGCGACGCCCGGCCGCATGATGGACCTGTTCGACCGCGGCAACATCCTGCTGTCGGACATCAAGGTCCTGGTCATCGACGAGGCCGACCGCATGCTCGACATGGGGTTCATCCCCGACATCGAGCGGATCGTCGGCCTGCTGCCGAAGATGCGCCAGACGCTGTTCTTCTCCGCCACCATGCCGCCGGAGATCCGGCGCCTGGCCGACGCCTTCCTGATGAACCCGCGGGAGATCACGGTCGCGCCGCCCGCCTCCCCGGCGGCGACGGTCACCCAGGCGCTGACCGTCGTGCATCCCGAGGACAAGCGCGAGGCGCTGCGGTACCTGCTGCGCACCGAGGACGTCAAGAACGCCTTCATCTTCTGCAACCGCAAGAAGGACGTCGGCATCCTCCACCAGTCCCTGGTTAAGCACGGCTTCAACGCCGGCGCGCTGCACGGCGACATGGTGCAGAGCAAGCGGACGGAGACGCTGGAGGCCTTCAAGCAGGGCCAGATCGCGCTGCTGGTGTGCAGCGACGTCGCGGCCCGCGGCATCGACGTCGCCGGCGTCAGCCACGTCTTCAACTTCGACGTCCCCTACAACGCCGAGGACTACGTCCATCGCATCGGCCGCACCGGCCGCGCCGGCAAGACCGGCCGCGCCTTCATGCTGGCGACGCCGGAGGACGGCAAGAACGTCGTCGCGGTCGAGAAGCTGATCAACCGCGAGATCCCGCGCATCCCCATCGACGGGCTGGAGAGCCCCGAGCTGGACCTGGAAGGCGACGGCCGCCGCCGCCGCGGCCGGGGCGCCAAGGGCAAGGATGAGGGCCGCAAGGCCGAGCGTCCCGACCGTGCCGAGCGGCCGGAGCGCTCCGAGCGGCCGTCCCGCCGCCGGGGCGAGCGCGCGCCCGAGGCGCCCCGCCAGGAAGAGGCGCCCGTCGCGGCCGAGCCCGTCGCGGCGCCGGAGCCGGCGGCCCGCCAGGAGGCTCCCGCCTTCGAGCCGCGCGGCGACTACGGCCGCGGCGACCGGCGTCCCGAGCGGCACGGCCGCCCGGACCGCCACGCCGACCGCCACGACCGGGGCGACCGCCGGGACCGCGACCGGGGCCGCGGCCGCCGCCGCGACGAGGACGAGGACGACCGGAACCCCGTCGTGGGCTTCGGCGACGATGTGCCGGCCTTCATGCTGCGCGTCGCCCGCCCGGTCCGCCCGGCCGATCCCGAGGCCTGATCCCGTCCCCGGAGGGCGCATCCCGTGCAGACCATCTTCGTCATGGTGAAGTGCCAGCTCGGCCACGCCTACCAGGTCGCGGACGCGGCCGTGCAGGAGGTCGAGGAAGTCTCCGAAGTGCATTCCATCTCAGGCCAGTACGACCTGATGATGAAGTGCTACCTGAGCGACGGGGACGACATCGGCCACTTCGTGACCGGCCGCCTCCAGACCCTGCCGGGGGTGAAGGACACCTTCACCATCATCACCTTCAAGGCCTTCACCTGAGGCCGCGCGGGGCCGCCCTCCCCGGCGGCCCCCTTCCGGTTCCCCGTCCGTCCCTCCCGACGCCCGCCTCCGTTCCGATGGCGGGTTGACTCGTCCCCCGCCTTCGGGAAAGTGTCAGCCATGGCAAGGATTTCCGGCAGGCCCCGCGGCGTTCCCGGCGGGCTGAGGCAGCGCCTCCTCCTGGGAGCGGCGGTCGCCATGGCGCTGGCGTGCCAGGCGCCGGCGGTGCGCGCCCAGGACGACCGGCCGCCCATCCTGTTCAGCGCCGACACCCTGACCCACGACGAGGACCTCGGCATCGTCACCGCGTCCGGCAACGTGGAGCTGGCGCAGGGCGGCCGCATCCTGCTGGCCGACACGGTCAACTACAGCCAGCGCAACAACGTCGTCACCGCCAGCGGCAACGTGCGCCTGCTGGAGTCGTCGGGCGAGGTCATCTTCTCCGACTATGTCGAGCTGACCGACGACATGCGCCAGGGCTTCATCGACCGGGTGCGCATCGTCATGGCGGACAGCTCGCGCATCGCCGCCGCCCAGGGCGAGCGCATCGACGGCCGCTTCACGCGCCTCGCCCGCGCCGTCTACTCGCCCTGCAACCTCTGCAAGGACGATCCCTCGCGCCCGCCGCTGTGGCAGATCAGGGCGGCGCGGGTGACCCACGACCAGCAGGACCGCGACGTCTACTACCGCGACGCGGTCATGGAGCTGTTCGGCGTCCCCGTCGCCTACATCCCCTTCTTCGCCCACCCCGACCCCACGGTGGAGCGGCGCAGCGGATTCCTGGCGCCGGGCGGCGGCCACAGCTCCGACCTCGGCACCTTCGCGCGCATCTACTACTACTGGGACATAGCACCCGGTATGGACACGACGTTCGAGGTGACGCCCAGCACCGAGGACGGGCTGCTGCTGGGCGGCCAGTGGCGCCAGCGCTTCACCAACGGCAGCCTGGTACTGTCGGGCAGCGCCACCTACGCCACCCGAACCGAGGGGTTCGGCGAGGCGCAGGTCGACGACAAGGAGTTCCGCGGCCACCTGTTCGGCAGCGGCCGGTTCGACCTGGACCAGGCCTGGCGCTGGGGCTTCGACCTGCAGCGGGTGACCGACAACAGCCACCTGCGCCGCTACGACTACAGCGAGGACGACCTGCTGGAGACCCGGCTTTTCGCCGAGCGGTTCGTCGCCCGTGACTACCTGGCGGTCAACGCCTACGCCTTCCAGGACCTCCGCCCCGGCAACCCGGAGGAGGAGCCGACGGTCCTGCCGCTGGTCACCTACAGCGCGCTGGGCGAGCCGGGGGAGACGATCGGCGGCCGCTGGTCGCTGGACGCCAGCCTGCTGTCGCTGACCCGGGACGAGGGCATCGACACCCGCCGCGCCTCCTTCGAGGCGGGCTGGCTGCGCAACTTCGTGGCGCCGTTCGGACTGGTCTCCAGCATCGGCGCCAGCGCCCGCAGCGACGCCTACTATGTCTCCGACGTGCGCCGCGACGGCGAGACGGGCAGTCGCGACCTGGAGGAGCTGCGCTTCTTCCCGCAGGCGCACGTGACCGCCAGCCTGCCGCTGGCCCGCACCGTCGGGACGGTGAACCAGCTGATCGAGCCGATCGTGGCGCTGACCGCGGCGCCGCGCACGCCCAACGACGGCGACATCCCGAACGAGGACAGCCAGGACATCGAGTTCGACCACACCAACCTGTTCCAGCCCTCGCGCTTCCCCGGCGTCGACCGGCTGGAGGGCGGGCAGCGCGTCACCTACGGCGTGCGGGCGGGCCTGTACGGGTTCGGCGGCGGCAGCAGCACGCTCTTCTTCGGCCAGAGCTACCGGCTGCAGCGCGAGACCGACTTCCCCGGCGGCTCGGGCCTGGGCAGCCGCGCGTCGGACCTGGTGGGGCGGCTGGAGATCACGCCCAGCCCCTGGATCGACGTGTCCTACGGCTTCCGCCTGGACAACAACGACCTGTCGCAGCGCCAGCACGACCTGTTCGGCGTCGCCGGCCCGCCGGAATTCCGGGTCAGCGGCAACTACCTCTACGTCGACCGGCTGGCGCTCGACGGCGGCACCGCGTCCCGCGACCGGGAGGAGATCACGCTCGGCATCAACTCCACCTTCTCCCAGAACTGGTCGATCGGCGTCAGCCACCGCCGCGACCTCGCGGAGGACGGCGGGCCGATCTCGTCAGGGGCGGTGCTGACCTACCAGGACGAGTGCTTCGCCTTCCAGCTGGTGGGCGAGCGCGACTTCACCCGCCGCACCGGCATCGAGTCGGGCGACCGCATCTTCTTCCGACTGGTGTTCAAGAACCTGGGCGAGTTCGTCGGGCCCAGCCTGTCCGGCAGCGGCCTCCTGGGCCCGGAGGACGGCCAGTAACCCCCGGCCCTAGGGCAGCAGCCCCGGCAGCCGCTCGGCCAGTTCAGGAAGCGTCCCGACGCGGGTGTCGGCGTCCGGCGCCAGCACCGTGTCGCGGCCGTGGGTCAGCAGCACCCGCCGCCCTACCCCGGCCCGTGCCGCCGCCGTCATGTCGGTGGGCTGGTCCCCCACCATGATCGAGCGGGCGAGGTCGAGCCCATGGCGGGCGGCGGCCTCCAGCAGCATGCCGGGGTTGGGCTTGCGCCAGAAGCTGTCGCGGACGTAATCCCCCTTGCCCTCCAGGTGGTAGGGGCACCAGTGCACCCCGGCCAGCGCCACGCCGGCCGCGGCGAAGCGCGCCTCCATCCAGCGGGTCAGTTCCAGGAACTGCGCCTCGTCGTAGTAGCCGCGGGCGATGCCGGCCTGGTTGGTGACGACGGCGATGCGCAGGCCCAGGTCCTGCGCCAGCCGCACCAGCTCGAAGATGCCGGGCGTGAAGTCGAACCGGTCGATCCGGTGGACATAGCCGTGGTCGACGTTGATGACCCCGTCGCGGTCGAGCAGCAGACCCCTCACCCCTCGGCAACTCCCGTCTGGACGGCGGCCCCGAGGCCGCTATGGTGTTCCCCGACCGTTACCATCCCGACCGAGGACGTGGCTACCCGCATGCGACGCATCCTTCTCGCCCTCGCCGCCCTGCTGCCGCTGGCCGCCGGCCACGCCGCCGCCATGGGCGCGCACGACTTCGCCTTCACCGCCATCGAGGGCGGGCCGCTGCCGCTCTCCGCCTACCGGGGCAAGGCGGTACTGGTGGTGAACACCGCCTCCATGTGCGGCTACACCCCGCAGTACCAGGGGCTGCAGGCCCTGTGGGAGGAGTACCGGGACCGCGGCCTGGTCGTGCTGGGCGTGCCGTCCAACGACTTCGGCGGCCAGGAGCCCGGCAGTGCCATGGAGATCAAGAAGTTCTGCGAGGTGAACTTCGCCGTCGACTTCCCCATGACGACCAAGGAACCGGTCTCCGGCCCCTCCGCGCACCCCTTCTACCTCTGGGCCGCCGCGGAGAAGGGGGCGCCCAAGTGGAACTTCCACAAGTACCTGCTGGACGCGGGGGGCCGCCTGGTCGCCGCCTTCCCCAGCAAGGTGGAGCCCGCGGCGCCCGAGCTGCGGCAGGCGGTGGAGGCCGCCCTGCCCCGCTGATCCCGCGCAGGTGTCGGGTAAGCCGCCCGCGCCTTGAGTTTGCGGCGCGGCATCGCTAGGGTCTGTGCCCAGCACGGCCTCCCCGGCCGCGGTACCCCGTTTTTCGTCCCCGACAGGCACCCTCCCCATGAGTTTCGGCCTCTACGACTACAACCGCCGGTACCGCCGCCGATTCTGGTCGCGGCTGGTCAAGGTGCTGCTGGGCGTGGGCGCGCTGCTGCTGCTGGGCGCCTTCTCCTACCAGCTGGGCGTGGAGCAGCTGAAGAGCCGGCTGGAGACCCAGCAGGCCGAGCTGGCGGAGATGACGGCCGCCCGCGACCAGGCGGAGCGGCGCGCGGCGCAGTTCCAGACCGCGGCCCAGAACGCCGAGATCAAGGCCAAGGAGCTGGAGGTCCGCTACACCCGCGAGGTGCCGACGGGCGAGCTGGCGCGGCTGCGCGACCTGCTGGCCCGCAAGCTGGCCGAGGGGGTGGACGCCGGCCGCCTCGCCTTCGTGATCGAGCAGACCGGCAACCAGCGCGCCTGCACCCCGCCGGAGCGCAAGCGCTTCGTCCTGGCGACGCCGATCTACAAGGGCTCCAACACCTCCGTGATCTTCGCCGACGGGGCGCTGACCGTGACCGGCGAGGGCGTCTCCGCCCGCACGGCCGACGGCAACCCGGAGGCCTGGTTCGACCCGACCAAGCCGGTGACCGTGCGCTTCGTCCAGGCGAACGGCCCCACGACGGAGGCGACGGGCCTGCTGCCGCTGCAGCACTCGGTCGTCATCGGCACGACGGAGCACCGCTTCACCCTCAGCCCGGGGTCGCGCTCCTTCGTCGAGGTCTCGAGCGACCGCTGCCCCTTCCCCTGAGTCCTGCCCTGCTGAGCCCTGCCCTGCTGAGCCCTTCCGCACCGGATCGCCGCAATTCCGCGCCGCGGCGTGACCCTTCGCCGCCGCCGCGTGTTCATTAGCGGGACACGGGGCCGGCGGAGGCGAGTGTGGGCGACGTCAATCTGCTGCGGGCCAACTGGACATACCCCAACCCGATAAGGTTCGGCGCGGGGCGGATCACAGAGCTGACCGCGGCCTGCCGCGAGGTCGGGCTGGCGCGGCCGCTGCTGGTGACCGACCCGGGCTTGGCCGGCCTCGCCGTGGTGAAGCGCACCCTGGGGCAGCTGGAGCAGGCCGGCCTGCCGGTCGCCGTCTTCTCCGACATCAGGACCAACCCGACCCTGGCCCAGGCGGCGCGGGGGCTGGAGGCGTACCGCGACGGCGACCATGACGGGATCATCGCGTTCGGCGGCGGCTCCGCCCTTGACGCGGCCAAGGCGCTGCTGCTGATGGCCGGGCAGGAGCACCCGGTGGAGGCCTTCCTCTGCGGGCGGGAGCCGCCCCCCGTCCGGCGCCTGCCGCCGCTGGTCGCCGTGCCCACGACCGCCGGCAGCGGCGCCGAGGCCCGGCACATCGCCGTGCTGACCGACGACGCCACCCGCCGGCGGATCGTCCTGAAGCATCCCGGGATGATGCCGGCCTCCGTCATCTGCGACCCGGAGCTGACCATCGGCCTGCCGCCCTCGCTGACGGCGGTGACCGGAATGAACGCCCTCTCCCACAACCTGGAGGCCCTGTGCGCCGGGGCGCACGACCCCATCGCCGACGGCATCGCCGTGGAGGGGGTGCGGCTGGCGCGGGAGAACTTGGCCCAGGCCTTCCGCAACGGCAGCGACCTGACCGCGCGCGGCCACATGATGGCGGCGGCGACCTTGGGCGGCATCGCCTTCCGCAAGGGGCTGGGCGCCATCCAGGCGCTGGCCGACCCCATCGGGGCCCTGTGGGACACCCACCACGGGCTGGCGGCGGCGGTGCTGACGCCCTACGTGCTGGTCCACAACCGGCCGGCGGTGGAGGACAAGATCGCCCGGCTGGCCGCCTATTGCGGGCTGGAGGGCGCCAGCTTCGACGCCTTCCTCGGCTGCGTGCTGGCGCTGCGGGAGGAGCTGGGCATCCCGCACACGCTGCGCGGCCTCGGCCTCGGCGACGAGCGGGTGGAGGCGCTGGTGGAGGAGGCAGCGGCCGATCCCTTCGCCGCCTCCAACCCGGTGCCGCTGGACGCCGCCGCGGTGCGGGCGATCTACGCCCGCGCGCTGACCGGCGACCTGGAGTGCTCCTGACGCCTACTTCTTCGACCAGCGCCCGGCGGCGTTCATCACGTACTGGCCGGACGGCGTCTCCTGGATCAGCCGGTCGCCGGCGACCGCCTGCACCTCGGTCAGTGAGCGGCCGGTGCTGCGGGCGATCTCCTCGTACTTCTTGCGGCGGCCGTCGTTGACGCCCTCCACCAGCGAGCGGACGTTGGCCGGCACGCTGTCGGTGACGTAGCCGACCAGCCCGTCGGGCCGCTCGCCCACCAGGCCGGCCGACTTCGCGGCGGCGATGCTGTCCTGCGCCGCGGCGGGGCCGGCGGCCATGACGAGGGCGGCGCCGATGGAGGCACCCAGTGCGGCACCCAGGGAGAGGAAGCTGCGGCGCGTCGTCATTTTTTGGTCTCCGGGGGAAGGCCGAACAGTTCGGGGTTCTCGCTGAACGCCTCGTCCAGCTCGCGGTCGATCTTGACCCTGACCTCCTGCTCGATGCGGATGTTCAGGTTGATCTCGATGGGCTTGTCCGGCGCCTGCACCTTCACGGTGGGGGAGCAGGCCGCCACCGCGGCCGCCGCGGCGCCGGCCAGGGCCGCGCGCCGGGGCGCGCCGGGCGCCGCCTGGGGGATAACGGGTTTCATTGGGCCGAGGCTCCTTCCTGGCTGTACTGTTCGATCCGCTCCCGGACGGCGTCCGGCAGGTTGTAGCTGCCCAGGCCGGCGCGCACGATGCTGCCGAGCGCGCCGCTGAGGTTCACGTTGAGCGCCACGGGGTAGCCCCCGTAGAAGTCCGGATTGGCCCCGTCCACCTTCAGGGTCACCGTCATCTCCCGCCCGGCGGCGCCGTCGACGGTGACCGCCAGGGCCTTGTAGTTGAAATTCTGCAACGCCTGCATGGCGAGCGCCACGCTGCTGTTGCTCTGCGGGTCCATGAAGGCGGGCGGGTTGGCCGGGTCGTAGGCGATGCGGCCGGGCCCGCGCGCGGCCAGCCGGCCCTTGTCGAAGCGCAGGTCGGTGCCGGCCAGTACCAGCGGGATGCGGCCGTCCAGCTTGCCCGCGGCCTCCAGCCCCTCCACCGGCGCCAGCGACAGCACCTTGCCGAGGTCGAGGCCGTTCGCCTCCAGCACGACGGTGCGCCGGTGCTCCCTCAGCGCGCTCTGGAAGGGCTGCACCCGGACCTGCCCGCCGGCCCAGTGGAACTCCGCCTTGTCCAGCTTCAGCACCTCGCCGTCCTTCACCTCGAAGGCGACCAGGCCGTCCTGCAGCGGGATGCCGATGTCCAGCAGCCCGATGGCGAGCAGCTGACCCGGCGGCATGACGAGAGGCGACAGGCTGCTGGCCTTCAGCACGCCACTCAGCTCCCGCACGGCGCCCAGGGGCCCGGCGAGGGTCAGCCGGTCCAGCAGCAGTTCCGCGTCGCCCTTCGGCCCCTTCGGGCCCCAGCCCAGGCGGGAGCGGAAGGCGACGGTGCCGCTGCCCTCCTGGATCGTGTCCTTCAGCCCGGGGAACAGGTCCTGCGGCTGGCGGGCGCCGGGCAGGAAGGTGACGGGGTGCAGCTTCACGTCGGCGCTGCCGCTGGCGGTCGCCATGTCGTGCCGCGCCTTCAGGTCCAGCACCAGCGAGCCGGCCGCGCCCTCCAGCGCCCCCTTGGCGGTCAGCACCCCGGCCGGGTCGCCCGACGCCTCGAAACGGGCCTTCGCGGCCGGCACCCAGGCGGCGGCGCCGCTGCCGCGCACCCCGGCCTCCGCCGTGGCCGCCAGCGGCGCCTTGCGCCCGGCGGCATAGTCCACGGTCAGCGCCAGCGCGTCGGCGGCGACGCCGGCGCCGGACGCGGTGAACTGCCCGTCCACCAGGCGCAGCGCCGCCTCCCTCAGGGCCCCGCCCTCCAGCACCGCGCGCAGCTCCGGCACCCCGCCGCCCAGCACGTAGGGCCCCAGCTCCGCCCCCAGCGCGCCGCGGAAGGCGAGCGTGGTGCGCGCCTCCTCCAGGACGGCGGACAGGGCGAAGGGGCCCTCGCCCGGCGGGCGCAGCGACAGGAACAGCGTCTGGCCGGCGAGCCCGGCCGGCAAGTCCTTCAGTCCCTTGCCCTCCAGCGTCCAGGGCGAGGCGGCCTCCACCTCGTAGCCGGCTTCCGTGCGCTTCAGCGTGCCGGCGGCCTTCAGCGCGGCGGCCCGGGCCAGGCCCGGCACCAGCAGGCCCTTTCCGGAGAGGTCGAACGCGACAGGCGGGAGGGCGCCGTCGACCGGTCCCTTGGCGGCGAGGGTGGCCCGCACGCTGCCGGCGAGCCCGTCCCGGAGGCGGCCCAGGTCCGCCGCCGCCAGGGCGACCTTCGCCTCCGCCTCCAGCACGCCCCCGGCACCGGGGACGGCCTTGGCGTCGGCCTCGGCGGTGACCCCGTGGGAGGTTTCGAACCGCGCCGTCAGCCGGTGCCCGCCGTCGGCGGCGGCGTAGTCGGCGCTGCCGGTGACGCTTGCGCCGTCCGGAAGGGGAAAGCCTGCGGCCGTCAGCGCGGCGTCGATGCGGGGCGCTCCGCCGGAGGGCAGGTCGGCCGACAGCCGGCCGGCCAGGGCCGGCGCGCCCTCGGCCGTGCCGGCGGCGGGGTCGAGCACCAGCGTGAACCGCGTGCCGGCGTCGGCGAGGGTCGCCTCCAGCCGGACGCTGCCCGACAGCCCGCCCGGCTCCACCCGGTACCCCGCGGTGCCGGTGAGGCGGCCCGGCTCCGGCTGCGCGAGGTCGGCTTCCACGGGCACCGACATGGTGCCGAAGGGCGTCTCCACCGTCAGGACGGTGCTGCGCAGCAGGACCTCGCCCACCGGCAGCGCAGGCGCACCCGGTTCCGCGGGGGTGTCCGGCGGCTCGTAGCCCTTGATCCCGGCCCCGCCCGGCCCGGCGAGGACGGTCAGGCGACCGCCCTCCAGCAGCAGCCGGTCGACGCGCCCCTCCATGAGGCCCGAAAGCGTGTATTCGGCGCGGAAGCGGTCGATCCCCTGCCCGGCCCCCAGCACCACCCCGCCTTCGACCGACTCGAGGCCCAGCCGGTCGACGACCACGTCGGCCTCGGCGAAGCCGGCGTCGCGCAGGGCGGCGGCGGCGCGGAACTCCACCAGGCCCGGCAGTGCCACTGTGACGGCGAGCACGCCCAGGGCCGCGGCGCCGGCCAGCACCGCCGTCGTCCCCGCGACCAGGCCCTTCGCCCGCTCCTCCATCGCGCCCCACCCTGTCCGCCGCCCGCCCCTTTCCTGCCAAGGGGGGCGGCGATCCTAGCACGCCCCCACGGCCAGCAAGGAAGCCCCCGGCATGACGGGCGGGGGCGGTACCTCCGGCAGGGGGCACTGGTGCAGCATCGCCGGCCCCCTTGGCAAGAGAGGGGCGGCAGCATGGCGATATGGTGGCGGGGCCCTTTGCGGCGGCCCCCCTTTGCGGCGGGCCCCCCCTTTGCAGCGGCGAGGCCCGGCGGCTATGGTTGCGGCCGACCGAATGTCCCGGGACCCCGCCGATGCGCCGCCTCCTCGCCGTCCTCCTGCTGCTGCCCCTGCTGGCGCTGCCCGCCCGCGCCGCCGATGCGGAGAACACGCTGCACCTGGACCTGCCCGCCGGCCGGGTGGTGATCGAGATGCGCCCGGACCTGGCACCGCGGCATGTGGCGCGCATCCGGCAGCTGGTGCGCCAGGGCTTCTACGACGGCGCCCCCTTCCACCGGGTGATCGAGGGCTTCATGGCCCAGGGCGGCGATCCCACCGGCACCGGCACGGGCGGTTCGGGCAAGAACCTGCCGGCCGAGTTCTCCAAGGAGAAGCATGTGCGCGGCACCGTCTCGATGGCGCGCGCGCAGAACCCCAACAGCGCCGACAGCCAGTTCTTCATCATGTACGACGCCAAGCCG
>DASPKT010000288.1:0-3592 GCA_035627915.1 Azospirillaceae bacterium
ACGCCGCCCTCGCCACCACCCGCCTGGACGCGGATGCCCGGCAGCGCCTGGCGGCGGCGGTGGAGGAGCCGCCGGCGCTGGAGCCGCTGCTGCGCCGCGTCGCCGGCACGCCCCTGGCGCCGCGGCTCTACGCCGTCTCGCTGGTCGCGATCGGGGAGGGCAGTGCCGTGGAACTGGCCTATCTCGACTACCTGGCCGCCCGCCTCTCCCTGCCGGCCGACCTGGTGGTGCGGTACCGCCGGCGGTTCAGGCTGCCGACCTAGGCATCGGGGCGGGACGCCCTCTCCATCCCGTCAGCCCATCTACTCCGTCATGCCCGCGGAGGCGGGCATCCAGGCATTCAGACCGCACGCAGGGCCGAGGATGGGCGCCGGCAGCGCCCGTCGGCCCGGCACCATCGCACGCTCACCACCTGGATTCCCGCCCCCGCGGGAATGACGGCAATTGGTTGCGGGCATGCTCTCCACAGTGCGGTCGTGCCTGACTGCGAGCGGGCCCTCTCCGGGGACGGCGACGTGCCGACGTGTCCCTGGTGCCGGCCTAGCTCCCCTCCGGCGCCGCCGTCAGCTCGGCCAGGGCGTTGCGGACGGCGCCCGTCTCCAGCAGCAGGCGGCGGGAGATGTCGGACAGGGTGATCCAGCCGGTCACGATCCCGCCCTCGTTCAGCACCGGCAGGCGGCGGACGTGGTAGCCGGCCATCATGTCCATCACGTCCTCGAGCCGGTCGCCCTCGCGGCAGGTGAAGACGGTGGAGGACATGACTTCGCGCACGCGGGTGCGGGTGTTGTCCCGCCCCTGCGCCACCACCCGGAACAGGATGTCGCGGTCGGTGACGATGCCCTGGAGGTCGTCGGGCGCGCCGACCGGCAGGGCGCTGACGTCGAGGTCGCCCATCAGCTCCGCCGCCGCCTGGACGGTCGCGTCGGGGGCGACGAACTCCAGCGCCCGCGCCATGATCTCGGATACCTGCATGCGTCGACTCCGCGGGACGGTCGGCCAGCGGACAGGCTGGCACGCGGGTCAACGGCGGGCGCGGGGCCGGGTTCCGCTGGTCCTTGCCGTCCCGCGGCCGGGACGGCGGGGGACCGGCGCTCAACCCGGCGGCGCGGCGTCCCTTCCGGCAGGCGCGTCGGGATCATCGCCGGAGGCCTCGCGGGCGCGGCGCCAGCTCCGCTCGATGTCGGCGCGGTCGGACGGCTCCCGGCTCTCCCGCAGGCCGGCCTCGGCCACCATGCGGGCGTGGCGGGCCAGCACGGCGCGCTGCTCCGCCAGAGGAGCCCGCTCGGCGATGCGGGCGATGGCCTCCAGCATGTGGATGAGGACGGCGGGCATCGACGTGCCGGCCTGCCGGATCTGGTTGAAGGCGGCGTCCACGATCCCCTCGTAGGTCGTCGCCTGGGTCACCAGCCGTACCCGGCCGTCCCGCCCCCGGTAAACCTCCGGCGGCAGGCGGCGCTCCATCGCCCGCGTGAGGGAGCCGCGCAGCCGGTCGACCACCGCCACCGCCGTGAAGGGGTCGTTGGTGCCGGGCGACAGCGCGCGCACCGCGATCTCCACGAGGTGGCGGAGCGGGAACTCGATGTCCTGGATGGGCGTCCGCTCCCTCCCGATGACGACGAGGTCCCGCAGTTCCCCCTCCGCCCGGGGGTCGGGCGGCCGGCCGCCGGTGTCGACCAGCAGGCGGGTGTCGCCGGCCACCACGTGGTCGCCGGCGCGGAAGTTCAGCGTCACCACGGCGTCGTGCCGCTCCGCCCAGCGGACCATGTCGGCGTGGTCGACCGCCTGGACGTAGCCGTCGCGCCGCAGCGCCACCCGCCGGGCCCGCTCCGCGAACCCTGCGGGCAGGTCGCCGCCGCTGGGGTGCGCGGGGGCCGCCTCCTCGGACAGCAGCGGCATCGGCAGGATGATGCGGTCGAGGTCGCCGGCGACGCGGTCCACCACCTCGTCCGCCACGATGGAGCGGGCGACACCCTGGATGAAGGCCAGGAGCGCCAGCACGCAGACCAGCGACAGGAAGGTTCCGACCGTCACCGCGGCGTGCGGCACCTCGTGCAGGGGCGCCTTCGCGTGCACCGACCGCAGCACCAGCAGCAGGTAGACGATGGTCGCGGCGAAGCAGCCGAGCGTCGCCTGGTTGCGCAGGTTGGCGCGGAAGATGCGCACCAGCCGTGGCCCGTACTGGTTGGCGGCCAGCGTCAGCGCCACCACGGTGACGGAGAAGACCATGCTGGCCATGGAGATGGTGGCGGTCAGCAGGGTGGACAGCAGGTTGCGCGCGTCGTCGCCGTCGCCGGCGTTCATCCACCAGGCGCGCACGGCGTCCTCCCCGCCGGCGCCGGCGTCGACGCGCAGCATGAAGACGGCCAGGGCGGCCCCCGCCGCCACCATCAGCGCCGGCAGGAACCACAGGCTGGTACGGACATAGTCCCAGGTCGCCCGCGCGCGGTTGGACGGGGTCAGCCCCGCCACCTCAGACCGGCGCCATCCCGGTGCGCGCCCGGCGGCCCGGCCGGCCACCTTCGTAGCGCCCACCTCTCCGCTGCCCGCCATTGCCCTGCCGCGCCAGCGCCTGCCCGCACAGCACGTCCAGCACGGTCACCCCGGCGACGGCGCCGATGGCGCCGCCGATGCGGCCGCGGTTGTCGCGGTCCATGGCACCCGCCAGCGTGGCGAGGTCCAGCAGGTCGCCGCCGACCCGGCCCCAGATCCAGGGGGTGGGGTCGCGCTGGGCCAGGATGCCGATGCCGGTCGCGATCTCCCGCAGGCCGTAGGCGCGCAGCAGGGTCGGGTGGTCGCCCATGCCCAGCGAGCGCGACATGCGCCCGCCGCCCATCAGCTCCGCCAGCCCCAGCCCGATGCTGAACCAGCCGAGACCGCGGGCCAGCAGCTGCGCGCTCGAATCGTCGGATCGGAAAGCCATGGTCTCCCCCTTATCGCGGATGGTCGGCAGGGCAACAGCCGTCCGGGCCGGCTTGTCACGCCTTGGCCTTCGCGGCCGCCCGCGGCTATGCTCCCGCACCTCGGAGGATGGCGGCGGAGGACCCTCGATGCGGCGCGTGACCCTGGCGGCCCTGGCCTGCCTTCTCCTGGCGGGGGCCGTGCCGGCCGCGGCGGAGCCCATCACCTTCCGCCAGCTGCTGGAGCGGCCCCGCGCCGAGGCTTCCCACCGCATCGCCTACGGGGCGGAGCCGCTGCAGTTCGCCGACCTCTGGCTGCCCGAGGGGGCGGGGCCGCACCCGGTCGTGGTGATGGTGCACGGCGGCTGCTGGCAGGCGCGCCTGCCGGGGGTGGAGCTGATGGCCTACATCGCGGAGGACCTGCGCCGCGCCGGCGTCGCCGCCTGGAACGTGGAGTACCGCCGGCTGGGCGGGGCGGGCGGCGGCTACCCCGGCACCTTCCAGGACGTGGCGCGCGGCGTCGACCACCTGCGGGCGGTGGCGGCGCAGCACCGCCTCGACCTCTCCAGGGTGGCGCTGACCGGGCATTCCGCCGGCGGGCACCTGGCCCTGTGGGCGGCGGCGCGGCACCGGCTGCCGGCGGCGAGCCCGCTGAGGTCGGGGGAGCCGCTGCCGGTGCGGGGCGTGGTGACGCT
>DASPKT010000289.1:0-3020 GCA_035627915.1 Azospirillaceae bacterium
CGGCGAGGCGCGCCGCTCCCGGCGGATGTCGAAGCCGAGGATCTTCATGGTCCCGCCAGCGTGAAGTTGGGATCGTCCCACGGCGACGCCGTGGGCTCGGACGCCTCGCGCACCATCGCCCGCCCCAGCGCCATGATCAGCGCCACGATGCCGTCGATGCGCTCGGACGAGCGGGCCTTATCGGGCTTGATGTTGCCGGCGGGGTCCTGCGCCGGCGCGACGTTGGACGCCATCCAGCGCAGCACCGGGTTGCCGGCGTGGTGGAGGTCGCCGGCCAGGACCAGCTTCTCCAGCTCCTTCGACGGCGCGGTCATGCTGCCGTAGCCCTGGCCGAAGGGGACGACGGTGAAGCCGTCGCCCATCAGCTGCGTCTGGAGCTGGGTGGAGTTCCACCGGTCGACCGCGATCTCCCGGATGTCGAACTCCTCCTTCAGGGCGTTGATCTCGCCGCGGATCACGTCGTAGTCGACCACCGTCCCCTCGGTCGGGGTGATGGCACCATCCCGTGCCCACTGCGGATACGGCACGCCGTCCCGCTCCGCCCGCCGCCGGATGTTCTCCTTCGGCACCCAGAAGCGCATGAGCACGTCGTAGCCCGGGCCGGATTCGCGGGGGAACACCAGCGCCAGGGCCGACAGGTCGGTGGTGGAGGACAGGTCCAGCCCGGCCCAGCAGGGACGCCCTCGCAGATCCTCCGTCCCAAGCGCCGGCCCGCAGGCATCCCAGCGGTCCATGGGCAGCCAGCGGGTCGCCTGCTCGGTCCAGAGGTTCAGGTGCAGCCGCTTGAAGGTGTTCTCGTAGGCCGGAACCTCCATCGCCTCCTTGGCCTTGCGCGCCAGGTAGTCCAGCTGCACGGCGCTCCCCAGCGACGGGTTGGCCTTGGCCCAGGTGGTGGGGTCGCGCCAGTCGTCGTCCTCGCCCGCGGCGAACAGCACGGGCAGGAACGCCGGCTCGTCGATGATGCCGTCGCGCACCTTGCAGGCGTAGTCGTACACCTCCCAGCAGATGCTGTGCCGGTCGTGGCCGGCGGTGGTCAGGTAGGCTTCCAGCGGCTGCGGCCGGGCCCCAACCGCCGTGTTCATCACGTCGTACAGGTCGCGGTTCGGCTGGGTGTGCAGCTCGTCGAAGATGAAGGCGGACGGGTTCAGCCCGTGCTTCCCGTCGGCCACCGCCGACAGCACCTTGTAGCTGCCGGCCAGTGGCGTGCAGGTGATGGCCGTCTTGAAGATCTCGGTGACGCGGCTCAGCGACTCCGACGCGGTGACCATCTGCACCGCCTCGCGGAACACGATGGCGGCCTGCTCGCGGTCGGCGGCGCAGGAATAGACCTCCGCCCCGCGCTCGCCGTCGGCGATCAGCATCAGCAGCGCCAAGCCGGCGGAGAAGGTGGACTTGCCGTTCTTGCGCGGCAGGAACAGGAACACCCGGCGCACCACCCGGACGCGGGTACCCAGCCACTTCCAGCCGAAGATGGTCCGCACCACCGCCTTCTGCCAGGGCTCCAGCTCGAACGGCTGGCCCGCCAGCTTGCCGCGGCTGTGCCGCAGGAACTTGGGGAAGAACTGCACGGCCCGCTCGGCCGCCAGCTCGTCGAAGAAGAAGCGCGGGTCGCCCCGGTAGCGGTCGCCCAGGGCCTCGCACAGGCGAGCGGCATGCTCGCGTGCCAGGGCAACCAGCGCCACCTCGTCGGGCGCGCCGCTACTGGAGGTAACCGATCGGGTCGTCATCGCCCCTCACCGTCTTGGTCTGGCTACCCGCCGCGGGTTCCAGCCCCGGCAGGTTGGGCTGGTCGCCGCGGCCCTGCGTCGCCAGGGTCTGCACCCGCGCCTTCGACGTCATCCCCAGCTCGGACATGAACTGCCGCATGATGCGCTCGGCGCGCTCCATCACCCCGACCTCGGGGCGGACGCGGACCATGCTCCCGTGCTTGCTCACGGACTCGTAGGTCATGCCCCTCTCCGCCACGACCGCCGACGCGGTGCGGTAGCGGCCGGCCGCCTCGCAGTAGACGGCGAAGGCCGCCAGGTCGGTCGGCTTCAGCAGGCGCAGCTGCCGCAGCCGCGGCATCTCCTCCAGCCACACCACCAGGGCAGGCGGGCTCAGATGCGCCGGCGGGTCGAACTCGCCCCGGATCACCGGCTCGGGCGGCGGCGCGGCCTTCGCCTTGCGCTTGCCAGGGTTCCCCGCCAGCGCCTTCGCCGCCGCGGACTTCGGCTTCCGCCCGCGCATGACAGTTCACCCAACCCATTGCCGAAAAAAGATTTTCACCAATTCCGCGGCCACACGCGCTCGACTGGGAGCGCGGTCTAGGGGCGAAGGGCCCCAGAGATTTGACCACCCCCCTACCCCTGGGGGCGGGGGCGGCGCCGGGCGAAGCCGCTGTCCTGGGTCGCGGTCTTGCGCCCGTGGCAGGTCGTGCAGAGCGGCTGCCAGTTCGAGGTGTCCCAGAACAGCCGCTGGTCGCCCTTGTGCGGCACGACGTGGTCGACCACCGAGGCCGCCGTCACCCGCCCGACGCGCTCGCACTCGGCGCAGAGCGGATGTCGCTGGAGGAACGTCGCCCGGGCCTTCTGCCACCGCGACCCGTACCCCCGCTCCGAGGCGGTGGGCCGGGCGGCATCGACGGCCTTCTGCCGCTCCCGCTCGTGCGCCGGGCAATACCGTCCCTCGACCAGCGCCCCGCAGCCCGGATGGGCGCAAGGCTTCTTCGGCTGCCAGGGCAAGCGCACCCCCGAAACGAAACCGCCCGGGACAGCCACTCGGCCCCCGGGCGGTTTACTCACATCGTGCGGGGAAGGTGCTCCCAATCTTCCCCGTTGTCAAATTGGTGGAGGAGAATCCCGCCCGCTCACCCCTCCGATGGGTAGGCGCGGGCGTACCCCTGGAGTGTCACCACCAGCCAGTCGGCCACCGTCTTGGTCCGCACGCCGAGCTTCCGGTCCAGCGTCCCGGTCGGCACGCCCTCGACCAGCACGGCGCCCAGCATGTCCGGCAGCCGCATCTCCGCCCGCCGGCCGCGC
>DASPKT010000290.1:0-22504 GCA_035627915.1 Azospirillaceae bacterium
CGCTCGATGATCTCCCGGGCCCTGTCCGCCAGTGCGCTGGTGAGCGCCTCGACGTAATAGGAGCCGCCCAACGGGTCGACCACCCGTGTCATGCCCGTCTCTTCCTGTAGCACGATCTGGGTGTTGCGGGCGATGCGGGCGGAGAACGGCGTCGGCAGGCCGAGCGCCTCGTCGAAGCTGTTGGTGTGCAGCGACTGCGTGCCGCCCAGCACCGCCGCCATCGCCTCCACCGTGGTGCGGATGACGTTGTTGTAGGGGTCCTGCTCGGTCAGGCTGACGCCCGAGGTCTGGCAGTGGGTGCGCAGCGCCAGGCTGCGCTCGTCCTTCGGGTCGAAGTGCTTCTTCATGAGCGTCGCCCAGAGCAGCCGCGCCGCCCGCAGCTTGGCGATCTCCATGAAGAAGTTCATGCCGATGGCGAAGAAGAAGGACAGGCGCGGCGCGAACTGGTCGACCTTCAGCCCCTTGGACAGGGCCGCGCGCACGTATTCGAGGCCGTCGGCCAGGGTGAAGGCCAGTTCCTGCACCGCCGTGGCGCCGGCCTCCTGCATGTGGTAGCCGCTGATCGAGATCGAGTTGAAGCGCGGCATGTTCAGCGCCGTGTACTCGATGATGTCGGCGACGATCCGCATCGAGGGGCCGGGCGGGTAGATGTAGGTGTTGCGGACCATGAACTCCTTCAGGATGTCGTTCTGGATGGTCCCGGAGAGCTGGTCCTGCCTGACCCCCTGTTCCTCCGCCGCGACGACGTAGCCGGCCAGCACGGGCAGCACGGCCCCGTTCATGGTCATCGACACGCTCATCTTGTCGAGCGGGATGCCGTCGAAGAGGATCTTCATGTCCTCGACGCTGTCGATGGCGACGCCCGCCTTGCCGACGTCGCCCACCACGCGCGGGTGGTCGCTGTCGTAGCCGCGGTGGGTGGCGAGGTCGAAGGCGACCGACAGGCCCATCTGGCCGGCCTTCAGGTTCGCCTTGTAGAAGGCGTTCGACGCCTCGGCGGTGGAGAAGCCGGCGTACTGCCGGATCGTCCAGGGCCGGTGCGCGTACATGGTCGCCCGCGGCCCCCGCGTGAAGGGCGGGAAGCCCGGCAGCGTGGCCGTCCCGATCCCCTCCAGGTCGGCCGCCGTGTAGAGCGGCTTCACCTTGATGCCTTCCGCCGTGGTGCGGACCAGCGCCTCCCAGCCGGAGCCGCCCTCCTTCGACAGGTCGCGGGCCGCCAGGGCCTCCCAATCCGACACGGTCTTCTCAGGGAAATCGCTCATGGCGGGCTCTCTCGGGGAACGGGGTTCAGATACGTTTCGGAAACGGAACGGGCGGCCTCGCGGGCCGCCTCAGCTCTCCATGACCGCCATGCCGAGGCGGTCGAGCAGGTCCTTGTCGCGGTCGGCCGCCGGATTGGGCGTGGTCAGCAGCTTGGGCCCGTAGAAGATGGAGTTGGCGCCGGCCAGCAGGCACAAGGCCTGCATCTCCTCCCCCATCTCCTCGCGCCCCGCCGACAGCCGCACCATGCTGGCCGGCATCACGATGCGCGCCACCGCCACCGTGCGCACGAACTCCAGCGGGTCCAGGCTGCGCCCGTCCGCCAGCGGCGTGCCCTCCACCTGCACCAGCAGGTTCACCGGCACGCTCTCCGGGTGCTGCGGCAGGGTCGCCAGCGTGTGCAGCAGCCCGACCCGGTCGGAAAGGTCCTCGCCCATGCCGACGATGCCGCCGCAGCACACGTTGATGCCGGCCTCGCGCACCGCCGCCAGCGTGTCCAGCCGGTCCTGGTAGGTGCGCGTGGTGATGATCCTGTCGTAGAACTCCGGCGAGGTGTCGAGGTTGTGGTTGTAGTAGTCCAGCCCCGCCGCCTTCAGCCGCTGCGCCTGCGCCGGCTCCAGCATGCCCAGGGTGACGCAGGTCTCCATGCCGAGCGCCTTGACGCCCTCCACCATGGCGCAGACCGCGTCCAGGTCGCGCTCCTTGGGCGAGCGCCAGGCGGCGCCCATGCAGAAGCGGGACGCGCCGGCCTCTTTGGCGGCGCGCGCCTCGGCCAGCACGCTCTCCACCTGCATCAGCTTGGAGGCCTTCAGGCCGGTGTCGTGCTGGGCGGCCTGGGGGCAGTAGGCGCAGTCCTCCGGGCAGCCGCCGGTCTTGATCGACAGCAGCGTGGAGACCTGGACCTTGGTGGGGTCGAAGCGCATCCGGTGCACCGTCTGCGCCCGGTACAGCAGCTCCGGGAACGGCAGCGCGAACAGCGCCGCGATCTCCTCGCGCGTCCAGTCGTGGCGGATCGTGCCGAGATCGGCGCCAAGGTCGGCGGCGTCGGCGCCGCGGGGAAGGATGGCGTTCATGCCGCCTCCTCGAACTCGACGATGATCTCGTCCACCGCGAGCGAGGCGCCCCTGGCGGCGTGGATCTTCTTCACCCGCCCGTCGGCCTCGGCGCGCAGGATGTTCTCCATCTTCATGGCCTCGACCACCGCCAGCTCCTGCCCGGCCTTGACCTCGTCGCCCTCCTTCACCGCGACCGAGACCAACAGGCCCGGCATCGGCGACAGCAGGAACTTCGACATGTCGGGGGGGACCTTGACCGGCATCAGGTCGGCCAGCTCGCCCGCGCGCGGGGTCATGACCTCGACCTTCAACTCGGCCCCGCCGTGGAACAGGCGCCAGCGCACCCCGTCGGCGTCCAGCTGCACGCTGAGCGGCCGGCCGGCCACGGTGCCGGTCCACAGCGTGTCGCCGACCTCCCAGGCGCTGCGCACCGGCATCGGCTCGCCGTCCAGCACCACGTCGTAGCCGCCCTCCACGGGCGTGATCTCGGCCGCGTGGTTCCTGCGGTCGATGCGGGCGACCCAGCGGGACAGCGCGTGCGGGGCGTGCCCCGCCACCTGGCCGCTGATCATGGCGTTGCGCTCGGCCCGGCGGCGGTGCGCGGCGACGGCGACGGCCAGCAGCGGGCGCAGCGTCTCGGCCGGCAGCTCCAGCCCGTGGAAGCCGTCCGGGAACTCCTCGGCGATGAAGTTGGTGGTCAGCCTTCCCTCGCGGAACCGGTCCTTCTGCATCAGCGCCGCCAGGAAGCTGATGTTGTGGCCGACGCCGCGGATCTGGAAGGCGTCCAGCGCCTCCGACATGGCCGTCGTGGCTGCGGCCCGGTCGGGCGCCCAGGTGATCAGCTTGGCGATCATGGGATCATAGAACATGCTGATCTCGCCGCCCTCGTACACGCCGGTGTCGACGCGCACGATGCCGCCGGACGCGGTGGTCCCCTCGACGGGCGGGCGGTAGCGGGTGACGCGGCCGATGGAGGGCAGGAAGTTGCGGGTCGGCTCCTCCGCGTAGACGCGGGCCTCCAGCGACCACCCGTTGAGCTTCACGTCGTCCTGGGCGATGGGCAGCTTCTCGCCCGCCGCCACGCGGATCATCAGCTCCACCAGGTCCAGCCCCGTGACCATCTCGGTCACCGGATGCTCCACCTGCAGGCGCGTGTTCATCTCCAGGAAGTAGAAGTTGCGGTCCTTGTCGACGATGAACTCCACCGTGCCGGCGGAGCGGTACTGCACCGCTTTTGCCAGGGCCACGGCCTGCTCGCCCATGGCGCGGCGGGTCGCCTCGTCCAGGAAGGGCGACGGCGCCTCCTCGATGACCTTCTGGTGGCGGCGCTGGATGGAGCACTCGCGCTCGCCCAGGTACACGCAGTTGCCGTGCGCGTCCGCCATCACCTGGATCTCGATGTGGCGCGGCTCGGTCACGTACTTCTCGATGAAGACGCGGTCGTCGGCGAAGCTGCTCCGCGCCTCGTTGGAGGCGGAGCGGAAGCCGTCGCGCGTCTGCTCGTCGTTCCAGGCGACACGCATGCCCTTGCCGCCGCCGCCGGCCGAGGCCTTGATCATGACGGGATAGCCGATGTCGCGGGCGATGCGCACCGCCTCCTCGTCGTCCCCGATGACGCCGAGATAGCCGGGGACCGTGCTGACGCCGGCGGCCTTGGCCAGCTTCTTGCTCTCGATCTTGTCGCCCATGGCGCCGATGGCGTGGACGTCCGGGCCGATGAAGGTGATGCCGGCCGCCTTCAACGCCTCGCAGAAGGGCGCCTTCTCGGAGAGGAAGCCGTAGCCGGGATGCACCGCCTGGGCGCCGGTGGCCCTGCACGCCTCAATGATGCGCTCGGCCACCAGGTAGCTCTGGGCGGACGGCGCCGGGCCGATGGCGACGGCCTCATCGGCCATCTCGACGTGCAGCGCGCCGGCGTCGGCCTCGGAGTAGACGGCGACCGTCTTGATGCCCATGCGGCGGGCGGTCTTGATGACGCGGCAGGCGATCTCGCCGCGGTTGGCGATCAGGATCTTCGTGAACATGCGGGCGGTCTTCCCTGTAGGCCTTCGGCGCGGTTTCTCAGCCTTGCTCAGAGCGGCAGGTTGTCGTGCTTCTTCCAGGGGTTCTCCAGCTGCTTGGTGCGCAGCATGGCGAGCGCCCGGATGATCCGCCGGCGGGTGTTGTGCGGCATGATCACGTCGTCGATGTAGCCGCGGGAGGCCGCCACGAAGGGGTTGGCGAACTTGGCCCGGTATTCCTCGGTGCGCGCCTCGATCTTGGCGGGGTCGCCCAGGTCGCCGCGGAAGATGATCTCCACCGCGCCCTTCGGGCCCATGACCGCGATCTCGGCCGAGGGCCAGGCGTAGTTCACGTCGCCGCGCAGGTGCTTGGAGCTCATCACGTCGTAGGCGCCGCCATAGGCCTTGCGGGTGATGACGGTGACCTTCGGCACGGTGGCCTCGGCGAAGGCGAACAGCAGCTTGGCGCCGTGCTTGATGATGCCGCCGTACTCCTGCGCGGTGCCCGGCAGGAAGCCCGGCACGTCGACGAAGGTGACGATGGGGATGTTGAAGGCGTCGCAGAAGCGCACGAAGCGCGCCGCCTTCTTGGAGCTGTCGATGTCCAGGCAGCCCGCCAGCACCATCGGCTGGTTCGCCACGAAGCCGACCGTGCTGCCGTTCATGCGGCCGAAGCCGGTGATGATGTTCTTGGCGTAGTCGGGCTGGATCTCGAAGAAGTCGGCCTCGTCCACGACCTTCAGGATCAGCTCCTTCATGTCGTAGGGCTTGTTGGGGTTGGCCGGCACCAGCGTGTCCAGCGACGGCTCCGGCCGCTCCACCGGGTCGGCGGTGGGGCGCGCCGGCGGCTTCTCCCGGTTGGAGAGCGGCAGGAAGTCGATGAAGCGGCGGGTCTGGAGGATGGCCTCCACGTCGTTCTCGAAGGCGAGGTCGGCGACGCCCGACTTGGCGGTGTGGGTGACCGCGCCGCCCAGCTCCTCCGCCGTGACGACCTCGTGGGTGACGGTCTTCACCACGTCGGGCCCGGTCACGAACATGTAGGAGCTGTCCTTCACCATGAAGATGAAGTCCGTCATGGCCGGGCTGTAGACGGCGCCGCCGGCGCAGGGGCCCATGATCAGGCTGATCTGCGGCACCACGCCGGAGGCCAGCACGTTGCGCTGGAACACCTCGGCGTAGCCGCCCAGGCTGGCGACACCCTCCTGGATGCGGGCGCCGCCCGAATCGTTCAGGCCGATGACGGGGGCGCCGACCTTCATCGCCTGGTCCATGACCTTGCAGATCTTCTCCGCGTGCGCCTCCGACAGCGAGCCGCCGAACACGGTGAAGTCCTGGGAGAAGACGAAGACCAGGCGGCCGTTGACGGTGCCGTGGCCGGTGACGACGCCGTCGCCGGGGACCTTCTGCTCGTCCATGCCGAAGTCGGAGCAGCGGTGCTCCACGAACATGTCCCATTCCTCGAAGGAGCCCTCGTCGAGCAGCACCTCGATGCGCTCGCGCGCGGTCAGCTTGCCCTTCGCGTGCTGGGCCGCGATGCGCTTGGCGCCGCCCCCCTCCCGCGCACCCGCCCGCTTCGCCTCCAGCTGCTCGATCACCGCAACCGTCATGGAACGCCGCTCCCGCCTCGGACATGGGAAATAGGCCGGGTCCCGCGCAGGGCGGGGCCGACACGCTGCGATGTTTGCAAAGCATCGGGAAACGGGGCAATGTCTAAGCGCGCGAAGAAATGCGAATCAGGCGCTGCAACTCTGCGAATTCTGCGAATGGGCGGCCGATGAGCGGAAAGATTTATGCCGGAGAGCGGGTGCGGCGTTTGCGGGAGTTGCGCGGATTGAGCCAGGCGGCGCTCGCCGCAGCCGTGGACCTCTCCCCGAGTTACCTCAACCAGATCGAAAACAACCAGCGCCCCCTGAGCGCCGCCGCGGTAATCCGTCTGTCCGCCCACTTCGGGGTGGAGCCCACCCACTTCGCCGACGACCGCGACCTGCGCCTGGCGTCGGAGCTGCGCGAGGTGCTGGGCGACCCGCTGTTCGCCGACGACGCGGCCCTGCCCTCCTCCATCCGCGACAGCGTGCGCGCCTCGCCGCACGTGGCGGAGCAGTTCATCCGGCTCTACCGCGCCTACCGCACCCTGTCGGAGGAGTTCCGCAGCCTGCGCGAGGCGGTCGGCGGCGACGCGGCCGGGCAGGAGGCCGCCCCCTTCCCCTACGACGAGGTCCGCGACTTCTTCCAGGAGCAGCGCAACCACTTCGAGGCGCTGGACTACGCCGCGGAGGCGCTGGCCGAGCGGGAGGGGTTCTCCGCCTCCTCCATGCTGGAGGACCTGACCCGGTACCTGAGCCTGCGCCACGGCGTGACGGTCGGGGTGGGCCCGGACCTGGCGCGCGAGGGCGTGCTGTGGCGCTACGACCCCGACCGGCGCCACCTCGCCTTCTCCGAGAGCGCGCCGCGCGAGAGCCGCAGCTTCTTCCTGGGCCACCAGATCGCGCTGCTGGACCACCTGCCGGAGATCCAGGACCAGGTCCGCCGCGCCTCGCTCAGCAGTGCGGAGGCCCGCGCCATCGCCCGCACCGGCCTCGCCAATTACTTCGCCGGCGCGCTGGTCATGCCGTACCGGCGCTTCCTGTCGGAGGCGCAGCGCCTGCGCTACGACATCGAGCGGCTGCAGAACGTCTTCGCCACCAGCTTCGAGCAGATCTGCCACCGGCTCAGCACCATGCAGCGGCCGGGGCTGCCGGGGGTGCCGTTCCATTTCGCCCGGCTCGACATCGCCGGCAACATCTCCAAGCGCAGCAGCGCCACCCGCTTCCGCTTCGCCCGCTTCGGCGGCGCCTGCCCGCTGTGGAACGTCCACCAGGCCTTCGCCCAGCCCGGCCGCACGCTGGTGCAGCTGGCGCGCACGCCGGACGGGGTGACCTACCTCTGCATCGCCCGCACGGTGACGGCCAGCGCCGGCGCCTACCTGTCGCGCCCGCGCGAGGCGGCGGTGTGGCTGGGCTGCGAGGTCGCGCACGCCGACCAGCTGGTCTACGCCGCCGGCATCAACCTGCGCGACGCCGACACCGCCATGCCGATCGGCTCCAGCTGCAAGGTCTGCGACCGCGACGACTGCCGCCACCGGGCCTTCCCGCCGATCGGCCGCGGCCTGCGCATCGACGGGCGGGAGCGGCACGTCGTGCCCTACAGCGTCGCCGCCCCGGCCGACGGCCGCCCGGTCTGACGGCTGTCGGGGCTGACGGCTGTCGGGGCTGAAGACGGGGAGGCGTCGCCGCCTCCCCGCCCCGCTCCACCCTCAGCCGAACGTCTCGGCGGAGTCCGTCGGGACGGCCGCCAGGCCGACCGGCCCGTCGACGGTGGTGAAGCCCCAGACGCCCTTCTCGATCGCCGTGGCGTTCCAGGGGGCGGCGTTGACGCGGGTGAACAGGTGCCCCGCAACCACGCTGTAGGCGGTGCCGTAGTCCAGGTCGTAGCCGGACAGGTCGATCTCCAGCACCGACTTGCCCTCCTGGGCGTCGCCGGGCTCGAAGTCCACGGTCGCCATGACGGCGCCGTCGGCGTCGCGCACGACCTGGATCTTGCCGCCCGTGTAGCCGAAGTAGCTGCCGGCCACGAGCTTGATCGCCAGCGTCGCGTCGGGGTCCACGTCCGTGGCGCCCGGCGTCGGCCACACGCCGACGACGCCGGCGGACGGCTTCGACAGCGCGGCGAAGGTCAGCTCCGCCGGCGGCGCCGGGGGCGGCACGGGCTCCGGCGCCGGCTCCGGCTCGGGTGCCGCGGGCGCGTCGCCCGAGGTGGTGAAGGTCCAGGTGCCCTTCTGGATCGCGGTGGCGTTCCAGGGGGCGGCGTTCACCCGGGTGAACAGGTGCCCGGCCACCACGCTGTAGGTCGTCCCCGCCGCCAGGTCGAAGGCGGAGAGGTCCACCTGCAGGACCGAGCTGCCCTCCTGCGCGTCGCCCGGCTCGAAGTCGACCGTGCCGACCACGACGCCGTCGGCGTCGCGCACGATCTCGATCTTGCCGGCCGTGTAGCTGAAGTTGGAGCCGGCCACGAGCTGGATCGCCAGGGTGGCGTCCGGATCGACGTCCACGGCGCCCGGCGTCGGCCAGACCCCGACCACCGTCGCCGACGGCGTCGGCAGCGGCGAGAAGTCGAAGCCGTCGCCCGGGTCGGGCGTGGGCGTCGGGGTCGGCGTCGGGGTGGGCGACGGCGTGGGAGAGGGCGTCGGGGACGGCTGGGTGGCGCCGGGCAGCACCACGGTCAGCGGCGCGCTGGCCTCCGACCGGTTCTCGCCCTCGTCCACCGCCACCACGGTGAAGTTCACCGTGCCGGTGGAATGGCGCGCCCAGAAGGCGTTGGTCGTGGTGGTGCCGAGGCGCACGCCGTTGCCGTAGACCTCGTAGTAGAGCGCGTCCTCCGGCGCCTGCCAGCGGATGAAGGCCCCGCCGCCGGAATAGAGCTCGCCCGTCATGCCTGCCGGCGCGTCGGGGGCGTCCGTGTCCGGCGCCTCCGGCGTCGTGAAGTCCAGCCCGGTGCCCCGGCTCCCCGGGGTCGGCAGCGGCAGGGCCGGCCCGGCGCCGAATTCGTCGGCGCCGATGTCGACGGCGCCGGTCCTGGCGTTGCCGTCGAAGTCGATCGCCGCGCCGGCGGCGGCACCGGCGTCGATGGCGGCGCTGCCCGCCGCCAGGTGCAGGTCCGCGCCCAGGCCCGGGTCGGTCAGGCGGCTCGCCCCGTCCCAGCCGAACTGCGCCTGCCACTGCTGGAAGGTCAGTCCGCCGCTGCCGAACAGGCCGGCCGTACGGCCGTCCAGCGTGTGGTAGATGTTGTTGTCGACCACCATCTCGCCGGCGAAGCCGTCGCCGGACGCGTTGCGCAGCGCGAAGACGGCGTAGTTGCCGAAATAGCCGGGCCGGGTGTCGGGGTCGGCGCCGATCACCACGATGTTGTTGGTGACGGTGGCGTCCTCGGTCTTCGAATAGACGTAGCCGCCGTCCACCCAGGTGCGCATGTTGGTGAGGGTGATGCCGCCGTAGAAGTAGTTCGGCTTGTAGGCGACGTTGTGGAGCGTGTTGTTCGTCACCTCCGCCCCGTGGGCGCCGGCCAGCATGATGCCGGAGCCGGGCACGTCGCGGATGATGTTGTTGCGGATCACGCCGTCGAAGTGCTGGACGTAGCCGGTGTTGCCGGCGTCGAACCACTCGCTGTCCGTCTCGTAGCCGAAGGACACGCCCTCGGCGGAGTTGGCGGTGGCGCCGCGGTCATGGGTGCGGCCGGTGCGCTCCACCACGTTGTTCTCGAACACGGTGCCGCGCGACCCGCCCTTGAAGTAGGCGCCCGTGGTGGCGGTGTCGTGGATGTAGTTGCCCTGGACGACGGTGTCGTCGCAGTTGACGCAGTCGATGCCCTCGGCGTTGCGGCCGTCGCGCATGCCGGAATTGTAAATCTCGTTGTTGATGATGCGGACGTTGTCGCAGCCCGGCGTCATCTTGATCACGTCGCGGCCGCTGTCGTGCAGCGTGCAGTTCTCGATCGTGATGTTGGTGGCGGCGTTCTGGAAGTTGGTCTCGCCCCAGTCCCAGGCGCTTTCCAGCTTCACGCAGTAGTACTCGCCGCCGACGATCTCCAGCCCCCGGATCGTGCCCCCGTCGGAGTTCAGGTCGAAATGGATGACCTGGTCGGGCGAGCCCTCGGTGTTCGGGCAGGAGATCACCACGTGCTCGCCCTGGTAGGACTCGATGGTGATGTTGGGCTGGGTGATGCGGACGCCGCCCGCATACTCGCCCCCGCGCAGCTGGATGGTGTCGCCGGGATTGGCGAGCTCGAGCGCGCGGGCCAGCGTCGCGACCGGCGCGTCGAGTGTGCCGGCGTTGGTGTTGCTGCCATCCGTCGCGACGATGATGGTTCGGGACATCGGTTCCCCTCGGTCTTGTTGTCGATGGTCCTTGTCGGACTTGGGACGCCCCGGGGGCCGGCCCCCTCGGCCGGCCCTGGTCCAGGGCTCGAGACCGGCGCCGCCCAGTATTCGGGCAGGCGCCTCCACCGCCGCTCCACGCTGTTCCTGGGCTCCACCCGATCCCCGCCAGTAGCTTCTTCTGTACTGGAGGGTTACTACTTCCGGGCGGAGCGCCTTTGTTTGCCGTGAAGCGGTGTGCGTCTCGCCGCGGATGATGGCGAGGGGCTTGGGCGGCAACGGTGACTGCCGTCACAGCCGGTTGTACTGGTTTGAATAGGGCGTATTCAGGAGTGTAGAGCGGGCCCGCTCACTCCGGCCTTCTCACTCCGGCCCGCCGCAGAGCCGCGGCCGCTCCTCGCGGTAGAGCGCGGAGACGCCGCGCCAGACCGCGTCCACGTGCGGCATCTTCCGGGCGTCGGGGTGCGCGACCAGGTAGAGGTCGCTGAGGAAGGCGAGGTCGATCACCCGGACCAGACCCGGCGCCGCGTCGCCGACGAAGCGGGGCAGCAGGCCCAGCCCGGCACGCCCCAGGATGGCGTCCAGGATGGCGCGCGAGCTGGTGCAGCGCACGGCCAGCGCCCGGCCGCCGATGCGCCCGCGCACCCAGCGCGCCGTGCGCAGGTGCTCGTTCCCGGCGTCGAAGGAGACCCAGCGCCCCCTGGCGAAGCAATTCTCCGCGTCGACGCCGTCCTCCTCCAGGTAATCGCGGTGGGCGTAGACGGCGAAGGCGGTGGCGCCGACCTTCTGCTGGACCAGCTCCTTGGCCTCCGGCAGCTGGTTGCGCACGGCGATGTCCGCCTCCTGCCGGGTCAGGCTGATGTAGGAGAGCGAGGTCAGCAGCTCCACCCGGATGCAGGGATGGGCACCCAGGACGCGCCGCAGGTGGAGGCCCAGGAAGTGGCTGGCCCACTCGCCGGCGGCGATGCGCACGGTGCCCGACACCGGCCCCTCCCCGTCGGTGAGGCGCAGGGCGGCCACGCTGCGCTCCGTCGCCTCGGCATGGGCGAGCAGCCTGGTGCCCTGCTCGGTCAGCCGGTAGCCGTCGCGCGTCTTCACGAACAGGGTGATGCCCAGCGCCTTCTCCAGCTCCGCCATGCGGCGGCCGAGGGTGGGCTGGCTGAGGGCCAGGCGGCGGGCCGCCGCCGACAGGCTGCCGGCGCGCGCCACCGCGAGGAACAGGCGGAGGAGATCCCAATCCATGGCGTCGAGGGTCCGATGAGGTGGTGCCGCGGTCCCCGGGGCCGCGGAAAAAGGGCGCATCCTAAGGGGGGTGCGCCTCCGGCTTATATATTCAAACGTGAATGGAAGCTGCGAAAGCTCTTTCGTTGCGGGTCGGGCCTGCGCTGGCGAGTGTGGCGCCCCGGGCGGCCGGCCGGAAGCGGACGGCATGCCAGTGCCCCCCAGCCGCGACCGCCCTTCCCGCGCGGGCGGTGGCCGGCCGCCCGTCCCGCCGCCGATCCGGAGGACCCCGGCGCCGATGCCCGACAGCCCCGACCGCTTCACCGACCGCCTGCCGGAGGCGCTGCGCCCGGCGGCCCGGGCGTTCCACGCCCTGGTCCGCCGGTCGGACAGCGTCGCCGGCCTGTCGGACGCGGAGCTGATGGAGCTGATCTGCAGCGACGGCTTCCGGCCGGTCCTGCTGGCCTACCTGGCGGCGCGGCCGGGCTGGCCGTGACCCGGCCAGGACATGCGGCATCCATTCACCCATGAATGTCGGGATTGCAGGGACTTGCACGGCCACGGCCGCAGCCTGCAACCCGGCCGAGAGGAACCAGATCCATGACCCCGACGCTCCGCCCTGCCCTCCTCGTCCTCCTGGCCGCCCTCGCCGCCGCATCCGCCGCCGGGCCCGCCGCGGCACAGCAGGCGACGGTCCACACCGTCACCCAGCGCGACGGCCGCTTCGTGCCGTCGGCGCTGACGGTGAAGCGGGGGGACGCGGTGGTCTTCCGCAACGACGACGACCGGCCGCACCACGTCGTCTCCCATACCCCCTTCTTCAAGTTCGACCTGGACCTGCAGGGGCCGGGCGGCGAGGGGACCGTGGTGTTCGACAAGCCCGGCACCGTCGTGGTCGGCTGCGACCTGCACTCCGCGATGGAGACGCTGGTCACGGTGGAGTGACGGCGGCTCAGGCCGCCGCCGCCTCCGCCGGCTCCATCAGGGCGGCCATGGCGCGGGCGGCCTGCCCCGGGTGGGTGTAGGGCAGCAGGTGGCCGGCGCCGGCCACCTCCTCCAGCCGCGCGTCCGGCCACTGCCGGCACAGCAGCTCCACCACCCGCGCCGCCGGCCGCGTCGTCGCCGTGCCGCGCATCAGCAGAAGGGGCATGCGCAGGTCCGGTGCGCGGTGCCCGGCCGTGCCGCCCTCGAACAGCAGCGACCATTCGGCCGCGACCTTCGGCATGCAGGCCAGCAGCGCCTCGCGCTGGGGCCCGGCGACGGCGCGCCACGCCTCCTCGCCCAGCCAGTGGCCGAAGAAGACCGCGGCGGCCCCGGCGAGGTCGCCCGCCCGCACCCGCTCCATGTGGCCCCGCGCCACCCCTGACACCTCCTCCCATTCCGCCGCGGAGCCCGGGTCGCCGGCCAGCAGCCGGAACATCACCGGCTCCATCGCCGTCAGGGTCAGCACCCGCTCCGGATGCCGCTCGGCGAAGGCGACGGCCACCGCCCCGCCGTAGGAATGGCCGGCCAGGTGCGCGCGGGCGACGCCGGCATGGTCGAGGACCGCCAGGAGCCGGTCGCACTCCGCCCCGATCCCGCCGAAGGTGCCCGTATCGAAGCTCCCCGCTCCGTCGTAGCCGACGAGGTCGGGGGCGAGCACCCGGCGCGATGCGGCCAGGGCCGGCAGCAGCGCCCCCCAGGACCGGCGCGAGCTGGCGCTGCCGTGCACCAGCAGCAGCGGGGCGCCCGGCCCCGCCCCCATGTCGGTGTAGCCGGCGGCCCCGCGGGGCGCCTCGATGACGGGCATGGTCGATCTCCTGTCCTGCGCGGCGGCGCGGCGTCCGGCGCGGGATGCGCGGGACCGGCCGCGGTGCCGGCGGGACGGGGTCTAGGCCGCCCGCGTCCGCTCGAGGGCGTCGTCCGCGTCCGCCGCGCGTCCGGCGTTCACGGGCATGCCGCCCGCGCCGCCGGGGACAGGCGCAGCTCGCCGGGGGCGGCCGCCTCCATCGCGGCGCGGGCCCCGGATACGGCGCGCCCCTCCAGCATGCCCCCGCCCTCCCGGCAGTCGCCGAGGTCGAGGCCGGCCCTGGCGCCCCCGATGGCGGCGGCCAGGGCCCGCCCCGCCGCCAGGGCCGCGGCCAGCGAGTCGAAGGCGGCCAGCAGCGGCCCGCCGCGCGGCGCCGGCGCGACCCGGCCGCCATGGCCCGTCGCCAGCAGCACCGCCTCCGCCCGCATGGCGTCCGGCGGGTCCAGCGCCAGCACCGCGGCGAGGCGGGGCGGGGCGGCGGCCCCGGCCAGCCCCTCCAGGAAGCCCTCGACCGCTTCCAGGATCGGGCGGGTGTCGCCGATCCACCACCAATGGTCCTCGCCCGGCAGTTCCACCAGCCGGGCGCCCGGGATGCGGGCGGCGAGGTCGCGGCCGGCGGCGACGCGCACGGCGCGGTCGCCCGTCCGGTGCAGCACCAGCACGGGGGCGGCGATGCGGTCCAGCACCGGGCGCACGTCGGCGTCGCGCAGCGCGGTCAGGGTCCCGCGCAGCCCGGCCGGCGTGGCGCCGTGGCGCAGCAGGTCGGCGAACCAGCGCCGCAGCGCCTCGTCATGCGCCCGGCTGGGCGCGAAGACCTCCAGGTTGGGCGCCCCGCCCCAGCCGGCGGCGAGGTCGGCGATCCACAGCTCGTACTGCGCCGGCGTCAGCGCGTGCTCGTACCCCTCCGCCCGCGACCCCTTGGCGAGCGCGCCGTAGAGCACCAGGCCCGCCACCCGCTCCGGCCGGCGGGCGGCGTAGAGGGCGCTGCCGGGCCCGCCCTCCGAACAGCCCAGCAGCACCGCCCGCCGGCTGCCCGCGGCGTCCAGCACGGCGTCCAGATCCTCGATCAGGTGCTCCGGCGTGGCGTCCGTCGCCAGCCGCTCCGACAGGCCGAGGCCGCGGCGGTCGAACAGGACGACACGGGCCCCACCGGCCAGCCGGTGCAGGAACGCCGCCAGGTCGGGGTTCTGCCAGCCGATCTCCAGGTGCGAGACGAAGCCCGGCACCAGCACCAGGTCGACCGGCCCGCCGCCCAGCACCTGGTAGGCCAGCACCGCCCCGCCGGACCGCGTGTAGCGCGTCTCCGGCCGCTCCGCCGGCGATGCCGGGCCGGGCCGGGCGGCGGCGGGACCGCCGGCGATGGCGCGGAAGGCCGCCACCGTCTCCGGCCGCGGCTCCACCCCCAGCTCCTCGTCCAGCAGCCGCACCAGCGCCTCGTACTGGCGCAGGGCCGCCGCCGGCTGCCCGGCCGCCGCGTGCAGCCGCATCAGCCGGCAGTGCACCGGCTCCTGCAGGGGGTCGAGGGCGAGCTGCCGGCGGGTGGCGGCGACGGCGCGGTCCAGCTCCCCCGCCGCCTCGCGCAGCGCGGACAGCCGGTCCAGCGCGCCGGCCAGCTCATGGCGCAGCGCCTCGCGGGTAAAGCCCAGCCAGTCCATGAAGCCCGCCGCGCCCTCCAGCGCGAAGCCGGCCATGAACTCGTCCGCCTGGATATCCGCCGCCGCCTCCAGCGCGTCGGCGCCGCCGGCCGCCAGCGCGGCGCGGAACCGGGCCACGTCCACCGCCAGCGGAACGCCGTCGGCCAGCGCGACCGTCTCCCCGTCTCCGGCCGCCAGGGTCAGGCCCGCCTGCCGGTTCAGCTCGTGCAGGGTGCGGCGCAGCCGGCCGCGCGCGGTGGCGGCGTCCTCCTCCGGCCAGACCAGCGCCGCCAGCCGCTCCCGCCCGTGCGGGCGCCCGGTCACGGCGAGGTAGGCCAGCAGCGCCAGGCCCCGGCGCAGCCCTGTCGCCACGGGCCTCCCGCCCGCCAGCAGGCGCGGCGGTCCGAACAGGCGAAGCTCCAGCGCGTCCATCGTCCCCCCGGTAACGGCACGCCCGACAGGGTAAACGGACGCCGGGCGGACGCAACACCCGCCTGCGGGCGGACGGGACGGCGGCAGCATGGCGGCACCGGACCTGCCCCGAACCGAGAGCGTCAAACCATGCGCAGCCTGCCCATCCTCGCCTATGCCGGTGCCGCCTACCTCGCGGGGTCGGCGGCCCTGGTCTCCTTCGGCGCCTTCCTGAACGGCGTCGCCCTGCCGCGCGGCATCGACGACGGTGCCGCCGGGCCGCCGCTCCCCGCGGTCCTGGCCGACCTGGCGCTGCTGGGCCTGTTCGGGCTGCAGCACAGCGCCATGGCCCGCCGCCGCTTCAAGGAGAGGCTGCGCGGCGCCCCGGCGGCGCTGGAGCGCAGCACCTACGTGCTGGCCACCGCCGCCGTGCTGGCCGCCATCGTCCTGTTGTGGCAGCCGCTGCCGCAGCCCGTCTGGCAGGTGGACCATGGGGCCGCCCGCGCCGTCCTGTGGGCGTTGCACGGGGCCGGCTGGCTCATCGTCTTCGCCTCCACCTGGATGCTGAGCCACGCGGCGCTGTTCGGCCTGTCGCAGGCCCGCGCCTATGCCGCGGGAACGCCGCCCGAACCGGTGCCCTTCGCCACGCCTTGCTTCTACCGGCTGGTGCGGCACCCGATGATGACGGGCTTCCTGCTGCTGCTGTGGGCGGCGCCGGAGGCCTCGGCGGGGCGCGTGCTGCTGAACCTCGGGCTGACCGCCTACATCCTGGCCGGCACCGCGCTGGAAGAGCGCGACCTGCACCGGACCCTGGGTGCCGCCTACGTCGCCTATGCCCGCCGCACGCCGCGGCTGCTGCCCTTCCGCCTGCGCTCCGGCGCCTGATTCCCACGCCTGATCCCCCTTTCTTCCGCTGGAGACCCGCGCGATGACCGTCACCGACATTCCCGCCTTCCTGCTGCACGCCCCCGACGGAGTGGTGGTACGCTACGCCGACATCGGCCGGGGCCGGCCGCTGGTGCTGCTGCACGGCTTCACCGACCGGCTGGAGGGCTGGTTCGACCTCGGCTACGCGGCTCCCCTGCTGGAGGCGGGGCGCCGCCTCGTCCTCATCGACGCGCGCGGCCACGGCGGCAGCGGCCGCCCGCACGACCCGGCCGCCTACGGTGCGGAGCGGCGCGCCGGCGACGTGGCGGCGGTGCTGGACGCGCTGGGCATCGCGCAGGCCGACGTCTGGGGCTATTCCATGGGCGGCTGGATGGGCTTCGCCCTGCTGCGCCACCACCCCGGCCGGGTCCGCCGCCTGGTCGCCGGCGGCGCCCACCCCTTCGCCCAGGATCTGGGGCCGCTGCGCCGGCTGCTGGCGGGCGGGATCGAGCCCTGGCTCGCCGCGGTGGAGGCGCAGGCGGGCCCGCTGCCGGCCGGGATGCGCCGGCGCCTGCTGGACAACGACGCCGGCGCCCTGCGGGCGGCGGTGGCGGAGGACCGCGGCGACCTCTCCGCCGCCCTCGCCGCCTTCCCGCGCCCCTGCCTGTTCTACGCCGGCGGCGACGATCCCGTGCGCGCCGGCGCGGAGCAGGCGGGCGGCCTGGCGCCGCGCGGCCGCCATGTCGGGTTGCCCGGCCTCAACCACATGACCGCCTTCGCCCGCGCCGATGCGGCGCTGGCGGCCGTGCTGCCGTTCCTGGACGAACCGGCCTGACGGCCGGGTCTCCGGGGCACCCGATCGGCGGATTGCCGTCCGGCAGGGAGAGGGAAACCGTCGGCGTGCGTCCCGCCTGTCCTGCGGGATGCGGCCGGTCGCCTGCCGCTTGACCCTCCCCCTTCACCCTGCCGCTTGGCGCTTGCCTCCGACCGAAGACGGCCGGCATGGCGGCCTCGGGACGTCGCCAGCGGTGCATCCGCGTTCCCGGCTAGGCGGATGCGCCTCCTCGCCAGGGTCCAAGTTGGGGGCCGGTCCAGAAATCCCTTGCGACCGCAGCGTGAGGGAAGGGCAGGCGAGCGGATCGCCCGTGGCATGGAGGCAATTCCCGGGGTGAGGATGATGGTGTGTGTATCGCTCGACGTTCGAACGGCACGGAGGCGAGTGCTCGTTGGAGAAGAAGAGAATTGCCTACGCGTAGACATATGTTCCTTGTTCGAATGAGCCCTCCTGGAGAGCCCGCCGATAGCATCACCAGACCTCCCACCGTCATCCTGATCCCACGAAGCTGCCGCCACGGGTCGGCCCGCCCCGGCTCACTCCCCTGCCCGGCAGCACCGGACAGGCCCGCGGCGCACCTGCCCGGGGGCCTCGCCGGAGATCGGTTGGGGATTCCGGTCCCGGCCGGCGGCACGCCGGAGCATCGGCCCTGTTGGCTTCTCCTGGACAGGCACGGCCCGGGGACAGGCACGGCCCGGGGCCCAGCCGGACACGGGAAGGCGCACGGAAGAGGACGCAGGGACATGGCGGGCGAGGCGGGGCGGAGGCTGCCGGAGTTGGACGAGGCGACGCTGGACTTCGCCGCCCGGGTGTTCGCCGCGGCCCGGGCCGGCGATGCGGAGATGCTTGGCGCGCTGCTGGGCCTGGGGCTGCCGGCGAACATCCGCACCGCCAAGGGGGACAGCCTGCTGATGCTGGCGGCCTATCACGGCCATGCCGGCCTCTGCGCCGTGCTGCTGGACCACGGCGCCGACCTGGAACTGGCCAACGACCGCGGCCAGACGCCGCTCGCCGCCGCCGCTTTCAGGGGCGACGCCGCGACGGTCCGGCTGCTGCTGGGGCGCGGGGCGGCGGTCGACGCGGCGGGGCCGGACGGGCGCACGGCGCTGATGCTGGCCGCCATGTTCGACCGGGCGGAGATCGTGGAGATCCTCGCCGCGCACGGCGCCGACACCGCGCGGCGGGACGCCGGCGGCCTCACCGCCTACGAGGCGGCGGTGGCGATGGGCGCCGCCGCGACGCCGGCGCTGCTGATGCGCCTGCGCTCCTAGATGATGGCGCTTTAGGGGGCGACAACGCTTCCGGGCGACCCTGCTCCTAGGCCACCGCCGCGCGGGCCGGGCCCAGCGCGTCGCGCAGGTGGCGCGCCAGCTCCCGCGCGGCCGGCGCAGCCCCGGCCCGGGGTGCGCGCAGCGACACGGCGAAGGCGGGGAGGTCCGGCAGCCCGGCGGCGCCCGGGTCCAGCACCTCAAGGTCGGCCGGCACGGTGGCGGCGAGCCAGGCGGACACCGCCATGTCCATGCGCACCACGGCCCGCGTCGCCTCCAGGTCGCCGGCCTCGAACACCATGCGCCAGTCGCGGCCCGCAGCCCCCAACGCCGCCAGGATCGACGGGCGGAAGGCGCAGCTGTCGCTGACCAGGGACAGGGGCAGCGGCCGGCGGAGATGCGCGCCGCCGCGCCGCGCGCCCACCCAGACCAGCGGCTCCACCGCCAGCGCGCCGGCTGGCGCCGTGGCGGCCGGCTCCTCCACCAAAGCGAGGTCGAGCGTGCCGCCGGCCAGCCCCGCGTCCAGCAGGGGCGAGGCGGCGCAGGTCAGCGCCACCTCAACCCGCGGCCAGGCGCGGGCGAAGGACTTCAGAACCGGCGGCAGCAGCGTGCCGACCAGGTCGTAGGGGACGCCCAGGCGCACCCGGCCGGCGAAGTCCGGCGCCGTCATCTCCGCCCATATCTCGTCGTTCAGCGCCAGCAGGCGCCGCGCCCGGCCCAGCATCCGCTCCCCCGCCGGGGTCAGGCGCAGGCCGCCGCGGCCCCGCTCGAACAGGTCGCGGCCCAGCTGCTCCTCCAGCCGGCGCACCTGCTGGCTGACTGCCCCCTGGGTCAGGTTCAGCAGGTTGGCCGCCGCCGTCATGCCGCCGGTGTCGGCGACGGCGGCGAAGGTGCGAAGCAGGCCGGTGTCGAGGTTGCGCGCCATGGGGATTCATCACGACTGCTAATGCCTTACATCCGGATTATTGCCTTTCATGATGTCTCCCGTCGAGCGGAGAGTGGAGCCCTGACCCGTCCGCGAGGAGAGCCGGAGCCATGTCGCCCGAGATGCTGTCGTCCCTGTTCCTGTTCACCCTGGTCGCCACGGTGACGCCCGGCGGGGCGACGACGCTGGCGACCGCGTCCGGCGCGCAGTTCGGCTTCCGCCGCAGCGTGCCCCTGCTGCTGGGCATCGCCGCCGGGCTGGCGAGCCTGGCGGCGGCGGCCGCAGCGGGCCTGGCGGCGCTGCTGCAGGCCGAGCCGGCGCTGGAGCTGGCCCTGCGGACGGCGGGCTCGGCCTACCTGCTGTGGCTGGCCTGGCGCATCGGCCGCAGCGCCGGGCCGAACGCCGGGGCTGCCCGGGCGGCGGCGCCGACCGGCTTCTGGACCGGCATCCTGCTGCTCTGGCTGAACCCGAAGGGCTGGGCCATGGCGCTGGGCGCGGCGGCGTCCTTTGCGGCACTCTCCCCCGACCCCGCGCTGTTGGCGCTTGTCCTGGGCGCCGCCTTCGGGACGGCGGCGGTAGCGTCCCTCACCCTCTGGTGCGTGGGCGGGCTGCTGCTGGCGCGCGCGCTGAAGACGGAGCGGCAGTGGCGGGCGGTCAACCTGCTGCTGGCCCTGCTGCTGGCCGCCTCCATCCTGCCGATGTGGCTGGGCTGAGGGGTCCCCTCCCCACCCAGGGTTCCGGCGCACCGGGCGTCCCTCAAGGGAACCCCCGGCGGCCGGGGCTGTTCGCGCCGGCGGGGGCGCCGACGCCCCCTCCAGGCAGGGGCGGTGAAGTAGGGGCGATGACGGCGATCCCACGCGACGGCACCCTGGACGGCATGCCGGCCCTGCTGGCCGAGGGCTACCGCTTCATCCCGGAGCGGTGCCGCCGCCTGGGCACCGACATCTTCGAGACGCGCCTGATGCTGCGCCGCGCGGTCTGCGTGCAGGGGCCGGAGGCGGCGCGCATGTTCTACACGCCCGGCCGCTTCACCCGCCGCGGGGCGCTGCCGCCTTCGACGCTGCGGCTGCTGCAGGACCACGGCAGCGCCGCCACCCTGGACGGGGAGGCGCACCGCTGGCGCAAGGCCCTGTTCCTGTCGCTGATGGCCCCCGCCGGCCTCGGCCGCCTGGCCGACCTGATGGAGCAGGAATGGCGGGCGCGCATCCTGGACTGGCAGGGCCGCGACCGCGTCGTGCTGCTGGAGGAGGTGCGCGCCATCCTGTGCCGCGCCGTCTGCCGCTGGGCCGGCGTGCCGCTGACGGAAAGCGCCGCCGACGCGCGCGCGGCCGAGTTCGGGGCGATGATCGAGGGGGCGGGCAGCGCCGGCCCCCGCGCGCTGCGCGGCCTGCTGCTGCGCGCCCGGACCGAGCGCTGGGCCCGCCGCCTGGTCGCCGAGGTGCGGGAGGGCCGCGTGCGCACGCCGGACGACCGGGCGCTGCACCGCATCGCCTGGCACCGCGACCCCGCCGGGCGGCTGCTGGACGTGCGGGTGGCGGCGGTGGAGCTCATCAACCTGCTGCGCCCGACCGTGGCGGTCGACCGCTTCGTGGTGTTCGCGGCCCTGGCGCTGCACCAGCACCCGGAGTACCGGCGCGGCGTGGAGGCCGACGACGAGGCGCTGACCCGCTTCGTGCAGGAGGTCCGGCGCTTCTATCCCTTCTTCCCCCTGGTCGGCGGCCGAGTGCTGGAGCCGTTCGAGTGGCGCGGCGTGCGGTTCGAGCGCGGCGCCTGGGTCATCCTGGACCTGCACGGCACCAACCACGACCCCCGCGCCTGGAGCGAGCCGGGACGTTTCCGGCCGGAGCGGTTCCTGGGCTGGCGCGGCGACCCCTTCACCCTGGTCCCCCAGGGCGGCGGCGACCACCGCACCGGCCACCGCTGCCCCGGCGAGTGGGCCACCATCGAGATCATGCGGCGCGCGGTCCGCCTGCTGGCGACCGCCATGCGCTACGAGGTGCCGGAGCAGGACCTGCGCGTCGACCTCTCCCGCATGCCGGCGGTCCCCCGCAGCCGCTTCGTCATCGCCAACGTGCGCCCGACCGCCTGAGCGGGATCATTCCCGCCCCGGCCTGTTCTGTCCCTCCCATACCGACAGGGAGGCGGGAAGCTTGGACGGAAGATCACGGGGCGCGCGGCGCATGCCGCTGGCGCTCCTCCTGCCGGCGCTGGTGGCGCTTGGCGGGTGCGTCGCCGGCATCGCGGCGGACGCGGCATCGGAAACGGCGACCGGCAAGACGGTGACCGACCACGCGCTGAGCGCCGCGACGGGCAAGGACTGCGACATGCTGGAGGCCGCGACCCGCGAGGACCGCGACCTCTGCGAGGAGAAGGGGTCGGCGGCGGCGCGGCGCGACTATGACGGCGTCGGGAAGAAGCGGCCGGAGGGGTGAGCCACGGCCCTTGCGCGCAGGCCCCGGCGGGCCGATCCTGGGGTGAGGACGCCGCCCGCATGACAGGGAGCCGGACCCATGCGCCTCAGCCGCCGCCGCCTGCTGGGCTCCCTGCTCGCCGCCGGGACCGCCGCCGCGCTGGCCCCCGCCCGGGCGCAGGGAGCCGGGCCCCTCACCCGCCCGATCGCAAGCACCGGCGGGGCGCTGCCGCTGGTCGGGCTCGGCAGCTGGATCACCTTCAACGTGGGCGACGATCCGGTCGCCCGCGACGCCTGCGCGGAGGTGATGGGCGCCTTCTTCGCCGCCGGCGGGCGGCTGATCGACAGCTCCCCCATGTACGGCTCCTCCCAGGAGGTCATCGGCTACGGGCTGGCGAAGCTGGGCCGGCCGCCGGCGCTGTTCTCCGCCACCAAGGTCTGGACCTCCTCGGCGTCCGAGGGGCCGGAGCAGGTGGAAGACGCGCAGCGGCTCTGGGGCGTGCCGCGGTTCGACCTGCTGCAGGTCCACAACCTGGTCGCCTGGGAGGCGCACCTGGAGACGCTGATGGCGATGAAGGCGGCGGGGCGCCTCGGCCATGTCGGCGTCACCACCTCCCACGGGCGGCGGCACGCGGAGCTGGAGCGCATCATGGCGGCGCACCCGGTCGACTTCGTGCAGGTCACCTACAACGCCGCCGACCGCGAGGTGGAGCGGCGCATCCTGCCGCTGGCGGCGGAGCGCGGCATCGCCGTCATCGCCAACCGCCCCTTCCGCGGCGGCGACCTGACGCAGGAGTTCGCCGGCCGCCCCCTGCCCGGCTGGGCGGCGGAGATCGGCTGCACCGGCTGGGCCCAGGCGTTCCTGAAGTTCATCGTCTCCCACCCGGCCGTCACCTGCGCCATCCCCGCCACCACCCGCGT
>DASPKT010000291.1:0-5304 GCA_035627915.1 Azospirillaceae bacterium
TGCACCCCTCACCTCCCCGCCGCTGCGCGTCGGGTCCCTTCCTCTCCCGCAAGGGGAGAGGACGAAAGGAGGAGGCGGCACCGCGAGGACGCAGGGAGCCCAGCCATGAGGGAGACCTCCGACCGGCGGCGGCACCGGCTGGCGAGCCTGTTCCTGCTGGGGGCCGTGCTGCTGAACCCGCCACTGCTGGGCGCCTTCGGGGTGCCGGAGGTGCTGTTCGGCCTGCCGCTGCTGCACCTCTACGTCTTCGGGGTCTGGGCCCTGCTGATCCTGCTGATCGCCCTGCATGTGGAGCGGCGGCGGTGATCCCGGCCGGCATCGTCGCGGCGGCGTCCTTCGCCTACGTGGCGCTGCTGTTCGCCATCGCCTGGTGGGCCGACCGGCGGGCGGCGGGGGCAGGCGGCGGCGGGTTCGGCGGCGGCTTCGGGGGGTCGCTGGTCTATGCCCTGTCGCTGGCGGTGTTCTGCACCACCTGGACCTTCTACGGCAGCGTCGGCCGCGCCGCGACCAGCGGGGTGGGGTTCCTGCCGACATATCTCGGCCCGACCCTGGTCATGGCGCTGGGCTACACGCTGGTGCTGAAGCTGCTGCGGGTGGCGCGGCGCCAGCGCTCCACCTCCATCGCGGACTTCATCGCCACCCGCTACGGCCGCACGCCGCTGCTGGGCGGGCTGGTGGCGCTGGTCGCCATCGTCGGCATCACCCCCTACATCGCGCTGCAGCTGAAGGCGGTCTCCGTCAGCTTCGAGGTGTTGACCGGCGGGCACGGCGGAACGGCGCCGGCGGTGCTGGCCGACAACGCCTTCTGGATCGCGCTGATGATGGCGGTCTTCTCCATCATCTTCGGCACCCGCAGCATCGACGCCTCCGAGCACCATCCCGGCCTGATGGCGGCGGTGGCGTTCGAGAGCCTGGTGAAGCTGCTGGCCTTCCTGGCGGTGGGCGCCGCCGTGGTCTGGGGCGCCTTCGACGGGCCCGGCGACATCACCGCGCGGGCGCTGGCCCATCCCGGCCTGACCGACCTGTTCACCGCCCGCCCGGCGCTGGCCGACGGCGCCTGGGTGACGGTCATGATCCTGTCGATGGCGGCGATGCTGTGCCTGCCGCGCCAGTTCCAGGTGCTTGTCGTGGAGAACACGGACGAGCGGCACCTGGGCCGGGCGCTCTGGGTCTTCCCGCTGTACCTGCTGCTCATCAACCTGTTCGTCATGCCGATCGCCTTCGCAGGCCTGCTGGTCCTGCCGGCCGGCACCGACCCCGACATGATGGTGCTGACCCTGCCGATGAGCCAGGGGTGGGAGGCGCTGGCGCTGCTGGTCTTCATCGGCGGCCTGTCGGCCGGCACCAGCATGATCATCGTGGAGACGGTGGCGCTCGCCACCATGGCGTCGAACGACCTGGTGCTGCCCCTGCTGCTGCGCTTCCGGCGCGAGCAGCTGGAGCGGGTGCGCGACCTCGGCCGCCTGATGTTGTCGGTGCGCCGGGTCGCCATCGTCGTCCTGCTGCTGCTGGGATACCTCTATTTCCGGGCGGCGGGCGGCGCCTACGCGCTGGTGTCGATCGGCCTGATCTCCTTCGCGGCGGTGGCGCAGTTCGCCCCGGCGCTCATCGGCGGGCTCTACTGGAAGGGGGCGACGCGCCGCGGCGCGCTGGCCGGGATCAGCGCCGGCGTGCTGGTCTGGGCCTACACGCTGCTGGTCCCCTCCATCGCCCGCTCCGGCTGGTTCCCGCTGGGCTTCATCGACGAGGGGCCGTTCGGCCTGTGGCTGCTGCGCCCCTACGCGCTGCTGGGGCTGGAGGGGCTGGACCCGCTGGCCCACAGCCTGTTCTGGAGCGCCTTCGCCAACATCGGCCTGTTCGTCGGCGTGTCGCTGACCGACCGCATGAGCCCCGGCGAGCGCGCCCAGGCCACCGCCTTCGTGGAGGCGCTGGAGGCGGACGAGCCGGTGGGCGGCAACTGGCGCGGCACCGGCACGGTCGGCGATCTGCGCGAGCTGCTGTCGCGCTTCCTGGGGCCCGAGCGGGCCGAGGCCGCCTTCGCCGGCATCGCCCGACGGCGCAGCGGGCTCGCCTCCGACGCCCCCGCCGACGCCGAGCTGGTGCGCCAGGCGGAGCGTCTGCTGGCCGGCGCCATCGGGGCCGCCAGCGCCCGCGTGGCGGTGGCCTCCGCCGTCGGCGGCGGCGAGGTCGGCATGCCCGAGCTGATGCGCATGCTGGACGAGACCAGCCAGGTCATCGAGTACAGCCGCCGGCTGGAGCAGAAGTCGGCCGAGCTGCAGCGCGCCACCGAGGCGCTGCAGGCCGCCAACGCCAAGCTGCGCGAGCTGGACCGGCTGAAGGACGAGTTCCTGTCCACCGTCACACACGAGCTGCGCACCCCCCTCACCTCGGTCCGCGCCCTGTCGGAGATCCTGCACGACACCCCCGACATGGAGCTGGAGAAGCGCCAGGAGTTCCTCGCCACCATCATCAAGGAGAGCGAGCGGCTGACCCGCCTCATCAACCAGGTGCTGGACATGGCGAAGATCGAGGCGGGGGAGATCGACTGGCAGATCCGTCCGGTGGAGCTGGCGGCCGCCGTCCACGACGCCGTCGCCGGGACCCACCAGCTCTTCGCGGACAAGGGGGTGGAGCTGGTGCTGGAGGTGCCGGACGGGCTGCCGCGCGTCATGGGCGACCACGACCGGCTGGTGCAGGTGGTGATCAACCTGCTCTCCAACGCGGTCAAGTTCGCCCCGGCCGGCACCGGCCGCGTCGTGGTCGCGATGGGCCGCGCCGGGGCGCAGCTGGAGCTGCGCGTGGCCGACAACGGCCCCGGCGTGGCGCCGGAGGACGCCGCCCTGGTGTTCGAGCGGTTCCGCCAGGTCGGCTCGGAGAAGACCGGCAAGCCGCAGGGCACCGGCCTCGGCCTCGCCATCTGCAAGCGGCTGGTGGAGCGCATGGGCGGCCGCATCTGGGTGGAGGGGGCCCCCGGCCGCGGCGCCACCTTCCGCTTCACGGTGCCGGTGGCGCCCCCCGCCGCGGCGGCGGCGGATTGAGCGCCCGGCTGCCATCCCCCTATTGTCATGGGACCAATGCCCCGATTGAGCGGCCGCGGGGCCGCTGCTAGGGTCGGGGCCTTCCCAGGACCGGCACGAAGGCCGCCATGACCGACCGCCTCGACATCGCGCTCGCCCAGATCAACCCGACCGTGGGCGCGATCACCGCCAACCTAAGGCTGATCCGCGACGCCCGCGCCGACGCCGCCGCCCGCGGCGCGCAGCTGGTGCTGACGCCGGAGCTGAGCGTCTGCGGCTACCCGCCGGAGGATCTGGTGCTGAAGCCCTTCTTCCTCGACCGGGTGGAGGAGGCGGTGCGGGAGCTGGCGCGCGACACCGCCGACGGCGGCCCCGCTTTGGTCGTGGGCGCCCCCTGGCGCGACGGCGACCGGGTGCACAACGCCGCCCTGCTGCTGGAGGCGGGCGAGGTCGCCGCCGTGCGCTTCAAGCATGTCCTGCCCAACTACGGCCCCTTCGACGAGAAGCGCGTGTTCCAGCCCGGCCCCGCCCCCGGCCCGGTGAACTTCCGCGGCGTCCGCCTGGGCCTGATGGTCTGCGAGGACATGTGGACGCCCGACGTGGCGGAGACGCTGGCGGAGACGGGGGCGGAGATCCTGCTGGTCCCCAACGGCAGCCCGTTCGAGACGGGCAAGATCGACCGCCGCCTGAACCTGGCGGTGGCGCGGGTGACGGAGACGGGGCTGCCGCTGGTCTACGTCAACCAGGTCGGCGGCCAGGACGAGCTGGTGTTCGACGGCGGCTCCTTCGCGCTGAACACGGGCGGCGGGCTGGTGGCGCAGCTGCCGGGCTTCCGCGCGCACGTGGCGCTCACCCACTGGACCCGCGGGCCCGGCGGCTGGACCGGCACCTCGACCGAGCGCGCGGCGCCGGCGGAGGGTGTCGCCGCCATCTACCAGGCGATGATGCTGGGCCTGCGCGACTATGTGGAGAAGAACCGCTTCCCCGGCGTGATCCTCGGCATGTCGGGCGGCATCGACAGCGCCCTGTCGGCCGCGGTGGCGGTGGACGCGCTGGGGCCGGACCGGGTGCACTGCGTGATGATGCCCAGCCGCTACACCAGCCGCGACAGCCTGGAGGACGCGGCGGAGTGCGCGGGCATGCTGGGCTGCCGCATCGACACCATCGGGATCGAGCCGGCGACCCAGGCCTACGCCGCCATGCTGGCCCCCGCCTTCGCCGGGCGCGAGGCCGACATCACCGAGGAGAACCTGCAGAGCCGCGCCCGCGGCATGACGCTGATGGCGCTCAGCAACAAGTTCGGCGCCATGGTGCTGTCGACCGGCAACAAGTCGGAGATGTCGGTCGGCTACGCCACACTCTACGGCGACATGTGCGGCGGCTACTCGGTCCTGAAGGACGTCTACAAGATGACCGTCTACGCGCTGTCGCGCTGGCGCAACGAGGCGCTGCCGGACGGCGCGCGGGGCCCCGCCGGCCGCGTCATCCCGGAGCGGATCATCACCAAGGCCCCGACGGCCGAGCTGCGGCCCAACCAGACCGACCAGGACAGCCTGCCCCCCTACGAGGTGCTGGACGACATCCTGGAGTGCCTTGTCGAGCGCGACCTGGGCATGGCCGAGATCGTGGCGCGCGGCCACGACCGCGACACGGTCAACCGCGTCTGGCGCCTGCTGGACCGCGCCGAGTACAAGCGCCGCCAGGCGCCCCCCGGCGTCAAGATCACCCCCCGCAGCTTCGGCAAGGACCGCCGCTACCCGATCACCTCGGGGTTCCTCAGCCTGCTGTGAGGGCCGCTGGCGGCGCGATCCGGACCGCGCAGGTCGCATGCAGCGCCAGCGGAATGCGACGTTCTCCCGGCGGGGGCGTCGCATTGCGCCTGCGGCTCCATGCGACCTACGGGTGCGGCTGTGCGTGCTTCGACAGGCTCAGCGTGTGGTGCGGGGGATGCCAGCCGGAATGGCCGCTCCTCCGGGAGCATCCCGACGATCCTCAGCCTGAGCCCGGTCAGAAGGCCGCACCCCCTCCCCGCTGCCCCCCGGAGACACACCACGCCGCCTGATAGACCCTGCACGCTCTGGATAACCCATCACTTGACCGTCAGCCCTGACAAAGCCGGGGTCCAGGGCCCCCGACCACCGCGGCAAACCGCCCCTGGATTCCGGCTTTCGCCGGAATGACGGAAAGGAGATGCGGGATGCACCAGCGGCACTACGGCCCCTGCCCGGGCCTGCCTTCCCCGCCGCCCCCTCCCCACCACTCCACGGACCCCACCCATGCGCGCCCT
>DASPKT010000292.1:0-2059 GCA_035627915.1 Azospirillaceae bacterium
TCCGCCGGTGCGGCGGCGGCGCCGAACGCCTCGTCCAGGACACCCTCCAGGTCCAGCGTGTCGAGCACGCTGAGGCCCAGATGCACCACCGGCGGGTCGCCGTGCGCCGCCAGCAGGGCCCGGGCGGCATCCGCCGCATCCCGGCGGACGGCGGGGCCCGCGTCCAGCAGCGCCACGCCCCGCGCCGGGTGCAGCAGCGCGTAGCGCGCCGCCTCCCGCCCGCCGGCGAGCGGCCGGTCGAGGAGGACCCAGCCGGGGCCCAGCTGCGCCGCGGCGTAGCGGACGATCTCGTCCGAGGGGACGCGGCTCGGATGCCAGTCAGACGCGCTCACGCACTCTCCGCCGTCGAAGGGGCAAGCCTGCGACAGGATGAACGGCCGGACGGCCGCTTCTTCGCCGCGGCGGCCGCCCGCCCTCGCCGCATGCCCGCCGCGGCTCCCCGGACGGGTGGGCCGGGCGGCACCGGTGGGGTAGGCCCGAGGGAGGGGCGGCGGCGAAGGACTTCGTCGATCCAAGCGTTCCCCGCGAATCCGCGCCCGGCCCGGACACCTATACGAAAGAGAGCGGTTAACAGTCCGTACGGGGTAGGAGTCCCGTTGTTCCCCATATCGATAGGGGATATCGTCTCATGACTTCTCCAGAGGCGAGCAGGCCGGACCCAACCGCGCCGCCGCCCGCATCGGCAGGGATGGGACAGATGAGCAATCCATTGGATGTCGCGATCATCGGCGGCGGCGTGACCGGCGTCTACTGCGCCTGGCGCCTCACCGGCGGCGGCGCGGCCAAGCCGCCGCGCGACGTGGCCGTGTTCGAGTACGGCAACCGCATCGGCGGCCGCCTCTACACCAAGCACATCCCGGGCATGCCCAACATCGCCGCGGAGCTGGGCGGGATGCGCTTCATCAAGCCCGAGGACGACCAGCCCGCGTCGAACCAGCCCATGGTCACCAACCTGATCCGGGCGATGGGCCTGCCCGTCCACGTCTTCCCCATGGGCAACCCAGCCAAGGGGCCGGACGGCAAGCCGATCGGGGAGAGCGAGAACATCCTCTACCTGCGCGGCCGGCACCTGAAGGTGAAGGAGCAGTCGGACCCGGCGAAGGTCCCCTACGACCTCTCCTGGAACGAGCGCGGCAAGACGGTGAACGACCTCCAGGTCTTCGCCATGAACCTGCTGATCCCGAACAACCAGAACCTCTCTCTGTCCCAGTGGATGGAGACGGAGGTGTTCGGCAAGCCGCTCTACACCTACGGCTTCTGGAACCTGATGGCGCAGACGCTGAGTTCCGAGGCCTACCAGTTCATGAAGGACGCCGGCGGCTACGACGCCAACGTCGCCAACGCCAGCGCCGTCTCCCAGCTGCCCGCGACCGAGTACGCCAACCCCGACGGCTTCTACGCCATCACCGGCGGCTACCAGCGCCTGCCGCTGGCGCTGGCGGAGCAGGCGTCGCGGCAGGGCGCGGACATCCGCATGAACCACCGCCTCGCCACCATCGCGCGGGACGCCGACGGGCTGTACGTCCTGACCTTCTTCCGCACCGAGACGCCGATCGAGACGACCGAGTTCGGCGCGCTGCACGAGGTCACCCGCGACGTCGAGGGCGCCGAGCCCGTGGTGGTGCGGGCGCGCGACATCGTGCTGGCGCTGCCGCGGCGCTCGCTGGAGCTGATCGAGTGGTCGGGCTGGTCGGAGCCGGGCGTGAAGCCCATGCTGGACAGCGTCCTCATCCAGGACGCCTTCAAGCTGCTGCTGGCCTACGACTATCCCTGGTGGAAGTCGATGGGCCTGGTCGCCGGCCGCTCCATTACCGACCTGCCGGTGCGCCAGGTCTTCTACTTCGGCACCGAGGAGGACCAGCCGGGCGGCCAGAAGGGCAACATGCGCTCGCTGATGATGGCCTCCTACAACGACATCAGCACGGTGCCCTTCTGGAAGGGGCTGGAGAACGGCCCGCCCTTCCAGGGGCGCCTGCCCGACGGCGTCGCCGGCCTGCCGGTGTCGCAGAGCGGTGCCGAGAAGCCGGACGCGGTCATGCCGCTGGCCGATGATCGCGAC
>DASPKT010000293.1:0-7980 GCA_035627915.1 Azospirillaceae bacterium
GCGCTGGTGCTGTCGGCGCTGGGCAGCGTGGAGGACCGGGTGAAGGGACTGCGCGCCGGCGGCGACGACTACCTGACCAAGCCCTACGCCTTCTCCGAGCTGCTCGCCCGCATCGAGAATCTGGGCCGCCGCCGCGCCGGCCCGCAGCAGCCGACCCGCCTCGCCGTGGGCGAGCTGGAGCTGGACCTGCTGGCCCGCACCGCCGCCCGGGCCGGCCGCCCCATCGAGCTGCAGCCGCGCGAGTTCCAGCTGCTGGAGTTCCTGATGCGCAACGCCGGCAGCGTGGTCACCCGCACCATGCTGCTGGAGCAGGTGTGGAACTACCATTTCGACCCGCAGACCAATGTCATCGACGTCCACATCGCGCGCCTGCGCCAGAAGGTGGACAAGGGCTTCGACCAGCCGATGATCCACACCGTGCGCGGCGCCGGATACACGCTCCGTGCGTAAGTTCCCCCTGCCGGCGCTGCCGGGCCAGCGCCTGCTGCGCACCACCACCTTCCGCCTGGCGCTGGTCTACCTGGCCCTGTTCCTGGGCTCGGTCATGCTGGTGCTGTGGACGGTCTACTGGTCCACGACAGGCTTCATCACCCGGCAGGCCGACGAATCGGTCAAGGCGGAGGTCGGCGCGCTGCTGGGGCGCTGGCAGCAGGGCGGCGTCGGCGCGCTGGCGTCCGCCGTGTCGGAGCGGGCGCGGCCGGGTGGCGGCGACGGGCTCTACCTGCTGGTCCTGCCGACCTTCACGCCGCTGACCGGCAACCTGAACGCCTGGCCGCGCGAGGCGACCAAGGACGGCTGGGTCACCTTCGGCGTCCGCGCCTCCGGCGAGGAAGGGGGCGGCGAGGAAGGGGGCGAGGAAGGGGCGCGCGGCGACGACGCCCGCGCGCTGGCCGTCACCCTGCCGGGCGGCTTCCGCCTGCTGGTCGGGCGCGACATGGGCGACATCCGGCGCTTCCGCGAGCGGCTGGAGCTGGTGATCGGCTGGAGCGTGGCGCTGACCCTGGCGCTGGGCGCGCTGGGCGGCCTCGCCATGAGCCGGGCCATGCTGGGCCGGCTGGAGGGCGTCACCCGCACCGCGGCCGCCATCAGCGGCGGCGACATGGTGAGCCGGGTGCCGGTGTCGGGCAGCGGGGACGAGTACGACCAGCTGGCACTGACCATCAACGCCATGCTGGACCGCATCGAGGAGCTGCTGGCCGGCATGCGCCACGTCAGCCAGGGCATCGCCCACGACCTGCGCACGCCGCTGACCCGCCTGCGCGCCCGGTTGGAACTGGCGCTGATGGAGGAGGACGGGGTGCGCGACCCGCACGCCGTGCTGGAATCGACCATCGAGGAGGTGGACCGGCTGCTCGCCACCTTCCGCGCCCTGCTCAGCATCGCCGAGGTTGAATCGGGCGCCGGGCAGGAGCCGGCGGCGCCGGTGCGCCTGGACGACCTCGCGCGCCGGGTGGCGGAGCTGTACGAGCCGGCGGCGGAGCTGAAGGGTGTCGTGCTGGCGGTGGACGCCGCCGCCCCCGTCGCCGTGCCGGGGAACGAGCAGCTGCTGGCCCAGGCGCTGGCGAACCTGGTGGACAACGCGGTGAAGTACACGCCCGCCGGCGGCCGCGTGTCGCTGTCGGTGGAGGGGACGCCGTCCGGCGCCCGCGCCGTCGTGGCCGACACCGGCCCCGGCATCCCGGAGGCCGAGCGCGAGCGCGTGCGCGGCCGCTTCGCCCGGCTGGAACGCGACCAGGGGGAGCCCGGCAGCGGCCTCGGCCTCAGCCTGGTGGAGGCCGTCGCCCACCGCCACCGGGGCCGCCTCCTGCTGGAGGACAACGGCCCCGGCCTGCGCGCGGTGCTGGAACTGCCGGGGTAGGAGGGGAAAGGGCTCGCCTTGCTTGGCAAATGCCGGCCATGGAGAAGGACCCTCCCTCCCCGTCACCCCGGCGAAAGCCGGCTATGACGAAGCGTTCTCCCTCCCCGTCACCCCGGCGAAAGCCGACTATGACGAAGCGCTCTCCCTCCCCGTCACCCCGGCGAAAGCCGGGGTCCAGAGTCCGGAAGCGCAACGGCAAACCGCCCCTGGATTCCGGCTTTCGCCGGAATGACGGTCGGGACCGGAATGACAGTGGGCGCCGGCTTCACGGCCCAGAGCCCCTGGATTCCGGCTTCCGCCGGAATGACGGTTGGGCGGAATGACGGTTGGGCGGAATGACGGTTGGGACTGCAACGACGGCTGGGAATGAGACTATGACCGGTCCTTCGCGTTGCCCCGGCGGCCGGCGTCGCGGTTGTCCTTGGCGGCCTGCTCGGACTCCACGCGGTTGCGGTCGCGGGTGCCCTGGCCCGAGGGGTTCTGCGGGCCCTCGCTCTTTGGGCTGAGCCGGTCGGTGTCGACGTTGCGCTTGTTGTCGCTCACGGGAAGCCTCCTCGGGTCTGCGGGGTCCCTCCCAACAGCCGCGGCGGCCCGGCGTCACCGCCGCCCGTAAATCCGGTCGAACACGCCGCCTTCGGCGAAGTGCTTCCGCTGCGCCTCCGCCCAGCCGCCGAAGCGGGTGATGTCGAACAGCCCGAGCGGGGTGAAGCGGCCCATGTACTCCGCCGCCGCCGCCTCGTCCCGCGGGCGGTAGAAGTGCTTGGCGGCGAGGCGCTGCCCGACGGGGGTGAAGAGGTAGCGGAGGTAGGCCTCCGCCACCTGCCGCGTGCCGCGCCGGTCCACGACCCCGTCCACCAGCGCCACCGGCGGTTCCGCCAGGACGGAGCGGGCGGGGACCACCATCTCCAGCCGGTCCGCGCCCAGCCGCTCGATGGCGAGGAACGCCTCGTTCTCCCAGGCCAGCAGAACGTCGCCGATGCCGCGCTGGACGAAGGTGGTGGTGGCGCCGCGCGCACCGGTGTCCAGCACCGGCACGTTGCGGAACAGCCGCTCCATGAAGGCCTGAGCCGCCGCCTCGTCGCCGCCGCTGCCGTCGAGCGCGTGGCCCCAGGCCGCCAGGTAGTTCCAGCGCGCCCCGCCCGAGGTCTTCGGGTTCGGCGTGATGACCTGCACGCCCGGCTTCAGCAGGTCGTTCCAGTCCCTGATGCCCATGGGGTTCCCGGCCCGCACCAGGAACACGATGGTGGAGGTGTAGGGGGAGGAATTGTGCGGCAGGCGCGCCTGCCACTCCCTCGGCAGCAGGCCCGAGCGCTCGGCGATGGCGTCGACGTCGTAGGCCAGCGCCAGGGTGACGACGTCGGCCTGCAGCCCGTCGATGACCGAGCGGGCCTGCTTGCCGGAGCCGCCGTGCGAGGCGGCGACGCTGACGCTCTGCCCGGTCGTCGCCTCCCACTCCCGGGCGAAGGCGGCGTCGAACTCGCGGTAGAACTCGCGCGTGGGGTCGTAGGAGACGTTCAGCAGCGAGGCGTCGGCCGCGGCGGCCCTGGCGGCCGGCAGCAGCGCGACGCCGGCCAGCGTGCCCAGCAGGCGCCGGCGGGACTGGACGGTGCGCGGCATCGGCGGCTTCCCCCTGTCATGATCCGCCCCGACTTTCCCGGCTGGGAACGGCCGGAGTCAACCGGCCAGCAGCCGCAGCCGCCAGCGTCGACATTTCACATTTCTCCGTGCGGAAATCCGGCCGATCCCTCAGGGCCTGCATGGCTGCGTTGCAGCATTCCGCCGGCCTATCCGTTCGGACGGGGAAGCCGTGACGGCAAACCCCTGGATTTCCAAGGGCTGACGGCCTGCCTGCACCAAACGCTTTTCACACCATCAGCGCTGTGCAAATTACATTTTTTTGGAGCATTTCCCTCGACAAGATTGTTCCGTGCTGTACCTTGGCGTCGTGAGAGGACGCTAATACACAGTTCGGAGTGTGTGGTATGGCCCTGACGACGTTCCCGGTCTTCCTGACGCTGGAGGGCAAGTCGGTCCTGGTCGTGGGCGGCGGAGAGGCCGCGCTGCGCAAGGCCCGCCTCGCCGCCAAGTCGGCCGGGCGGCTGCGCGTCGTGGCGCCGGAAGTGCTGGCGGAGCTGGCGGAGCTGGCCCACGAGGTCGCCCGCCGCGATTTCACGCCGTCCGACCTGGAGAATGTCGCGCTCGCCTTCGTGGCGGTCGAGGACGAGGCGGAGGCCGCCGCCGTGGCCGGCGCCATCCGCGCCCGCGGCGTGCCGGTCAACGTGCCGGACCGGCCGCACCTCTCCAGCTTCATCATGCCCGCCATCGTCGACCGGGCGCCCATCACCGTCGCCATCTCCTCCGCCGGCGCCTCGCCCGTGCTGGCGCGCTCGCTGCGCGCCCGGATCGAGGCGCTGCTGGAGCCGGGGCTGGGCCGCTTCGCCGGCTTCCTCGACGGGTTCCGCGGCGCGGTGCGCGCCACCCGCGGCGACGAGACGACGCGCCGGCGCTTCTGGGAGGACGTGGTCGGCGGCCCCGTGGCCCGCCTGTTCCTGGCCGGCGACGAGGCCGGGGCGCGCGAGCGGATGCTGCGCGCCGTAAACGAGCCGGCCCGTCAGGTGGAGGGCTCCGTCGCCCTGGTCGGCGCCGGCCCGGGCGACCCCGACCTGCTGACGCTGCGGGCCCTGCGCGTCATGCAGAACGCCGACGTGGTGGTCTACGACAAGCTGGTGGACGAGGCGGTGCTGGACTATGTCCGCCGCGACGCCCGCCGCGTCTATGTCGGCAAGAGCCGCGCCAACCACACGCTGACGCAGGAGCAGATCAACGACCTGCTGGTGGCCGAAGCCAGGGCCGGCCGCCGCGTCGTCCGGCTGAAGGGGGGCGATCCCTTCGTCTTCGGCCGGGGCGGCGAGGAGCTGGAGGCCTGCCGCGCCGCCGGGGTGGCGGTCGAGGTAGTGCCGGGCGTGACCGCCGCCATCGGCTGCGGCGCCTCCACCACCATCCCGCTGACCCACCGCGGCACGGCCCAGGGCGTCACCTTCGTCACCGGCCACGGCCGCGACGGCGATCCCGACCTGGACTGGGAGGCGCTGGCCCGGCTGGACCACACGCTGGTGGTCTACATGGGCCTCGCCAAGGCCGACCGCATCGCCCGCGAGCTGCTGGCCGCCGGCAAGCCCGCCGCCACGCCCGTGGCCCTGGTGGAGAACGGGACCCGGCCGGAGCAGCGGCTCGCCGTCGGCACGCTCGCCGACCTGCCGGGCCTGGCCGCCGCCCACGGCATCACCGGCCCCACCCTCATCGTGATCGGGGAGGTCGTCCGCCTCGCCGACCCCGCCCGCATCGGCGAGATCGCCGCCCCGGCGCTCGCCGCCGCCGTCTGAGCAGGAGCACACCCATGGCCAAGCAGACCCAGGACCGCGGCACCGGCGACCTCCAGGCCGTCACCGCCAACCGCCTGACCGACGGGCTGGTGGTGTGGCTGACGCCCGCCCATGGCTGGACCGTGGACATCACCCTGGCCGGCGCCTTCGACGCCGCGGCGCTGCCGGCGGCGCTGGAGGCGGGCCAGGCGTCGGAGCGCCGGCGCGAGGTGGTCGACGTCTACGCCACCGAGGTCCGCCTCGAGGACGGCCGCCCCCGCCCCGCCCGCCTGCGCGAGCGCATCCGGGCAGAGGGGCCGTCCACCCCCTACGGCGCCCCGGCCTTATCCCCGGCCGCACCCGCCTTCCGCACCGTCACGCCCGCCTTCGGCAGCTTCCACGCCGGTGAGTAACACGCCATGACCCACATGCCCTCCCCCACCCGCCACGCCGGCGTCTACCGCTACGACGAGTTCGACCGCCAGTTCGTGCTGGAGCGGGTCGAGCAGTTCCGCGACCAGGTGCGCCGCCGCCTGGCGGGCGAGCTGACCGAGGACGAGTTCAAGCCGCTGCGCCTGATGAACGGGCTGTACCTGCAGCTGCACGCCTACATGCTGCGCGTCGCCGTGCCCTACGGGATGCTGTCCTCGGTGCAGCTGCGCCGGCTGGCCCGCATCGCCCGCACCTACGACCGGGGCTACGGCCACTTCACCACCCGCCAGAACCTGCAGTTCAACTGGCCGGCGCTGAAGGACACGCCCGACATCCTGGCGGAGCTGGCCGAGGTGGACATGCACGCCATCCAGACCAGCGGCAACTGCATCCGCAACGTCACCACCGACCAGTTCGCCGGCGTCGCCGCGGACGAGATCGTGGACCCCCGCGTCTACGCCGAGATCCTGCGCCAGTGGTCGACGCTGCACCCGGAATTCACCTTCCTGCCCCGCAAGTTCAAGATCGCCATCACCGGCGCGCCGAACGACCGCGCCGCGGTGAAGGTGCACGACGTCGGGCTGCAGGCGGTGCGCAACGCGGCGGGCGAGGTCGGCTTCGTCGTCTATGCCGGCGGCGGCCTGGGCCGCTCCCCCTTCATCGCCACCAAGCTGCGCGACTTCGTGCCGGAGCAGGAGCTGCTGGCCTACCTGGAGGCGGTGCTGCGCACCTACAACCAGCTCGGCCGGCGGGACAACATCTACAAGGCCCGCATCAAGATCACCGTGCACGAGCTGGGGGACCGGTTCCGCGAGCTGGTGGAGGAGGAGTACGCCCGCCTGCCGCGCGACCGCTTCGCCTTGGCGCCGGAGCTGGTGGAGGCCATCCGCGCCCACTTCGCGCCGCCTCCCTACGAGGATCTGCCGGCCACCTCCCGCGCGCTCGACGCCCACCGGTTCGAGGACCGCGCCTTCGCCCGCTGGACCCGCACCAACGTCACCGCCCACCGCCAGCCCGGCTACGCCGCCCTGACCATCTCGCTGAAGCCGGAGGGCGGCGTCCCCGGCGACGCCACGGCGGAGCAGATGGAGGCCGTCGCCGACATCGCCGACCGCTACAGCTTCGGCGAGGTGCGGGTGACGCACGAGCAGAACCTGGTGCTGGCCCATGTCCGCCAGGACGACCTCTACGCCGTCTTCCAGGAGCTGGGCCGCCACGGCCTGGCGACCGCCAACGCAGGCCTCGTCTCCGACATCATCGCCTGCCCGGGGCTGGACTACTGCGCGCTCGCCAACGCCCGCTCCATCCCGGTCGCCCAGCAGATCTCCGAGCGCTTCGCCGACCTGGACCGGCAGCACGAGATCGGCGAGCTGAAGATCAAGATCAGCGGCTGCATCAACGCCTGCGGCCACCACCATGTCGGCCACATCGGCATCCTGGGCGTCGACAAGAAGGGCGAGGAATTCTACCAGGTCACGCTCGGCGGCCACGCCGCCGAGGACGCCTCCATCGGCGAAATCCTGGGGCCCGCCTTCTCCGGCGGCGAGATCGTCGACGCGGTGGAGAAGATCGTCGGCACCTACCTCGCCCAGCGCTCCGGCAAGGAGGAGCGCTTCATCGACACCGTCCGCCGCGTGGGCCTGGCCCCCTTCAAGGAGACGCTCTATGCCGCTCATTGAGAACGGCCGCCCGGTCGAGGACGAGTTCACGGCCGTCGCCGACGACGCCGTCCTGCCCGACGGCCCGGCCATCGTCAGCCTGGAGCGCTGGCGGGCCGAGCGCGAGACGCTGCTGGGCCGCAACCAGCCGACCGGCGTGCGGCTGAAGAGCAGCCAGCTGGCGCCCGAGATCGCCCCCGACCTCGACCGCGTGGCGCTGGTCGCGGTGGAGTTCCCCAAGTTCCGGGACGGCCGCGGCTTCTCCACCGCGCGGGAGCTGCGCGAGCGCTACGGCTACACCGGCCCCATCCGCGCCGTCGGCCACACCATCGCCGACCAGTACCAGATGCTGCTGCGCTGCGGCTTCACCCAGGTGGAGGCGCCGGCCGACCGCGACCTCTCCGCCTGGGAGGCGGCGCTGACGAAGGTCACCGTGGCCTACCAGCCCTCCGTCCAGGAGGACCGGCACCTCTCCCTGCTGCGCCGGCACATCCGCACGGGGGACGCGGCATGAGCACGCGCGCGCTCTCCCCCGCGGAGGTGGCGGCGACCGGCCTGATGGCCCGCTACGGCGGCCTGTCCGGCGAGGAGCTGCTGCGCCCGCTGATCGAGCGGGAGTTCGCGGGCTCCATTGCGCTGGTCTCCTCCTTCGGGGCGGAGTCGGCGGTGC
>DASPKT010000294.1:0-12450 GCA_035627915.1 Azospirillaceae bacterium
TCCGATGAGCGGTCGCGCTCGCGGAAGCCAGGATAAGGCAAGCGCGTGAGAGACGGGGTAAGCCGGTCTCTTGACGCGCCTTTTTGCCTTTCCGCGCTCCGCGGTCCGTCTCCGGTCGAGGGCGCCGCAGACGGCATGAGGCCGCTGCGGCATTGATACTCTGGCCCGGCCCGCGCGGCATTTGAAACACGCGGTGCGGACCGGTATGTGAAAGCATCCTTTTCCATGGCCTCAACGGCATTTCCCACGCGCGACGATTTCGCGGCGCTCCTCAACCAATCCCTCGGCGGCGAGAATGAAGGCTTCGAAGGCCGCGTCGTCACCGGCACCGTCACCGCCATCGAGAACGACATGGCGATCATCGATGTCGGCCTGAAGTCCGAAGGCCGCGTGGCCCTCAAGGAGTTCGCCGCCCCCGGCCAGCCGGCCGAGATCAAGGCGGGCGACACCGTCGAGGTCTATCTCGAGCGGATGGAAGACAAGAACGGCGAAGCGCAGCTCAGCCGTGAGAAGGCCCGCCGCGAGGAGGCCTGGACCCAGCTCGAGAAGTCGTTCAACGACCAGGCCCGCGTCACCGGCGTGATCTTCGGCCGCGTCAAGGGCGGCTTCACGGTCGACCTCAACGGCGCCGTGGCCTTCCTGCCGGGCAGCCAGGTCGACATCCGGCCGGTCCGCGACATCACCCCGCTGCTGGGCACCCCGCAGCCCTTCCAGATCCTGAAGATGGACCGCTCGCGCGGCAACATCGTGGTCTCGCGCCGCGCCGTCCTGGAAGAGAGCCGCGCCGAGGCCCGCTCGGAGCTGGTCGCCAGCCTGAAGGAGGGTCAGATCCTCCAGGGCGTGGTGAAGAACATCACCGATTACGGCGCCTTCGTGGATCTGGGCGGCGTCGACGGCCTGCTGCACGTCACCGACATCGCGTGGCGCCGCATCAACCACCCGTCGGAAGCCCTGCAGATCGGCCAGACGGTCACCGTCCAGGTCATCCGCTTCAACCCGGAGACCCAGCGCATCAGCCTCGGCATGAAGCAGCTCGAGGCCGATCCGTGGGAGGGCGTGGACAAGAAGTACCCGGTCAGCGCGAAGTTCAAGGGTCGCGTCACCAACATCACCGACTACGGCGCCTTCGTGGAGCTGGAGCCGGGGATCGAGGGCCTGGTGCACGTCTCCGAGATGTCCTGGACCAAGAAGAACGTCCACCCGGGCAAGATCGTCTCCACCTCCCAGGAGGTCGAGGTCATGGTCCTGGACGTCGATCCGCAGAAGCGCCGCATCTCGCTGGGCCTCAAGCAGTGCCTGGACAACCCGTGGGAGACCTTCGTCGACAAGTTCCCCGCCGGCACCGAGATCGAGGGCGAGGTCAAGAACATCACCGAGTTCGGTCTGTTCGTCGGCCTGCCCGGCGACATCGACGGCATGGTCCACATGTCGGACATCGACTGGAACAAGTCGGGTGAGGAGGCGATCGCCGAGTACAAGAAGGGCGACCGCGTCAAGGTGAAGGTCCTCGACGTCGACGTCGAGAAGGAGCGCATCTCCCTCGGCATCAAGCAGCTGGAGAGCGACCCGTTCGAGGCGACCGTCGCCGGCGTGAAGAAGGGCGACGTGGTCACCTGCACCGTCACCCAGATCACCGACGGCGGCATCGAGGTCTCGGTCACCGACGGCTTCACCGGCTTCATCCGCAAGTCGGACCTGTCGCGCGAGCGTTCCGAGCAGCGCCCGGACCGCTTCGCGGTGGGCGAGAAGGTCGACGCCAAGGTCACCCAGATCGACCGCGCCAGCCGCAAGATCGGCCTCTCCATCAAGGCCAAGGAGGTCGAGGAGGAGAAGCAGGCGATGGCGGAGTTCGGGTCAAGCGACTCGGGCGCCTCGCTGGGCGACATCCTGGGCGCCGCCCTGAAGCGGGCCCAGAAGGACCAGTAAGCCGCAGGGCTTGCCCGGTTCCGGGACGTCAAGGATGGGCCGCCGCGGGCAACCGCGGCGGCCTTTTCCTTGTGTGCGCTGCCCCGCCGGGCGCCGTCCCGATCTTGGAAGCCTTCCAAAAACCGTTGTTCCAGAACGGCTTGCGCGCACCGCGAATGTCCGGCAGAGTTGAGTCAAATGCAGGCTGCGGCCGGGCATTGGGCCGGGCAAGCCATACCGGCCGACCCGAAGTCCGCTCCAAGGGGGGGACCAGTATGACCAAGTCCGAACTCATCATGCGGTTGGCCGAACTCAACCCGCATCTCTACCAGCGCGACGTGGAGAAGATCGTCACCACGATCTTCGACGAGATCACGGAAGCGCTGGCGCGGGGCGACCGGGTCGAGCTGCGCGGGTTCGGCGCCTTCTCCGTCAAGCGGCGCGACGCCCGCACCGGCCGCAACCCCCGCACCGGCGAGTCCGTGGACGTGCAGGAGAAGGTCATCCCCTTCTTCAAGACCGGCAAGCAGCTGCGCGAGCGCCTCAACACCGATTGAGCCCGCCCGCCGGGGCGGCTAGGCTGCGCAGGTCCCGACCCGGCACTCCTGGGAGCGTCCCGCCGTGCGCCACCTCTCCTGGCTCCTGACCGCGCCGCTGGCGCTGGTTGTCCTCTCCTTTGCCGTCTCCAACCGGCAGGAGGTGGTTCTTTCCCTCTGGCCGCTGCCCTTCCTGTTCGACGCGCCGGCCTTCGCCCTGGTCCTGGTCAGCCTGGTCGCCGGCTTCGTCGCCGGCGGCTTCACCGCCTGGGCCGGCGGGCGCCGCCACCGCCGCGCCGCCCGGGCGGAGAAGATCCGCGCCGCGGCACTGGAGCGCGAGCTGGACGCGCTGAGGGCCCGCGCCACCGGCGCCGCTCCGGCCAACCAGCCGGAAAGCGACGCGCGGGTGAAGCTGCCGGCCATGCTGGGCCGCCGCTAGGCCCCGGACCATGGCCGTGGCGACGCTTCCCTCCGTCCTGATCGTCGGCGCCGGCGTCATGGGCCTGTCGGCCGCCTGGGCGCTGGCCCGGCGCGGGCATGCCGTGACGGTGGCGGAGCAGGGCCCGATCCCCAACCCCCTGGCCTCCTCGGTCGACCAGCACCGGCTGATCCGCCATCCCTACGGCGACCTGCCCGGCTACCAGGCCATGGTGGACGAGGCGCTGGCCGCCTGGGACCGGGTGTGGGCCGACCTGGGCGAACGGCTGATGGTCGACACCGGCACGCTGGTCACCGCCGGCCCGGGGCAGGAGGGGTGGCTGGAGGACAGCGCCCGCCACCTGGAGGCCGCCGGCAAGCGGCTGCGCCGGCTGGACCCGGCAGCGCTCGCCGCCGGCTTCCCGCTGCTGGCGCCGCGTGCGGGCACCCGCGCCTTCCACATGGACACCGGCGGCGTGCTACTGGCCGGCCGCATCGTGGCAGGGCTGGCGCGGCACCTTGAGGCAAGCGGCGCGACCCTGCTGGCGCACGCCCGCGTCGCCGAAGTCGACCCGGAGAGGGGGCGGGCGGTCCTTGCGGACGGCCGGGTGCTGGAGGCCGACCGGCTGGTGGTGGCGGCCGGCGCCTGGGCCGGGCGGCTGCTGCCGTCCCTGGCCGGGCGCCTCACGCCGTCGCGCCAGACGGTCGCCTACCTGTCCGCCCCGGCGGAGACGCTGGCCGCCTGGGCCCGCTCCCCCATGGTGCTGGACATCGACCCGGCGGAGGGCTTCTACCTGGTGCCGCCGGTGGCCGGCACGGGGCTGAAGATCGGCGACCACCGCTTCACCCTGCGCGGCGACCCCGCCGGCGACCGCGTGCCCGACCCGGTCGTCGCCGAAGCCCTGCTGGACATCGCCCGCCGCCACTTGGCCCGGCCGCAGCTCTACGGCTTGGCGGAGGCGAAGGTCTGCTTCTACACGGTGGCGGCGGAGGAGCGCTTCGTGGTGGAGCCGCTGTCGCCTCGCACCCTTCTCATGAGCCCCTGCTCCGGCCACGGCTTCAAGTTCGCGCCGGCGCTGGCGGAACGGGTCGCCGAGGCCCTGAACGACGAAGCCGCGGCGGCCCGCCTGCCGGGCTGGGCGGCCGGGCGGGGGGCGTGAGGCCGGGTGAGCGGTGCGGCTGAGGCGCCGTGCGCGCTTCGACGGGCTCGGCATGACGGGCGTGGAAAGCCAAGCCCGCGCTTCAAGGACGCGGCATCCCCCTCGGGAGCATCTCAACGCTCCTCAGCCTGAGCCTGTCGAAGGCCGCACGACGCCACCGCTGCCGAATGGCGAAGAATGGGCGGTGGCGTCGCATTCCGCCTGCGGCTCCATGCGACCTACGGGTGCCGCTGGGAGGTTGTGCGGGCTTCGACAGGTTCAGCATGAGGGAGGGTGCACGCCAGGCCCGGTGGGCGCAGGGAGCGGCAGACCCATGGGGGCAGCAATACAATCCCTCAAGCCTGAGCCTGCCGAAGGCCGCACCCCGCCCCGTCATCCCTCCAGGCAGGCCGCAAGGTGGCCCAGCACGGCCGCCTTCTGCTCCGCCGTCGCCTTGTCCCACATGTCGTTGTGCCTCAGGCCCGGGACCTGGGCGATCAGGATGCGGTGGCGGTGCGCCTCCTCGGGGTCCGGCAGCACGCCGGGGTCGGCGGCGAGGTCGCTGGAGCGCACCGTGCAGACGCGCGGCGCCGACGTGCGCGGCAGGTCCATGCGCCGGTTGTCCAGGGAGAAGACGGCGCGGACCATGGCGGGGTGCTGCGCCGCGAACAGCATGCCGATGTCGCCGCCGTTGGAATGGCCGACCAGCACCAGGGGGGATGCGTCGGCGATCCCCTCCCGCCGCAGCGCCTCGGCGGCGAACAGGATGCTGTCCGCCCCGGCCTGCCAGAAGGGCCGGCGCAGCGTCTTCAGGTCGCCCTCGGTCGCCATCGGCGGGTCGGTGGGCAGGTCCTGCTGGATGGCGGCGACGGCGAAGCCGCGGGCGACCAGCGCCTCCGCGATGAAGCCGTAGGCGGTGTTGCGCCCGCCATAGCCGTTGGAGATCACAGCCAGCGGCTTGGGAGTGCCCGGCACGGCGCCGTACAACGCGACCGGGATGCGGCGCCCGCGGGCGGGGTCGACATATTCGACCGCCCGCGGCGTGTCGGATGTCGCCGCCGGGGCGGCACCTCCAGCCAGCAGCAGGGCGGCGAGGAGGAGGGCGGGCGCCCTCACGAGGCGCCGCCCGCCGGCTTGCCCCCGGCTTTGCCCGCCCCCCGCCGGCCGCGCCAGCGACCGCCGGGGCGGCCGCCCGGGCGTCCCGGCCGCTTTTCCCCGGCGCCGGCACGGCGGCCGCTGGCCCGGTAGGCGGCGACCAGCCGCTTGAAGGGGGCGGTCAGCGCCTCCAGCAACTCCGGCCGCTCCTCCAGGCGCGACAGGGCGAAGGCGGCGGCCTCCAGGGTGGAGACGCTCTCCTGCCGGGGCTCCCGCCTGAGCTCGCCGTAGGCGGAGCGGAAGTCCGGGTGGATCACCAGCCGGCGCAGCTTCAGCAGCCAGGCGTTGCGCCACCACAGCGCCTTGGCCTGGCTCCAGGAGCCGTCCAGCAGCACGATGCCGTCGAGCCCGGCCAGCGCCTCCGCCTCGTCCGGCAGGGAGGCGCCCTTGCGGTCGACCAGCCGCAGCCCGCCGCGCGGCGTCGCCGTCACGTCGTCGCCGGACCCCATGTAGAGCACCGCCCAGCGCCGCGGGTCCGGCGCCTCGCCCGCCTTCGCCAGCGGGCCCAGCGCCTTGGCGAGGTTGGGCCAGGACAGGCCGACCCGCAGCACGCCGCGCGCGAGCTGGAGGGTCAGCAGCCGGGCCGTGCCGAGGTCCACGTCCTGCTCCTGCGGGTGCTGAAGCACCAGCACGGCGAGGCGCGTCTCCTGCACCGGGAGGTCCTGGCAGACGCAGAGGTCGGCCGGTTTGCCGCATCGCCCGCATGCGTCGGGCGGCGGGGCGGGCGGGGATGTTAAGGTGTCGTCAGTCATGATCGGGCCACCATAGCGCAGCCGCGCGCCGGCTCCGCAAGGAAACCGGCGCCGCGCCCGAACGGGGGCGGCCGTTCGCCCCGCCGTCCAGCCGAGCCCGAGAGGTGCCATGCCGGCCTCCCGTCCTTCCAGCCCCGCCGAGGCGCGCGCCGACCTGGAGCGCGCCGCCGCTATCGCCGCCGCCGCGCGGCACGACCCGACCTACCGCCGCGGCCACGCCAAGGCGGCGCTGGCCTTCGTGGCGGCGCTGCTGGGCGCTGATGAACTGGAGGAGGCGACGGCGGAGGGAAGGTCGCTGGCCGCGATGGCGGCCCGGCACCCCGCGGAGGCCTTCCCGCGCCGCTGCGCCGCGGAGGCCTGCGCCCTGCTGGTGGAGGCGCACGCCGCCGCGGGCGGCCTGGAGACCGCGCACGCGGTGGCGGAGACGCTGGCCGGCTTCGCCTTCGCCCATGGCTGGCAGGCGGAGCTGCAGGCGCTGCTGGCGGGCGCCGGGGTCGCGCTGGTGGAGGGCTATGCCGCCCGCGGGGCGGCGGAGGAGGCCTGGGCGGTCTACGGCGCGCTGCGGGAGCTGGCGGCGGCCGGCACCGCCGGCCCCGTCCTGCTGGAGCGGCGTCGGCGCGCGGCGCTGGCGCTGCTGGACCTGGCGGAGCGGACCGGGGCCGAGGCGCCGCCGGCCTTCCGCGCCGACCTGGCGGAGGCGGCGGCCGCCCCGGCCTGATCCGTCAGCGGGCGTGAGGCGTCAGGGCGCGATGGCGATCCCCTCGCGCGCCAGCACCCGCTGCACCGCCGGCCGCTCCTGCATGCGGGCGGCGTGGCGGGTCCATTCGGGGAAGCGCTCGGCCATGGGCAGGCCGACGCGCAGGCCGAAGCGGTAGAAGACCAGCAGGTAGGGATCGACGACGCTGTAGCGCGACAGGGCCCATTCGCGTCCGGCCAGCCGCTCCTCGATCTCGGCGAAGTAGCGCTCCACCGTGGCGCGGCCGGTCTTCTGGAGTTCCGGGTGCACCTCCGCGTCCCCGGCGAAGCGGGCGGGGCGCCAGATGCCGGCGAAGGCGATGTGGACGCTGGAGGCGAGGAAGCCCATCCAGGAGAAGGCCTGCCCCTGCTCCCAGGGATCGTCGGGCAGCAGCCCGGCCTCCGGGTAGCGGCGGGCGACATAGGCCAGGATGGCGGCGGCCTCGGTCAGCAGCTTGCCGTCCACCACCAGCGCCGGCACCCGGCCGCGCGGGTTGACGGCCAGGTACTCCGGCTTCAGCTGCTGGCCCTCGGCCAGCACCACGCGCACGGTGTCGAAGGGAGCGCCGGTCTCCTCCAGAGCGATGTGCGGGGCGAGCGAGCAGGCGCCGGGGCCGTAGTAGAGCGTCGTCATGGCGGACCATCCCTGTTGCGGATGGTCGTGTCCTAGCACGGGGGTGCGGGCGGCGGAACGCAGGGCAGGCGGAATGGATCGTTCCGTCCGGCGGAACAATCGGCCCTACTTGACCCGCTTCACCGGATAGCCGGGGCCGCCGTCCGGGTTGTACAGGATGAAGCCGCCCATGGCGTTGCGGCGGACGCGGACCTGCTTGCCCACGTAGGAGCGCGGGACCTCCGGCGACTGGGTCTGGCGCCAGACCTGGCCGTTGTCCAGCGTGACCGCGGCCTGGCCGTACATGACGGTCGCGACGGTGGCCACCCTGGCCTCGATCTCCTCCAGCGGGCTTTCAGCCCGGGCGGGGGCGCCGAAGCTGGCGACCGGGTCGGCCGGCGCCGCGGGGGTGGCCGGCGGTACCGCCGGACGCGCGGGGCCGCCCTCCAGCAGGGCGCGGACGGCCGGCAGGGCGGCGTCGAAGCAGCGCAGACGCGCCGCGTCGTCCGGCATCCCGCCGCAGCCCAGGATGGCCCGCGGGTCCGCCGGCTGGGCCGAGGCGGCGAGGAATGGTGCGGACAGGGCGGCCAGGAGGAGGCCGGCGGCCGGCAGGAGCCGGCGCGGCCTCACTTCACCCGCTCCGCGCGCAGGAACAGGTTCCGGTCCGGCAGGATGAGGGCGTAGCTGCCCAGCATGGCCCGCTGCACCTCGACCTTCTCCCCGGCCTTCAGCTTGACGGCGCGGTTCTGCTTGGTCTGCCAGACCTGCCCGTTGTCCAGCTCGACCCGGTAGTTGTTCCCGGCGGTCTCCTGGATGGAGCGGATGGCGGCGTAGAGGACGTCCTCCTCGCGGCGGGCCTCCTCGGCGGCGCGCTGCTCGGGCAGGCGCTCGGCGCCGAAGGTCTGCTCGCGCGGGGCGGCCGGCGGGGCTGCGGCGGCGACGGCGGGGGCAGCACCCGGTCCCTGCACCCGCGGCGTGTCGGCGGACGGGGCACCGCCCAGCGTGGCCGGGCCCAGGCTGGGCACCGTGCGGTCGAAGCAGGCCAGCCGGGCGGAGGCGTCGCGGATGGCGGTGCAGGCCAGCACCGACGCCGTGTCGGCGGCGGCCGGGGCCGCCTGGGCCACCAGGGGCAGGATCAGGGCGGCTGCGGCGACGGCGCGGCGCATGGCGTCAGGCGACCAGCTCGATCGAGTAGTCCTCGATCACCGTGTTGGCGAGCAGCCTGGCGCACATCGCCTCGACGGCGGCCTTGGCGCGGGCCGGGTCGGTCTCCGCCAGCTCCAGCTCGATCAGCTTGCCCTGGCGGACCTCGCCCACGCCATCGAAGCCCAGCCCGTGCAGGGCGTTGCCGATGGCCTTGCCCTGCGGGTCCAGCACGCCGTGCTTCAGGGTGACGACAACCTTCGCCTTCATCGCGTCCGTATCCGTGCTTTGGGAAATGGGTCTAGCGGGTCACTGCACCAGCTTGGGGGCGGCGTGGTCGCCCGGGCCGCCCTCCGGCAGGATGCCGAGCCGGCGGGCCACCTCCTGGTAGGCCTCCTCGACGCGGCCGAGGTCCTGGCGGAAGCGGTCCTTGTCCAGCTTCTCGTTGGTCTTGATGTCCCAGAGGCGGCAGTTGTCCGGGCTGATCTCGTCGGCCAGGATGATCCGCATCTCGTCGTTCTCCCACAGCCGGCCGTACTCGACCTTGAAGTCGACGAGGCGCAGCCCGATGCCGAGGAAGAGGCCGTTCAGGTAGTCGTTGATGCGCAGGCTCAGCGACAGCATGTCGTCGAGATCCTGGGGAGCGGCCCAGCCGAAGGCGGTGATGTGCTCCTCGGAGACCATCGGGTCGCCCAGCTCGTCGGACTTGTAGTAGTACTCGACGATGGAGCGGGGGAGCTGCGTGCCCTCCGGGATGCCAAAGCGCTTGGTCAGCGAGCCGGCGGCGACGTTGCGGACCACCACCTCGATCGGGATGATCTCGACCTCGCGGACCAGCTGCTCGCGCATGTTCAGCCGGCGGACGAAGTGGTTCGGCACCCCGATGTCCCCCAGCTTGGTCATGAGGTACTCGGAGATGCGGTTGTTCAGGACGCCCTTGCCGGTGATCGTGCCCTTCTTCTGATTGTTGAAGGCGGTCGCGTCGTCCTTGAAGTACTGAACCAGAGTGCCCGGCTCCGGACCCTCGAAGAGGATCTTGGCCTTGCCCTCATAGATCCGCCGGCGTCTCGTCATTGAGTGGTCTTCCAAGTGGCATTGACCCGCGCGGCGGGGCCACGCGGGTCGGACGGGAATCTGCGCTCGGATATAGCAAGCCCGGGGCGCCAGCACAATGGAAGCGGCCCTGCGGAGGGGGCTTCCCAGCCTTGCGGGGGCATGCGCCGCGACATTCAGCCGAGGTCGAGCGGGGCGTAGGCGGTGCGGTCCGGGCGGCCCGCGGCGAAGCGCCAGACCGGCTTCACGCCCGGCCGGTCCATGGAGGGCAGGGCGATCAGGCTGGAGCTGGTCGTCTCGAAGCCGATGGGGGTGACCACGCACATGGCGCCGCGGGGGCCCGCCTCGCCCTCCCAGATGCGGCTGGCCAGCAACTCCTCCCAGCGCGCCCAGTCGCCCGCTTCCGGGTCGGGCGCGGGGGCGGCGGCGAAGAGCGGGCGGTACATCCGGGTGCGCGGCGAGGCGGCCTCGTCGTTGAGGTCGTGCGCCGTCACCATGGACAGCCCGGGCGGGATGGGCTCCACCCGCACCCGGCCGGGATGCTCGCCCCGGTGGGTCAGCCAGAAGGCGTCGCGGTTGTCCGCCACCACCATGTTGAAGGGCCGGTAGGCGCCGGTGTCCAGCTCCGCCAGCGCCATGGCGGCGTCGCGGGCGTCGGCGTGATCCAGCGCCTCCAGCACCAGCTCGCCGCGCGACCGCTTGCCCTTCAGCGGGCCCAGCGTGTTCTCGCGGTTCAGGATGCAGGCGACCACGCCCTCGTCGTTCACCCCGCTCCAGGTGCCGCCGGCCAGCTCGTCCATGCCGGCCGTCACGTTGGCGCGGTCGGGCCAGTGGCGGGCGGGCGGCTTCCAGGGGCGGTCCACCATCTCGTCCCGGTTGGCACCGAGGAGGATGGGCCAGGCGTGGCCGGGGCGGCGGAGGATGACGACGCTGCACATGCCAGCCTAGGTAGACCTCCGCGCCCTCCGCCGCAAGCCCGGGCCCATCACAGTTCCTTGAAGTCGGGCTCGCGCACCAGCGCGTCCATGGCGGCCTTCAGCGCGTCCGGCGGCGGCGCCACCTTGCGCGCCTTGAGGTCGACCCAGGCGCCGGTGGAGCTGATCTGGGCGCTGAGCGTCCCGTCCTCCTTCAGGATGCGGTTCACGATGATGAACCGGGAACCGTCGGCGCTCTGCCCGCCGATGGTGTAGGTGACGCGGAACGTCTCCAGGAAGCGCAGCTCGCGCCGGTACTGGATCGTCTCCTCGAACACCATCGGCCCCATGCCGAAGGCGGCGAAGTCGCGCGGGGTGAAGCCGTGGTCGTTCAGGTAGAGGAAGCGCGTCTGCGCGGCATAGTCGTGGTAGCCGGTGTTGCGCATGTGGTTGTTGCTGTCGAGGTCGGCCCAGGCGACCTGGAACCTCCGCTCGTAGGGCGTGTCGGCGCTCATCCTCTGTCCTCGGGGGCTGTCTGGCGGCATGGCGGGATCGATGGTCCGACTTTAGCCCGGAGCGGCGCCGGCGTCTTTGCCCGCACGTCGCCCGGATTTATCCGATCGTCCGGACAAAGGCGCTCCGCATCGGCTAGACTGCCCGCATGGACGTGTTGAGCGACGTGCTGCGTACCCTCCGCCTGACGGGGGAGTTCTTCTTCCGGACCGACTGCGCCGGCCGCTGGGCCGTGCGCATCCCGGCCGACCGGCGGCGTATCCGGGTGCACCTGGTGACGGAGGGTACGTGCACCGTGCTGGTGCCGGGCCTGGGCCGGGCCGTCACCGCCGGCCCGGGCAATGCGGTGCTGATCCCGCACGGGGCGGAGCAGGTGCTGGCCGCCGACGCCGACCCCGCCGCCGAGGACCTCCGCACGCTGCTGTCGGCCGGGCGGCTGGGGCCGGACGGGGTGCTGCGGCTGGGGGAGGGGGCGCGGACGGCGCGCATGGTCTGCGGCCTCTGCCGCTTCGACGAATCGGACTGCCACCCGCTGTTCGCCCAGCTGCCGCCCGTGCTGGTCCTGCGCGCCGGCCCGTGGCTGGGGCCCGCGCTGCACGCGCTGGTGGAGGGGGAGGGGCCGCAGGCGGGCCTGGGGGCGCTCGCCGACCGGCTGTTCGAGATCCTGTTCATCCAGGCCGTGCGCGGCTGGGCGGCGGAGGGGCCGGGGCAGGACAGCTTCCTGGCGGCGCTGGCCGACCGGCAGCTGTCGCGGGCGCTGGAGGCGCTGCACGCCGCCCCCGACCGCGACTGGACCATCGGCGACCTCGCCCGCGCCGCCGCCCTGTCGCGCAGCGTCTTCGCCGAGCGGTTCCGCGCCAAGACCGGCATGGCGCCCATGCAGTACCTCACCGAATGGCGCCTGTCGCAGGCGCGCCGCCTGCTGCTGGGCTCGCGCCTCAGCGTGGCGGAGGTGGCGCACCGGGCCGGCTACGCCTCGCTTCCCTCCTTCACCCGGCGCTTCAAGGCGCGCTTCGGCATCGGCCCGGGGGAGTACCGCCGAAGCCCCGAGGCGGCGGCGCCCGCTGCCGCGGCCTGATCGCGCGGGGCGACCTTGGTGCGTGACGCGGCCCTCATGCGTTATTATAAAGCCCCCGACCACCCGCATCCGGCGGCATAGCAGAGGGACCGATGACCACCTTCGACGAGCGCGAGCAGGCCTTCGAGAACAAGTTCAAGCACGATGAGGAGCTGCTGTTCCGCATCTACGCGCGCCGGGCCAAGCTGGTCGGGCTGTGGGCCGCGGGCCAGCTGGGCCTCACCGGCGCCGACGCCGACGCCTATGCCAAGCGCCTGGTGGACATCGACTTCAACGAGCCGCACCACCACGACATCGTGCGCCAGGTGAAGTCCGACCTCGACGCCAAGGGCCTCGACGTCTCCGAGCACCGCATCCAGCGCGAGATGGAGACCCAGCTGGACATCGCCCGCCAGCAGGTCAACGCCGAGTAAGGATAGTTCTTGCAAGCCCCACCCTGGTCAGGGGTGGGGCTTCGGACCTATGCGCACCTAAGCTGGGGAGTTCGTATAGTTCGC
>DASPKT010000295.1:0-11529 GCA_035627915.1 Azospirillaceae bacterium
GTGCTTGAAGCGGTCCAGGTCGAGGAACAGCACCGCCACCCGCCGCGACATGCGCCGCGCCGGCATCAGCGCGTAGTCCAGCCGCTCCGTCACCAGCCCGCGGTTGGGCAGGTCGGTCAGCGTGTCCCGGGTCGCCAGCCGGCGCAGCTCGGTCTGGGAGAAGTGCAGCTTCGCCAGCGTCTCGTTGAAGCGGCTGACGACGTAGCCCAGCTCGTCGTTGTGGTGGCCGGACGGCATGGCGACCGGCCGGTCCATCGGACGCTCCGGGTCGACCGTGGCGATGGCGCGGCCCAGCTCGATCAGCGGGCGGGTCAGGAAGCGGTGGAACACCCAGGCCAGCGCCAGGCCCAGCAGCACGTTGCGGGCGAGGCCGCCCAGCAGGGTGGCGACGGAGAAGGCCAGGAAGTCGCTGGCGACAACGTCGGGGTTCATGCGGATGACCAGCTCGCCCGTCACCGCCGGCACGCCGCGCACGGGCGTGGAGGTCGGCTGGCGCAGCTCGCGCACGCCGGTGACCAGGTCGCCGAACACGGCGGAGGTCAGGCGGCCCCGCTCCGCCACCGGGGCGGGGCGGGCGGCGGTCCAAAGCTGCTGGCCGTCGGACAGCTTGATCTCCACCGCCTCGACGCTGGAGATGGCGAGCACCGAGCGCGCCACCTCGCGCGAGAGCTGGGGGTCCAGGTTCCAGGCGGCCAGCGCGGCGCTGCCCTCCGCCAAGTCGAGGATCTGGTCCACGAGGTCGCTGACCTTGGCGCGTTCGCGCAGCGTGGCGAGACCAATTTCGAAGAAGGACAGCAGCAGGCCGATGGCACAGGCGGCGATGACGCCGCGCGTCGCCTGCTTGATCGCCAGGGGGGTCCAGACCGACCGGCTCAACCGGCGCCTCCCCCGTTACCGCCCGGAGCCGGGTCGGCCCACGACGACGCGCATCACCCATGCTCCCCGCTACCGCGGCCCACCGCCCCCCGGCGGGCCTGCGTGCGGGCTTTCCGCCCGCATTGGCAGTACTCTACATGTGATGGGGCAGGGCTTGTCAAACCGGTAACCAATTTCATTGGTTTGCGCTTACGTATAGGTAAGCCTCGCGCAAGGACAGAAAGTCTTCCGCCCAGCGGAAGGAATGAAGGGGAGCACTAACCGTGAATGAAACTTTCGTCATCGTCGGTGCCGGACAGGCGGGAGCCCAGGCGGCGGCGACGCTGCGGGCCGAGGGCTTCGGCGGACGTCTTGTCCTGCTGGGGGAGGAGGGGCGGCCGCCCTACGAACGCCCGCCCCTGTCCAAGGCCCTGCTGGCCGGGACCCTGGCGGAAGAGAAGATCTACCTGCGCAAGCCCTCCTTCTACACGGACAAGTCGATCGAACTCCGCCCCGGCACGGCGGTGCAGGGTATCGACCGGGCGGCGCGGCTGCTGCGGCTGGCCGACGGGACGGAGCTCGGCTACGACCGGCTGCTGCTGGCGACGGGGGCGGAGGTGCGGCGGCTGCCGGTGCCGGGCGCCGGGCTCGGCGGCGTGCACTACCTCCGCACCGCCGAGGACTGCCTGGCGTTGCGGGCGGAACTGACCGCGGGGCGGCGGGTGGCGGTGGTCGGCGGCGGCTATATCGGGCTGGAGGTGGCGGCCGCCGCCGTCAAGGCCGGCGCCCGTCCCGTCGTGCTGGAGGCCGCAGCCCGGGTCATGGCCCGGGTGACCTGCGAGCCCGTCTCCCGCTTCTACGAGGAGCTGCACCGCCGCCACGGGGTGGAGCTGCGCCTGGGGACCCAGGTGGCGGCGCTGGAAGGCGAGGGGCGCGTCGCCCGCGTCCGCCTCGCCGACGGCACCGCCGTGGAGGCGGACCTGGTCGTGGTCGGGGTCGGCATCCGCCCCTGCGACGACCTTGCCCGCGCCGCCGGGCTCGCCTGCGAGGACGGCATCCTGGTCGACGCGGTCGGCCGCACCTCCGATCCCGCGATCTTCGCCGCCGGCGACGTGGCCCGCCAGCCGAACCCGGTCGGGCCCGGGCTGGTGCGGCTGGAATGCGTGCAGAACGCCATCGGCCAGGCCCAGGCCGCCGCCCGCGCCATGCTGGGGGTGGAGAAGCCGAACGCCGAGGTGCCCTGGTTCTGGTCCGACCAGTTCGGGGTGAAGCTGCAGATCGCCGGGCTGGCGCGCCCCGACGACACGGTGCTGCTGCGCGGCGACCCCGCCCAGGGCCGCTTCGCCGCCCTCTACCTGCGCGACGGCCGGCTGGCCGCGATCGACACGGTGGACGCGCTGAAGGACTTCCTGCCGGCCAAGAAGCTCATCGCGGAAGGCAGGCGCATCGACCCGGCCCGCGCGGCCGACCCGGCGGTGCCCCTTGCCGAGGCGGCGGTGGCGGCGGAGGAGGGGTGACCCTCAGCCCCGCCGCGCCTTCGCCTTGGCGGGCTTCGGCTCCAGCACCGTGCCGGTGAGGTCGGCGCCGGTCAGGTCGGCGTCGTCCAGCAGCGCGCCGGCAAGGTCGGCGTGGCTGAGGTCGGCGGCGCGCAGCACGGCGCCGCGCAGGTCGGCGCCGGCCAGCTTCGCGTAGCGCAGGCTGGCGCCCACCAGCTGGCTCGCCACCAGCCGGTCGGTGTCGATGACCAGCGGGCGCAGCACGGCGCCGCTGAGGTCCGCCTTGTCCAGCCGTGCCTCGCGCAGGTCGATGCCGCGGAGGTCGGCCTTGCGCAGCCCGCAGGCGCGCAGGTCCGCCCGCTCCAGCATGGCCGCCTGGAGCTGCGCGCCCGACAGGTCCAGCCCGTAGAGGCAGGCGTCGGCGCCGCGCATGGCGGTCAGCACGGCCCGGGGCAGGGGACGCGCGCCGCGCGCGTCCACGCCGGAGAGATCCAGCATGCGGCCCGACCTGCCGGTCGAGGCGACCCAGGCCGCGTGCAGGTCCATCAGCTCCTCCAGCGGGGCGGGGAGCTGCGTCAGGGTGCGCCCCAGCGGCCGGTCGGTCAGCACGTCGCTCATGTCGGCGCCGGCCAGCTCGGTGCCGGCCAGGGCGACGCCGGTCAGCACCGCCCCCTTCAGGTTGGCGCCGGAGCAGTCGGCCCCGCTGAGGTCGGAGCCCTCCAGGTCGGCGCCGGAGAAGTTGGCGTTGCGCAGGTCGACCCGGCTCATCTTGCAGTTCTTCAGCACCGCGTCGCCGAAGTCGGCGTTGGCGGCCATGGCGCCGACCAGCCGGGCGCGGGTCAGGTTGGCGCCGCGGAAGTCGGCGCGCTGCATCTCCGACGGGCCCGTCTCGATCTGGATGACGTGCAGGTCGCCGTAGCGGTCCTTCTCCGCCAGCGTGCCCTCGCGCAGGTCGGCGTCCAGCAGGGACGCCTCCGTCAGGTCGGCGGCGCGCAGGCAGGCGCCGCGCAGGTCGGTCTTCAGCAGGCTGGCGCCGCGCAGGTTGGCGTCGCGCAGGTCGCAGGCGAACATGTTGGCCCGGTCCAGCGTGCAGCCCGCCAGGTTGGCGTTCGACAGGATGGAGCCGGCGAGGTCGGCGTCCGTCAGGTCGCGCCCCGCCAAGTCCAGGCCCGACAGGTCGAAGAAGGACAGCACCGCGCGGGCCCCGCCCAGCCGGGCCTTCCGGTACAGCTCGTGCCGGCGCAGCACCTCGTCCAGCTCCGCCTGGCTCAGGCGCTCCAACGACCTCTGCTCGCTCGGTCTGTTCATTCCGGGCCCATGACGATCCGCCTGATCCCATCCTATCCGAACGGAGGTTGAGTTTCCGCTCTGACGAATGGGGACGCTCGCGCTATGATTATGCCGATGGGGACATTTGCGCTACTGGGACCGTGACATGAGCGACCTGCCGGCGGGGGCCGCCGCGCCGTCGGATCTCGCCCACCTGCCGGAACTGCTGGCCCAGCAGATCGACCTGGCGCGCCTGCTGTTCCGGGTTCCCACCAACGTCATCTTCGCCACCGACCGCGAGGGGCGCATCTTCCTGGTCGACGGCGACAGCGAGGGGGTGTTCGGCTACCGCCCGGACGAGCTGCGCGGGCAGGCGATCAAGGCGATCATCCCCGACCGCGACCTGGAGCGGGTGCGCGACCACCTGCGCGCCCGCTTTTCCGCCGCGCGGGGGACCCGGCCGGCCCGGCCGCTGACCGTCTACTGCCGGCGCAAGGACGGCACCGAGGTGCCGGTCGAGATCCTGGCGAACCCGCAGACCTTCGGCGGCACCACCGTCCTGTTCTGCGCCTTCCGCGAGATCGGCGAGGTGCGCGCCGCCCGCGCCGCCCTGGGGGAGAGCCACGAGCTGCTGGCGACCCTGGTGGACGCCATGCCGGCCCTGGTCAGCGCCAAGGACGCCCAGGGCCGCTACCTGCTGGTCAACGCCGTCCACGCGGATCTGCACGGGCTGCTGGCCGACGCCGTGGCCGGGCGCACCGCGGAGGAGCTGCTGGGCGAGCGCGGGCGCGCGGTGGACGAGCTGGACGCCCGCCTGCTGGCCGAGGGCCGCGCCCTGGTCAACCACGAGGAGCGGGTCGTCGACGCCGAGGGGCGGGAGCGGGTGCTGCTCACCAGCAAGGTACCGGTCAAGGACGCCGCCGGCGCGGTGAAGAAGCTGGTCAGCATCTCGCTCGACGTGACCGAGCGGCAGTGGGACAAGGAGCGGGCCGAGGCGCTGGTCAATTTCGACGAGCTGACCGGCCTGCCCAACCGCGGCCAGTTCCAGACCCGCCTGCAGGAGGCGATCCTGCACGCCGACCGGTCGGGCCTGGTGGTCGGCGTGATCTTCGTCGACCTCGGCCGGCTGAACGAGATCAACGACGCCTTCGGCTACACGGTCGGCGACTACGCCCTGCGCCGGGCCGCCATCCGGCTGCACACCTGCGTGCGCGAGACCGACACGGTGGCGCGCCTGGGCGACGACCACTTCGCCGTCATCCAGACCCACCTCTCCGGCTTCGAGGGGGCGGAGATGATGGCGCGCCGCATCGTGGACTCCCTGTCGGAGCCGCTGGGCTACCAGGGCCACGAGATCCGCTTCGACCCGCGCTGCGGCATCGCCATCTGGCCCGACAACGGCCGCGACGCGCGCGCCCTGATGCAGAACGCCGACCTGGCGCTGGGCCGCGCCAAGGCGGCGGAGCAGCGGGTCCAGTACTATCTCGACGGCATGAACGAGGAGGTGCAGAAGCGCCGGGAGCTCAGCTCCGGCCTCTGGCGCGCCCTCGACCAGGGGCATTTCGAGCTGCACTTCCAGCCGCAGATCGACATCGCCACCGGCCGCCCCTGCGGCTGCGAGGCGCTGATCCGCTGGAACGACCCCGTGCGCGGCATGATCTCGCCCGGCGATTTCATTCCGCTTGCGGAAGAATCCGACCTCATCGTGCCGATCGGCCAGTGGGTGCTGAAGGAGGCGTGCCGGCGGGCGCGCGACTGGCAGGACCGCGGCCTGCCCCCCGTGACCGTCGCCATCAACCTCTCCGCCCGCCAGTTCCAGCAGGCCGACCTGGTGGAGGTGGTGGAGCAGGCGCTGGCCGACAGCGGCATCGACCCGCGCTGGCTGGAGCTGGAGGTGACGGAGAGCGCCGCCATGAAGGACGCGGAAGCGGCCGCCGCCACCCTGTCGCGCCTGCACGCCGTCGGCGTCGGCCTCGCCATCGACGATTTCGGCACCGGCTACTCCTCGCTGGCCTACCTGCGCCGCTTCCCCGCCCACAAGATCAAGCTGGACCGCGCCTTCCTGCGCGGCGTCCCCGCCGACCCCAACAACGCCGCCATCTCCACCGCCGTGGTCCAGCTCTGCCACAGCCTCAACAAGAAGGTCGTCGCGGAGGGCGTGGAGAAGCCGGAGCAGCTGGATTTCCTGCGCCGCCTGCGCTGCGACGAGGCGCAGGGCTTCTACTTCAGCAAGCCCCTCCCGGCGCCGAAGTTCGAGGAGTGGCTGGCCGGCCAGGGTTAGGGGCAGGGTCGGGGGCGGATCTTCAGACCGTCATACCGTGCCCGACCGTACCCTTTGCTGCACCGTAACACCCTGCTCGACCGTCACCCCGGCGGAAGCCGGGGTCCAGAAGTCGCAGCCGGGCAGGGCCGGTGGCGCGGACAATCTCCACGCAAGCCGCTCTTCAGATGTCGGACCAGCCGGGAACGCCGCAACGGTCGCATCCCGCCGCAACTCCTGGATCCCGGCTTCCGCCGGGATGACGGGGGTGAGGAGCGCCTGCACTCATCCCATTGCCGGATGGACCCCGGCGCCGCCGTCAGATCGACGCGGCGATGCTCTTGTCGGCGCGGCGGGAGAGCTGGACCTGGCCGTCGCTGCACTTGACGTAGGTGGTCTTGCCGACCGCCAGGTTGTCGCAGATGATGACCAGCGCGCGGGGCAGGGCGCCGAATTCCTTTGAGCCGCGAACGCCCGCGTTGTAGGTCGCGAGATAGGTCTTCAGCGCCGCCTTGGCCACCGGCTTGCCGTTCTGGTCGATCATGTCCGCCCCGTCAGGTTGCCGCCCGGTTATAGCGGTTCCGCGCGTCCCGGGGAACCTGGGGCGGGGTTCGCGCCTTTTGCCTTGGTGCGGTGCAACAATGTCCTGTAGATGTTACGGCCGCAACGCCGTGGGGGTGGGACGACATGCAGACGCTGATCGAGGGTTTCCGGCAGTTCCGGGCGAATGGCTTCCAGGACCATGCCGAGCGGTTCCGTGAGCTGGCCATCATGGGGCAGAGCCCCCGGGCCGCGGTGATCGCCTGCTGCGACAGCCGTGTGGACCCGCAGCTGATCTTCTCGGCCCGGCCGGGCGACCTGTTCATCATCCGCAACGTGGCGAACCTGGTGCCGCCCTATCATCCGAACGCCGACTACCACGGCACCAGCGCCGCGCTGGAGTTCGCCGTGCGCGGCATCGGGGTGCGCCACGTCATCGTCATGGGCCACACGCTGTGCGGCGGCGTGCGCGCGCTGCTGGAGCAGAACGTGGAGAGCGACTTCCTGGGCTCATGGATGTCGATCGCCGACACCGTGCGCCACAGCCACCGCCCCGAGACGGTGCGGGAGGGGGAGGCGGAGCAGGACGTCATCCGTTTGTCGCTGGCGAACCTGATGACCTTCCCCTGGGTCCGGGAGAAGGTGGAGGCCGGCGGCCTGCAGCTTCACGGCTGCCTGTTCGACGTGGCGGCCGCCGACCTGCTGCTGCTGCAGGGCGACCGCTTCGTCTCCGTGGACGGGGACGCGCCGCGGATGGCGGCGCACGGCTGAGACTTCCCCAATAGCTGTCCGGCGTCCGGCCGCCCGCCCCGTCCCCGCGCGGGGCGGCGGCCGATCCGCGTCCGTCAGCAGCCGCGGCGGCTGAGGCGGGTGCCGCTGGGCGTGCAGTCCTGGCCGGCGCCGGCGGCGCCTTCGGTCTTGGCGGCCGGCTGCTTGTCGGCGGTCTCGGCGGTCTGGCTGCCGCCTCCCGTGGTGGCGCAGGCGGAGAGCAGCAGCAGGGCGGCGGCGGAGAGCGGAAGAAGGCGCATCGCGGAGAACTCCTGAGGAAATTGCGGTCCCGGCGGTGCGCCGGGCGCACCGCTTGTCGCACGGAGCGGCCGAGATGGGCCGGACCGAAACCGGACCGGGGGTTGATTTCCTCGGACTTGCAGGTGCTTAGCGCGGCTTCAGGGTTACCGCGTGCAGCCTGATGTCGGGCAGGTGCGCCTGCACCGCGACGACCGTCCGCCCGTCCGGCGACAGCGCCACCCCGCCGGGGGAGGAGACCGGCGCCACCCCGTCGAACGGTGTGAAGCGGCCCGTCGCCGCGTCCAGCACGCCCACCCGCGCCAGTTCCGGCTGGTCGGGCAGGCGCAGCAGCAGGGCGATGCGGCCGGCGGCCACGTCCCAGTCCTCGATGGCCGTCCCGCCGGCGTCGAACAGCGTCTCGTCGGGGCCGCCGCCCGCGGGCCGGCGGAGCACGGACCGGCGGTCGCGGGAGAGCAGGTAGAGGTCGCCGCCGGGGCCCGGGAGCACGCCGGCGGCCTCGGGGCCCGGCACCGGCGGACCGGCGGGGCGTCCCTCGGCGTCGAGGGGAACGCTGCGCAGCGCCGTCGCCCCGACCCCGCCGCCGCTGTAGTGGACGGCCTGCCCGCCGGCGGCGAAGGCGGGTTCCCACTTCACCTGGGCGTCGGCGGTCAACCGGCGCACCTGTCCGTCCTCCAGCGACAGCAGGTAGACGTCGACCGTCCCCTCGATGGAGGCGGCGAAGACGATGCGGCGGCCGTCCGCCGACCAGCGCGGGTCCACCAGGTAGGAGGAGCCCAGCTGGGTCAGCGGCCGCACCGCCCCGTCCGCTTCGCGCAGCCACAGCTCCGCCGTGCCGGACCGCTCCGACACAAAGGCGAGGCGGCCGTCGGGGGCGAAGGCGGGCTGGCGGTCGGCGCCGAAGCCGGCGTCGGTCTGGCGCGGCGCGCCGGTGTCGGCGTCCAGCTCCAGCAGGGAGGAACGCTCCACCCGGCTCTCCACCACCAGCAGCGGCTCGGCGGCGGCGGCGCTGACGCTGCCGAGCGAGCGCAGACCCGGCAGCAGGCGCCGCGGCGCGCCCCCGTCCAGGGGGATCCACCAGACCCCGGTGTCGCCGCCCCGGCGCGAGGTGGCGAACAGGCCCTGCCCGTCGGGCGCCCAGGCCAGCCCCTGGATGCGCGAGAGATCCTCGGTCAGCCGCCGCACCTCGCCGGTCGCCAGTTCCAGCACCATCACGTCGAAGGCGCCGGGCGCGAAGCGGCGGGCGAAGGCGAGGCGGGTCCCGTCGGGGGAGACGGTCGGGAGCAGGTCGCCCAGGGCGGTCGCCGTCGGATCGGTCAGCGGGCGCCGGGTCCCGTCCGCCAGCGACAGCGCCTGCAGCCCGCCTCCGAGGCGGGAGGTCCGGTCGGTCAGGATCAGCTCCCGCCCGTCGCCGCTCCAGGCCATGGTGGTGAACTGCAGGTCGCGGCAGGGACCGAGGTCGCGCTCCGGCCCCTGGGGCAGGCGCAGGACCAGGATGCGGCATTGCTCCGGAGCGTTGGCGCTGCCGCGGACGAAGGCGATCTCCGTGCCGTCCGGCGACCAGGCCGCCGCCTCGTCCAGTCCCGGCGCGTCGGTCAGCCGCCGATCCGGTCCGCCGGCGAGCGGCCGCAGGAACAGGTCCTGGCCCTCGCCGTCCTCGGCCAGGCGGGCGAACAGCAGCCGGGTCCCGTCGGGCGACAATGCCGGCGCGTACTCCGCCTCGTTGCCCATGGTCAGCAGCCGCACCCCGTCCGCCTCCCAGGCCCCGGGGTCGCCGCGCAGGACGATCCCGGCGCCGGCGGCGCCCAGCGCCAGCAGGGCCACCCCCGCCAGGGCGGCACGGCGGAGGCTCCGGCCCCAGACCGGTGGGGCGCCCGGCGTCGCGCCCGGCGCCGGGGCCGGCATGGGGAACGGCGGCACGACGGCCGCGGGCTCCTCCGGCATGTCGGGAATGGCAGGGCTCTCCGGCGGCGGGGCAGCGGGGGCCAGCAGCCGGTAGCCCGACTTGGAGATGGGCTCGATCGACAGCGCCTCCGCCCCGGCCTCACGGAAGGTCGCGCGCAGGCGCGAGATGCAGCGCCCCAGCGACTCGTCCGTGACGATGCCGCCGCCCCAGCAGGTGCGGATCAGCGCGTCGCGGGTGACCACCTCCCCGGGCTGGCGCGCCAGCGCCACCAGCACCCGCATGACCTGGGGCTGGAGCCGCAGCTCCGTCCCGTCGGCGGCGTCCAGCCGGTGCACCGAGGGCCTGACCATGAGGGGGCCGAGCGGGAAGTCGCCCTCCCGCGCCAGATCGATCCTCTCGAGAAGCATCCCCTCACCAGTCCGACCGTGCCCCCGGTGTCAGCATCGGGCAGGCGGGGCGTCGGCGCAAGGACGGCGGAAGCCCTATCCCCTCGGCGGCGTCCCTCCCGGGGGCCACATCTTGGTGAGCGCCCCTTCAGCGGCCGGCGGTGGCGGGCTCGGCGAAGGTGTCGCAGGACGCCATGTCGCCCGCCTTGTAGCCGCGGCCGAACCATTCGGTGCGCTGGGCCGAGGAGCCGTGGGTGAAGCTGTCCGGGACGACATGGCCGCGGGCGCGGGCCTGCAGCCGGTCGTCGCCGACCGCCGCGGCGGCGCCCAGCGCCTCCTCCAGGTCGCCCGGTTCCAGCAGGTTCTGGCCGCGGTCGGCATGGTGCGCCCAGACGCCGGCGAGGCAGTCGGCCTGCAGCTCGAGCTTGACCGACAGGGCGTTCGCCTGCGCCTCCGGCAGGCCGCGCTGGGCCTCCCGCACCTCGGCGCTGACACCCAGCAGGGTCTGCACGTGGTGGCCGACCTCGTGCGCGATCACGTAGGCCTGGGCGGTGTCGCCGGGCGCGCCCAGCTTCTGCTGGAGGTCGCGGTAGAAGGACAGGTCGATGTAGAGCTTCTGGTCGGCCGGGCAGTAGAAGGGCCCGACCGAGGACTGGGCCGTGCCGCAGCCCGACCGCACCGCGTCGGAGAACAGCACCAGCGTCGGCTCCCGGTAGGTGCCGCCGCGCTCGGCGAACAGGGCGCGCCAGGTGTCCTCGGTGCTGCCCAGCACGTGGCGGACGAACTCCGCCATCCGGTCGTCGCCGGGCGCCTGCGCCTGCTGTACCTGGCCGGGGGGCGCGCCGCCCATCTGCCCGCCCCCTTGTCCGCCCACCGGTCCGCCGGCGGGCACGCCGCCGTCCAGCAGCATGCGCGGGTCGATGCCGAAGGCGAAGGCCAGGACCAGCACGACGATGGTGCCGCCGACGCCCAGGCCGCGGCCGCCGATGCGCAGCGGGAAGCCGCCGCCGCCCACCGGCCCTCCGCCGCCCATGCCGCGGCGGTCCTCGACGTTCTCGCTCCGGCGCCCCAACTGCCAACGCATGCCGTCCTCCTTCGATCCCGGAGGAGAACAGCGCGGCGGGGCGGTGGTTTCAGCAGGGGACGAGGCGCAGCGTGCGGAACTGCACCCTGGACCCCTCATGGTGCGCCTGGATGGCGACGTGTCCGGCGGTGCGCCGGTCGCCATGGTCGAGCCGGCTGACCGGCACCCCGTTCAGGCGCACGGCGATGGCGGGGCCGCGCGCCGCGATCTCGAACAGGTTCCACTCGCCCATGGGCCGGAAGGCGCGGGCGAGCGCCGGGGCCAGGGTGTAGATGGCGCCGGTCAGGTGCAGCGGGCTGTCCAGGCTGCCGTCCGGCGCCACGCCGCGGTCGTCGATCTGGACCTCGTACCCCTCGGCGATGGCGGGGGCGGGGTCGTCGGCCAGCGGCGGGATACGCAGGAACACGCCGGAATTGTCGTACGGGCCCTGGGTCCGCCACTCCACCGTCAGGTCGAAGTCGCCGAAGACGGCGGGGGCGTACCAGAGCAGCCCGTGCCCGCCCCGGCTCTCCGCCGCCCCGTCGACCAGGACGAACCCGCCCTGGCCGGCCATGCGCCAGCCGGAAAGCCCGTCCGCCAGCAGGTCGTGCACCGTCCCGGCCATCGCGCCCTCCCTCCGGTCACCGTCCCGCCGCCCCTGCGGCGGCCGGCCTCATTCCTCGTAGTCGGGGATCTCGGGGAACTGGTCGTCGGCGGCAGCGCCGTCG